>CAKSZF010000035.1 GCA_934525405.1 uncultured Faecalibacterium sp.
TGATCTTCATAATTCTTGCCCTCCAATTATATTGAATTTATTTGAAACTTTGTTGCGTCCTGCGGGGGCTTCGTGTGCGCTCCGCAGTGATTTAGCACTCCTTTTCTCTGAGTGCTAAGTGTATTGTACTCATCTTGCCATGAAAAATCAAGGGGTTTTGCAACTTTTCTTTGTTAAGAATTTATGACGTTCAAAAATCGCACTCTGCCACGCAAAAAAGCAGTGCGTTCTTGACAGGACGCGCCGCCTTTTTTATACTTATAACACTTGCAAAAAACACAGCTGCCGCACTTTACGGCAGAATGGAGGATACTGTGACAGGCAAAAAACTGATTTCATCTTTACAGGGGCTGCGGGCAATCGCATTTCTGAGCGTGGTTCTCTCCCATTGCGGGGCACCGTGGCTGGGGCCGTGGGCGATCACGGTATTCGTGGCGCTGTCCGGCTTTCTGATGACCTGCAACTATTACGACCGTCCCCGCACAGCGCCGGGGCTGCGGTCTGCCATAGCTTTTTCCCTTAAAAAAATACGCAAGCTGTATCCGCTGCACCTTATTATGATGGCTGCCGCCCTGTTATTTGTGCTGAAAGGGCTTCTGGCGCAGCCCTCTGCCCGCGGGGTGCTTTCCTGTGCGGCGCAGCTTGCGGCAAACATTTTCCTGCTGCAAACATGGATACCCTCCAGCCGTTTCTGGTTCTGCCTGAACGGGGTGGCGTGGTATCTTTCGGTGCAGGCTTTTCTGTATGCCATCTTTCCTCCGCTTCTCATCGTGCTGAAAAAAGCTGATGCCCGCAGGCTGCGCTGCATTGCCGCTGCGGTTTTCTGCGCACAGTGCCTTGCGTCCTTTGTTTTCTGGAAGGTCGGACTCAATGAAACAGTAGTATTTTACCTGACCTATCTGTGCCCCCTGTTCCGGGCGGGAGATTTTACCATCAGCTGCTGTATGGGCTGTCTTTACTACAACCGCAAACAGGAGAACACGCTGCCGCGCGGTGCTTTCTCTCTGCTGGAGCTGGCCGCTATGCTGCTTGCGGGCGGCTGCCTGTTTATCGCCGCCAGGCAGGTGGGCGTTCTGGGCGCGGTGGCCTTCCGGTACAATGTGCTGTTTGCTCCCTCTGCGGTGCTGCTGGTCTGGCTGCTTGCCGCGGGCAAGGGGTTTATTTCCCGGCTGATTTCTGCAAAGCCGTTTTTGTGGCTGGCCGAGCTGTCCCCTTACGGCTTCCTGATCCATCAGGTTCTGATCCGGTACATGGAGTGGGCTGCGGACAGGTTTTGCCTTACGGTACATCCTGTGGTCTGGACGCTGACGGTATTTTTGCTCACACTCTGCCTGAGCAACTTTTACAAGGCGCTGGAGCACCGGGTACGGCAGCGTCACGCCAAAGCTGCCACCTGACAAACAAAATTCAAGGCCGCTGCGCAGAACAACGTGCAGCGGCCTTGTTTGGGTCTGATGGTTTATTTTTTACTTCACAGCCGCTTTTTTTGCGGTAAAGCGCTGGTAGGCAGGCAACGGCAGCAACACGCGGCCTGCCAGCGGCTGCACCTGTACCGACACCTGCTTGCAGGGGGCGCACTCGCCGTCCACGGTGGCAATGATCGGCCCACGGTCGTCTGCTGCCCGCAGACTGACCGATTTTGCGCGGCGATAGATAAAGTAGGGTTTTGCGGCCTCGGTCAGCTGGCCGTTTTGAAAGTGCTGGCCGTTTTTGTACAGCATCAGCAGTTTTGCAATGACCCGGCGGCTGACCTTGCGCACGATGAACACATCCAACCAGCCGTCGTCCGGCTGTGCCTCCGGCCCTGCCATGAAGCCGCCGCCGTAGGCGCGGCCGTTGCACACTGCGCACATCAGGCAGTCCACGGTCAGCACCTCGCCGTCAATGACGTACTCCACCCTGCGGCCGATATGCCCGCACAGCTGCTGAACAATGGACAGCGCATAGGCTGCCTCGCCGCCGCACAGCGGGATGCGCCGGAACTTGGGGATGCCGTAGGCCACCTGTGCGTCCAGACCGGCGGCGCAGATGGTGGCAGAAAGCCCCAGACTGGTGCGCATCAGGTCGATGGGCACTGCCCCGCCCGCCAGCTGGGCGTCCAGATCCAGAAACTCCTCCTTTGTACCGTAGGTGCGTAGAAAGTCGTTGCCACTGCCATAGGGCAGGCAGCCCACGGCGGTCTTATCAAAACCGTGGGCACCAGTGAGCGCCTCGTTGAAGGTGCCGTCACCACCAGCGGTAAAAATGTGAAGCTCCACCCCGGCCTTCTGGGCGGCAGCCGCGGCTGCGCGGGCTAGCTCCCGGGCGTGGCCTGCGTGGGTGGTAACGCGGATGGTATAGTCCTCCGGGGCAAGCCCGGCACCGGCAGCAGCCGCCGCGACCTGCTGCGGCAGGGAGCGGGTACAGTCGGCCTTTCCGGCTGCGGGGTTCAGAAGAAACAGCGTGTGCATCGGGATCCTCCCTGTTGTAACTCTATTTCCTCTATAATAGTCGAAAACCGTGCCGGTTGCAAGCAAAAATGCTATTTTGCTATTTTCTTATAGGGTTACGGTTTCATCCTCCCGCAAAACGATGCTGCCATCGGCAGCGCAGTCTGCCGTCCAGTGCTGCCCTACGCAGGCAGTTCCGGCGGCAATACGGTTTGCAAGCGCCTGCTCCACCGCCCTGTCCACCTGACGGCGCAGCTCCCGCGCGCCGTAGGCCGATTGCGCCCGGGCAGCCAGTGCCGCCCCCACCTGCGGGGTGTGACGCAGCCGGTAGCCGCTGCGGGCGGCGCGCTGTTCCAGCTGGCAGAGCATTTTTTCTGCAATGGCGCGGAGGTTTTCTTCCGCCAGCGGGCGGAACACGATTACTTCGTCCAGCCGCCCGAGCAGCTCCGGCCGGAACCACTTTTTGGCCTCCTCCACGGCCTGCGCAGACTGCTTTTCAAACACCGCCTCTGCCCCGGCGGCAAAGCCCAGCGGTGCATTCTGCCCCGCCAGAAACCGTGCACCCAAGTTTGAAGTAAGCAGCACGATGGTATTGCGGAAATCTGCCTTGCGCCCCATGGCATCGGTCAGCTGACCGTCCTCCAAGATCTGCAACAGGATATTCTGGATATCCGGGTGTGCTTTTTCGATCTCGTCAAACAGCACCACACTGTACGGGCGGCGGCGCACAGCTTCGGTCAGCTGCCCACCCTCATCGTGGCCGAGGTAGCCCGGCGGTGCGCCCAGCAGCCGGGCGGCGGTGTGCTGCTCCTGATATTCCGACATATCAAATTTGAGCAATGCCTTCTCGCTGCCGAACCAGCTGACTGCCAGCGCCCGCGCCAGGGCGGTCTTACCCACGCCGGTGGGGCCTAAAAACAGCATGGCACCGATGGGGCGCCCCGGCTCTCCCAGGCCGGTGCGGCTGCGCCGGATGGCTCCCGCCACGGCAGCCACTGCCCGCTGCTGGCCGACAATTTCCGCATTCAGGCGGCTTTCCAGCTTGTCCAGCCGCTCCCGCTCCTGCTCGCCCACCCGCTGAGCGGGCACACCGCTGGCTGCTGCCACCACCCGGGCGATCTCCTCCGGGGTAAGCACCGGCTGGGTGCGCTGCTCCTTTTCGGCAAGGATGCGTGCCGCCGCACAGGCTTCGTCCACAAGGTCGATGGCCTTATCCGGCAGGCAACGCCCGGGCAGATACCGCACCGAAAGCTCCACTGCCGCCTGCAAGGTCTGGGGCGGCAGGCGCACGTTATGGTAGCGCTCGTAGCGGGGCGCAAGGCCGTTGAGGATCTCCACCGCCTGTGCGGGGGTAGGCTCCTCCACCTGCACCCGGCCAAAGCGGCGTTCCAACGCGGCATCCTTCTGGATATGGGTGCGGAACTCCTGATTGGTGGTGGCGCCGATAAGCTGCAATTCACCCCGGGCAAGCACCGGTTTCAGGATGCTGGCCGCGTCGATGGCACCCTCGGCGGCACCGGCACCCACGATGGTGTGGAACTCGTCGATGAACAGGATGGCGGTGCCGTCCCGCACCAACTCTTCCAGCAGGTTTTTCAGCCGCTCCTCAAAATCGCCCCGGTACTTGGTGCCCGCCACCAAGCTGGCCATATCCAGCGCCAGCAGCCGCCGCCCTTGCAGCGCTCTGGGCACCTGCCCGGCGGCAATGCGCAGCGCCAGACCTTCGGCCAGCGCCGTTTTGCCCACGCCCGGCTCGCCAATCAGACAGGGGTCGTTTTTCTGGCGGCGGCACAGGATCTCCACCATGCGGTCAAGCTCTGCTTCCCGGCAGAACACCGGGTCCAGCTCCCCTTCGGCGGCACGGCGGGTCAAATCGCGGCAATATTTATCGCTGGCGCGGCTGCCCCGGGGAATGCTTGCCGACACCCGGGGCTGGGCGGGCAGCACGAACTGTCCGCTCAGCTGGCGGCACTCCCGCACCGCCTCGGTGAGCGAAAGTCCCATCTCCGCCAGCAGCATCCCGGCGGCGCAGCCGTCATCTTCCAGCATGGCGCAGAGCAGATGTTCCGGCTCTGCCCGGCTGACGTGGGCGTTCTGCGCCCCAATGAGCGCATAGTCCATGGTGCGGCGCAGGTCCGGTGCCATGGCCTGCCGCTCCAGCCGCTGTGCCGGACCGCTGCGGCGCTGCGCCAGCTGGCGGCGCACCTCCGGCTCGGTAATGTTTTTCCGGGTCAGAAACTGCGCCGCAGCGCCCTGCTGCCGCAGCATTGCCAGCAAAAGGTGGCTGGTATCTGCCTGCTCACAGCCCAGATCCCCCGCCAGCTGCACCGCCTGCTGCAACAGCCGCGCCGCCGGGCGCGAAAAGCCCCGGTAACCGCCCATGCCCAGATTTTCCCAAATGCCCATGTGTCTGCTCCTTGCTGCATATAAAATCGTTTGCACTGGAAGTATAGCCCTAAAGGCGCAGAAAAAATCAGTCGTTTGTGTCGGGCGGCAGAAAAGTAAAAAACGGTCCGCAGCGGTTGCCATGGCGCAGGTGCGTCCGGCTGCTGCGGATCGTTTTTTGAGATTTTATCTTGCGGGGAACGTTTTCAGAACGAACCTCCTCCGCCGCCGTGGGTGGTGCCGCTGGAGGAGGTATGGGTGGAGCTGCCGCCGGAATCGTCGGAGCTGGACGCCTTTGGCCGCTCGGTGCGGTGCACGTCACGGTACAGGAACAGATCCCGCTGGTTGGTCAGCTTCATGCTGCCCTGCCGCACATAGTCGGCAGCGTCCCGCTGCGGTGCCACGCTCTTGAGCTGGCTCTTCATCACGCCGGTCACGATCAGTGCCGTCACCAGACCAATGAGCAGCGCCACGCCCAGATACACGATAGAGAACGGTTCCTTGGGCATATTGTCTACATCGTAGGGGTGGCCTTCGCGGGCGGCGGTAACATACGCATCCGTCCACTGGATAAAGGTGCGGAAGGCGGCGGCGTAATCACCGTCTGCCATGTCGGGGGTCATCTGTTCGCCAAGATACTGGATGCCGGCGTCCGTAAAGGCGGTAATGCCGTAGCCGCAGGTGGAGATATGCCACTTACGGTCGCCTGTGCTTACCAGCAGCAGCACGCCGTCCCGGTTTTCACCGTAGCCGAACTGGCAGGAATCGTACAGGTCATCGGCATATTCTTCCATGCTGGTGCAGCCCTCGCCTTCCAGCGAGTCGATGGTGGCAATAACCACATCAAAGCTCTGGCGGACGCTCAGTTCCTCCAGCGAAGCTTCCAGCTCGCTGTCCTCATCATCGGTCAGGACTTCTGCGCTGTCGTTCACGCGGTAGTACAGGTCGGCAAAGCCGTCTGCGGCAAAGGCCGGTACAGCCAGCGCCAGCAACAGCACCAGCGCTGCCAGCGCCGCACAGAGGGAGTACAGTCGGGTAGCAGTGTTTTTCATCTTCCGTCCCTCCTTTACAGAATCCCGGCCAGCCACAGCAGCCACATCACCGCATAGGATGCGGCACCAACGGCTGCCGTAAGACCCAGCGTCCACTTGCGGGCTGCGGCCTTATCCACCGGCAGATTGCCCACAAACTTGCCCGTCTGGCCGTTCATGGCAAAAATGTAGTTGTTACCCTGCCAGCTGGTGCTCAGCACCCACACCGGGAACAGGGCATACTTTGCCTTGCCGCCGTGCAGCTGGATGCTGCTGTTCTCCATTTTCACAGAGTCGTAGCCGGTAACGGTCTGGGTAAAGGCGTCCTCGGTGGATTGACGGACGCGCTCATTGGCGCGCTGGATACTCTTTTGGGCGTCCACATCGTACTTATCGGCCACATAGCCCGCCAGATACGCGGTCTTGAAGGGCACGGCATCGCTCATGGTAAAGGGCTCGATGGATTCCATCAGGTCGTCTGCCATCTTGGAGGAGCCGTCCACCGGAACGGCATCAAAGCCCAGCACGCCGTCCCGGCGCACGGAGTAGTAGCTGGTCTCGGTATAATCGTAGTCGTCATCCGACCAAAAGCGGGTGCGGGTAGCGGTAAAGCGCAGCTGGGCGTCGGCATCGCTGTCGTACAGCCAGAACGGCACATACACGCCTTTGATCTCATCGATATGGTTCTGGCTGCGGAACACCTTGGGCAGCAGGGTCTTGCCCTTGAGATGCTCCTGCAGCTTTGCCTTGGCGGCTTTTTTATCCAGCTTGAAGGGGATGATGAGGTCGGGGCGCAGGTCTCCGGCAAACTGTCCGGTGAGGACGATGGGGTTGCCACAGAAGGGGCAGGCCGAGGCCGCCATGGTATCGTCGCCCACAATCTCGCCGCCGCAGCTCTTGCAGACATAAGTATGCAGACCGGCGGTCTCGCCCTCTGCCCAGCTGCCGCCGGGGGTGGCCCAGTTCATCTCGCTGGGCTTTTGGTCTTTCAGGTCCTCATCGTAGCCCTTCAGCGCGTCCACCTCAAACTCGGTGTCGCAGTAGGGACATTTCATCTTCTGGGTGGTGCTGTCGAACTGGATGGCACCATCGCAGCAGGGGCATTTATATTCCAGCATTCCTGCCATAGCGTTTCCTCCTATGATCTGCGGGGCAAGGGCTTCGGTTTCTTCCCTGCCCCGCAGTGTGTTCAGTTATTGTGCAGCGGGCTGTGCGCCGGGCTTAGCTGCGGTCGTTGTCGTCAAAGGGGTCGCCGCACTCCGGGCAGAACTTGGGCGGGTGTGCGGGGTCGGCCGGTTCCCAGCCGCACTTGTCGCACTTATACTTGGGGGTACCGGCGGGCTTGGGTTTGCCGCACTCGGAGCAGAACTTGCCCTTGTTCACCGCGCCGCAGCTGCAAGTCCAGCCCTCTGCTGCCGCCGGGCGGGGCTTGCCGCACTCCGGGCAGAATTTGCCGGTAACGGTAGCACCGCAGCTACAAGTCCAGCTGTCAGCAGCGGGCTTCGGCTCCGGCTTTTTGCTGCCGCATTCCGGGCAGAACTTGCCGGTGGCAATAGCGCCGCAACTGCACTTCCAGCTGTTGGCGGCAGAAGTCTGCTGCTGGGGTGCTGCGGGCTGCTGCCCCATGGCGAACAGGTTCTGGGCGTTCATGCCGTTTGCACCAGCTGCCATGCCCATGCCCATAAAGCCGGTCATGGCACCGGCGGTGTTGCCTGCGGCGGTCTTCATGGCGTCGATCTGACCGCCCACCAGACGGGCTGCGGCGGTGGTGGGGTCGGTGGTCATGGCGTTCTCTTCCCACTCGGTGATCTTCTTCTGCTGCTCCTCCGGGATGGACAGAGAGTTGATATTGAAGGAGAATACCTCGATGCCGCGCTTCTTGCGCCAGATATTGGACAGTTGCTCGTTGAGGGCGTCCGAGATCTCCAGCGTGTGGGCGGGAATCTCGTAATACTGCACCTTGTTGGCAGAAAGGGTGGCCAGCGCCGGCTGCAAAGCATTCATCAGCTCGCTCTTCAGGCGGGGAGCCAGCTCCGATGCATCGTACTGGTTGGAAACGTTGCTGCACACGTTGGTGTAGAACAGCAGCGGGTCGCAAATGCGGTAGGTAAAGCTGCCGTTGCAGCGAATATTCACAGAGAGCTTATAGCCCCGCTCCTCGCTGACCACCACCCGGAAGGGGATGGGGGTGGCAGTGCCGTACAGGATCTCGCCCAGCTCCTTGGTGTTGATATAGTACACCCGCTGATCCTTGCCGGTGTCGCCGCCGTAGGTAAAGCGCTTGGCTACGGTCTGGAAGGTTGCTGCCAGACTATCGCCGAAGTTGCCGGTGAACACACTGGGCTCGGTGGAGGAATCGAAGGTATACTCACCCGGCTCGGCGCACACCTCCACCACCTTGCCCTGCTCCACAATGAGCATACACTGTCCATCTGCCACGGCGATGCCGCTGCCGTTGGTGATGATGTTATCCTCGCCGTGGTTGGAGCTGCGGCGGGAGGTGCGCTTCTGACCCTTGACCATCAGCACGTCTTTATCCAGAGAATCGCAATAGAAAAATTCCTTCCACTGGTCTGCAAAAGTTCCGCCCAGTGCGCCCATACCTGCTTTGATCAAACCCATAGTAATTTCCTCCTGTATGTTCTATTGTTTTGGCTTTCTTCTTTCTTATCCTGCAGAACGCTCTCGTTTGTAAAAGGGGTTCTGCCTGCTCGGGGGTAAGGGTCAGACAATTGATATTATAAGGATACTGCAACACCGTGCCAAACGCAAGGTATTTCTAACCGTTGCCGCTTGCCTTTCCGTCTTCTTTCGTAAAAAACACCGGAGCGTCCATAGAAGCTCCGGTGTTCTGAAATAATAATTTTCTTTCTTGTTTCGCGCCAAAAAGGCTTAGAACCGACGCCATGTATCGGGCATAAACAGCACCAGCATGGGGAAGATCTCCAGACGACCGGCCAGCATATCGAAGATCAGCACCAGCTTTGCGGGGTCTGCAAAGCATCCGAAGTTCTGCATTGGGCCTGCCATTTCCAAGCCCGGGCCGATGTTGTTCAGGGTAGCCGCCACGGCGGTAAAGTTCGTCACCATATCAAAGCCGTTCAGGCTGATGAGGAAGAAGGAGGCCGCAAAGATAAAGATATAGGCCGCAATGAACACGTTGGTGGTGCGGATGGTCTCGTGGTTCAGCAGCTTACCGTCCATGCGGGCGGGCGCTACCACCTGCGGGTGCAGGGCGGTCTTGAGCTCCTTGGCCAGGGTCTTACCCAGAATGAGGAAACGGCTCACCTTGATGCCGCCGCCGGTACTGCCGGCGCAGGCGCCAATGAACATGAGCATGACCAGAATCTCTTTAGAGAGGGTCGGCCACAGGTCAAAATCGCAGCTGGAAAAGCCGGTGGTGGTGATGATGGAGCCCACCTGAAAAGCGGCCTGCCGCAGCGCCTCGCCAAAGCTGTTGTACATACTATAAATATTGGCGGTGATGATGCCCACTGCCACGGCGATGACCACAAAGTAGCCCCGCACCTCCTCGCTGGCAGCAGCGCGGCGGAACTTGCGCATGAGCAGCAGGAAGTAGGCGTTGAAGTTGACACCGAACAGGATCATGAAGATGGTCACGACCCACTGGATGTAGGGCGAAAAGCTGGCAAAGCTGTCGTTGCGGAAGCCAAAGCCGCCGGTGCCCGCCGTACCAAAAGCGGTGAGCATCGCCTCGAACAGGGGCATTTTGCCAATCAGCAGGAACACCAGTTCCAGCATAGTGAGGGCAAAGTAGATGCCGTACAAAATTTTAGCGGTAGACTGCACCTTGGGCACCAGTTTGTCCACCTGCGGGCCGGGGCTTTCGGCCTTCATCAGGTTAACGTGGGAGCCGCCGGTCAGCGGCAGCAGTGAGAGCAGAAACACCAGAACGCCCATGCCGCCGATCCAGTGGGTGAAGCTGCGCCAGAACAGAATACCGTTGGGCAGTCCCTCCACGGCGGGCAGAATGCTGGCACCGGTGGTGGTAAAGCCGGAGACTGTCTCAAACAGGGCATCCACGGGGTTCGGGATGCAGCCGGTGAGCACAAAGGGCACCGCGCCCATCACCGAGATGAACACCCAGCACAGTGAGGTAGCCGCAAAGCCCTCGCGCATATAGAACACCTTGCTGCGTGGCTTGATGGTGTGCAGGGCGTAGCCGATGCCAGCGCTGACGGCAGCTGTGAGCAGAAACACGCCCAGCACCATCCACTCGCCATATACTAAGCTGGCAGCGGCGGGCAGCAGCAGCAATGCTCCCTCGATCATCAGCACATAGCCCAGCAGACGGAAAACGATCGCATAATTCATAGTCTGCCTCCGTCAGTGCTCCACGATGTCGCGCAGATCGTGCAGACCGTGCTCCAGCGTGACCACGATGACGTTGTCGCCCACCTGGATCTGGTCGCCGCCGCGGGGGATCAGAATCTTGCTGCCGCGGGTAATGCAGCACAGCAGCAGGTTCTTTTTCAGGTGCAGCTGGCTCAGGGGCACACCGGTGGCGGCGCTTTCCTCGTGCACCGTAAATTCCAGCGCCTCCACACGGTCGTCCAGAATACGGTACAAAGTCTTGATGTTGTTGCCCGCCTCGTTTTGCAGGGCGCGGACGTACTGCACGATGTAGTCACAGGTCATGTACTTAGGGTAGACCACGCTGCCCAGATCCAGCCCGGCCAGAATATCGTCAAATTCCAGACGGTTGACCTTGGTCACCAGCTTGCCATTGGAGTGCTTTTTGGCAAACAGGGTCAACAGCACGTTCTCCTCATCGATGTTGGTCAGCGCCACAAAGGCTTCGGTGGATTCCAGACCCTCGGAAAGCAGAAACTCGCGGTTGGAGCCGTCCTCATTTAAAATCTGTGCACCGGGCAGCTGCTCAGCCAGCTCTACGCAGCGGGCTGCATCCCGCTCCACGATACGCACCCGCACATGGTTTTCCAGCAGCTCCTGACTGAGGTAGTAGGCAATAGCACCGCCGCCCACAATGAGGGCGTTGCGCACCGGCTGCACGGGCAGGTGCAGCTGCCGGAAGAAAGCGTGGGCCTTTTCCTGCGTGGCAAGGAAGGTGACCTGATCGCCCTTTTGCAGCACAAAGTTACCGTTGGGGATGATGACTCCGCCCTCACGCTCTACTGCGCACACCAGAATATCGCTCTTGAGCCGGGTAGGGATCTCGCGGATGGCTACGCCGTCCAGTGCATCGGGCAGCGCAAACTTGATCAGCCGCACACGGCCGTCCGCAAAGGTATCGATCTTGCTGGCACCGGGGAACCGCAGCAGATGGGAGATCTCCTTTGCCGCTGCCATTTCCGGGTTGATGATGGCGGAAATGCCGATCTGCTTTTTGATAAAGTCCAGCTCGTGGCTGTAAGACGGGTTGCGCACACGGGCAATGCCGTGGCAGTGACCCGCCTTTTTGGCAAACATGCAGCAAAGCAGGTTCAGTTCGTCCGAGCCGGTGACCGCAATGAACACGTCCGCATCCTCAATGCCCGCCTCGGACAGGGTGGTGATGGACGAGCCATTGCCCACGATGCCCAGCACGTCATAGCTTTCGGTCAGGTGCTCCACGCGCGCTTTGTTGGTGTCCACCACAGTCACGTTGTGGCCTTCCTCGCTGAGCTGGCGCGCCAGAGCCGTGCCGACCTTGCCGCCGCCCACCAGAATGATCTTCATAACAAGTCCTTTCTCCTTTGGCAGCCCCTTTCCCGGGGCATAAAAGTACAGTATAGTATACCATATCCTGCCGCAAAGTTCTACTGTTTGCCCCGCAAATACATCGAATTGCTTAAAAAGCGACAGCTCCTTTGTGCAAAAGGCCAATTTGCAGCGTAAAAACGCAAAAAGGGGCTGCCGCACAGCTTTGTGCAGCAGTCCCTTGGAGGTTTTATAAGATTCAGTACCGCTCTACGCCGTCCTTGGTGACAAGAGCATACACCAGCGGGGCTTCCTCCGGCTTTTCAGCGCCGTACACAAGGCCGCTGCGGTACTCGGCTGCGGCAGCTTCAAACTTGTCCGCAGCGCCGTAGAAGGTGGCAAGGCTTTCGCCCTTATGGACGTAATCACCGCGCTTTTTGTGCAGGGTGATACCGGCAGCAAAGTCCAGCGGGTCGCCCTTTCTCTGGCGGCCTGCGCCCAGCAGTACACTGGCAGAACCGATCTTTTCCGCGTCATTGGCCACAATGTAGCCGTCCTGCTCAGCCAGCAGCTCATAGCTGGCGGCGGGCTGTGTAAACAAGCTGTAATCGTCCAGCACCCGGATGTCGCCGCCCTGCGCGGCAAACATTTCCTTGCACTTTTCAAAGGCAGAGCCGTCCGCAATGACCGCCTCGGCCATAGCGCGGCAGTGGGCGGCATCGCCCTTGCCTGCCAGTACCAGCATGTTGGCCGCCAATTGTAGGCACACCTCGGTCAGGTCTGCCGGGCCGTGGCCCTTGAGCACATCCATGCTCTCCATGACCTCCAGACTGTTGCCGATGTTGTGCCCCAGCGGGGTGTCCATATCGGTGATCATGGCGGCTACCCGGCGGCCATGATGGGTGCCGATGGCAACCATCAGCTGTGCCAACTCAATGCTCTGGTCAACAGTTTTCATAAAGGCGCCTGTGCCGGTGGTGACGTCCAACAGAATGGCGTCCGAACCGGAGGCCAGCTTTTTGGACATGATGCTGGACGCGATGAGCGGAATGCAGCTGACGGTGGCAGTAACGTCCCGCAGGGCGTACATTTTTTTATCTGCCACCGCAATGCCCTCGCTCTGGCCGATGACTGACAGACCGATCTGATTCACCTGTGCAAAAAACTCCTCCTGCGAGAGGGCGGTCTTTGTGCCGGGCACGCTCTCCATCTTGTCGATGGTACCGCCGGTGTGACCGAGCCCCCGGCCGCTCATTTTAGCGATCTTCACCCCGCAGGCTGCCACGATGGGTGCGATGACCAGCGTGGTCTTGTCGCCCACACCGCCGGTGGAGTGCTTGTCCACCTTGATGCCCGGAATGGGCGAAAGATCTACCATCACGCCGCTGTGCGCCATCACATCGGTCAGTTCGGCGGTCTCTTCGTTGGTCATGCCGCGCAGATACACGGCCATCATCCATGCAGCCATCTGATAATCGGCCACTTCCCCGCTGACGAAGCCGTTGACAATGGCCTTCAGCTCCTCCCGGGTGTGAGTGCCGCCATCCCGCTTTTTTGCAATCAGATCATAAATACGCATCGTTTCACGCTCCTGTTCTTACGGTTTTTGAGGGCGTTTTATGCCCGGATCTCCTGCCATACGCTCTTGCCGTCCAGCGTGGAAGCGTCCACTTCCAGATACTCGCAGATGGTCTTGGCGATGGTGCCGAAGCACAGCTTGGTGCCCAGATCCGTACCCGCCTTTACGCCCTTGCCGCAGACCAGATACGGCACATACTCACGGGTATGGTCGGTGGTCTTGGTGTAAGAGGGGTCGCAGCCGTGGTCGGCGGTGATCATGAGCAGGTCACCCTCCCGCATTCCCGGCAGGAAATCAGCCAGAAAACGGTCGAACTCGGTAGCGGCGGCAGCGTAGCCTGCCACATCGCGGCGGTGGCCGTAGAGCATATCAAAGTCTACCAGATTCACGAAAGCAAGGCCTTCAAAATCCCGGGTCTGCAAGGCCTTGGTAAAGGCGATGCCGTTGGTGTTGCCGGTGGTCTTGATCTTTTCGGTCACGCCTTCGCCGTCAAAGATATCGTAGATTTTACCCACGGCGATCACATCCTTACCGGCATCCTTTAACAGATCCAGCATGGTGGCGCGGGGCGGCTTCAGGCTCAGGTCGTGGCGGTTGGTGGTGCGATAAAAGGTGTCGGCGCTGTTGCCAAGGAAGGGGCGGGCGATCACGCGGCCCACGCCGTATTTGCCCTTGAGCATTTCCCGGGCGATCTCGCAGTAGCGGTACAGCTCCTGCACCGGTACAAGCTCCTCGTTGGCAGCCACCTGAAAGACGCTGTCGGCGCTGGTGTAGACGATGAGGGCGTTTTCCCGCATGGCCTGTTCGCCGTAGTCCTTCAGCACCTGCGTGCC
>CAKSZF010000036.1 GCA_934525405.1 uncultured Faecalibacterium sp.
GCAGCGCCCAGACCGGCGCCGCCGGAGTTGCCGAAGCTGGTGTTCAGGGTGGAGTAGTCCACCAGATTCTCACCGGCAGGGCCGATGGAAGCGGTCTCGAACTCGCGGCCGTTCTGCTCTACCATCCACTTGTTGGCAGCAAAGGTGCCCTTGCCCCAGATCTCGGTTGCGTCCTCCAGAGAGACCGCGCCGTCCTCGATGCGCAGGTAGACGGGCTTCTCAGAGATGCCGCTGACCACGATGCCGTCGTAACCGGCATACTTCAGCATGGAACCGATGTGGCCGCCCATGTGTGCATCGATAATGGAGTGGCCCTTGGACCAGGTGGAGCGGAAGGTCACGTTCATACGGCCAGAGCAGGGCACGCCTGCGCCGGTCAGGGGGCCGACACCAAAGATGACCAGCGCCTTTTCGTCATAGGGGTCCAGCTCCATGGGAGCTTCCTCATACATAATGCGGTAGGCCATGCCCATACCGCCGATATACTTATGGTACTTTTCGTCATCCTGCGTGGTGATCTCGCCGGTGGTCAGGTTGACGCGCAGGATCTTGCCTGCCCAGCCATAACTTTCAGCCATTGTAGTTCCTCCTTACAGATCCAAGTATGCAGCCTGTGCTGCGCTGGTAACGGCATCCCAATCCACGATGGACAGAGCGCCGGACGGGCAGCCTGCCACGCAGGCACCGCAGGCGATGCACTTGGAGGACTTGCCGGTCTCGGGGTTGACGGTGGGCATGTGCCACGGGCAGGCATCATGGCAGGCACCGCAGCCGATGCACTTGTCGGTATCCACTACGCGGATGCCGCGGTCGTCGGTGGTGATAGCCTTCTGCGGGCAGGCATTGCCGCAGGCGGGGTCCTCGCACTGGCGGCAGGTATCCGGGAAGTAGACCCAGCAGTTATCGGTGCCGGACAGCAGACCGTTGCCTGCGCCGTCCAGATTCAGACGGCGCTGGATCTTGACGCGGCTGATGTAAGAGGAGCACACGCCGTCGTTGGTCAGGGTGCAGTTGATCTCGCAGCGCTGGCAGCCGGTGCACAGGTCTGCGTTGACCACCAGCAGGCCCTGCGGCAGTGCCCAAGTGGCCACTGCGCCGGAATCCACCTGCTGCTGAGAGCAGCCGAACAGGGACAGCATGGAAGCGGACAGGGTGAGCCCTGCAAGGCTCTTGCCCGAGATCTTCATGAATTGACGGCGGGTCATGTCAGCCGTCAGGAAATCAGTTTTTGCCATAGGTTCCATTCCTCCGTTGAGGTCACTCTGCGCTGAGCACCTCGGTCACATAGAAATACGAGTTGTTGACGATGGTCGTCACAGCCGAAGAGGTGATGGTCGCACCGGAAAGGGCGTCCACCTCGGTCAGGTCTGCGCTGACGGCACCGGACGCATTGCCGGCGGTGGTCAGGCTGGCCTGCTCCAGACGCACCTTGGACTGCTCTTCTGCCGAGAGATCCGCAAAGGGAATCGCCATCGGCTCGCCGTCCAGTGCGCTCTTGCTGAGCATGGCTGCGTACAGCTTGCGCCGTGCTACGGCCTCTGCGCTGGAATCCAGCGGCGGAGCCAGCTCATCGCCCAGTGCCTCGCCCTTCAAAGCCGAGAAGGTAAGCCCCGCAGCATACATCTTGCGGGTAGCCTCGGCCTCGGGAGAGGTATCGAAGGTGCGCCACTGTGCGGGGTCAAAATCCCCGGCAGCAGCGGGCTGCTCCTCCGCCGCACCGGCAGCGGCATAGGCGGCACCGGTAACGGGGTCCGTTACGGTGTAGCTTTTGCCTGCCAGCGTGAATGGAGCTGCGCCCTGATACTGGGACGTGAACTCCGGGTTGACGCACTGACCGCCAAGGCTTTCCGTTTCGTCCTGAGAGAGGATCTCTACTGCGGAAACATTGCCCTCGGCGTCAATGGTCACGGCAGCCTGCACATCGCTTTGGAAGCCCTTCTGAGAGCCCTCCACGCGGTAGCTGCCATCGTCGAGCTGGTACACTGCGCTGATGCCGTAGGCGGCTGCATCCGCCTCCGACACCGGCAGCAGGGTACCGGCAACCGTGGTGCGTGCGCTTTGCAAGGTGGTCAGACCGACCGCCAAGGCGATGGTCGCAACGCCCATGGCTGCATAGCCCGGCAGCCGCTTGCGCCACAGCGGTACGGGCGCAAACGGGTTGGTTGCCTGCTTCATGTTATCACCTGCCTGTTTTTTATTTTGCCGGGTAACCCCGGACAACAATTGAGGCCGCTCTGGCTGCTGCAACAGCGGAGCGGTCTCTTCGATAATATATTAACATGCGTGCGCGGAGTATGTCAACAGAAACGGACAGGCTTTTCCGTTTTGTAACTATTGTTTTTGTAATATTTGCTTAAACTTTAGGGATTTTGCGTCCGCACACCAGCTGCAGACCGTATTCTGCCGCAAGCTCTGCGGATTGCACGGTGGGCATGCTTTTGCTTACCAGCACCGGCACCCCGGCGCGGATTGCCTTGCGCACCATATCCAGCGGCACCCGGCCGCTGGTGTACAGCACACATTCTGCCAGCGGAAGCCTCGCCAGTACCGCGCAGCCCACCGCCTTATCCAGCGCGTTGTGCCGCCCCAGATCCTCACAGGCAAAAACGATCTCACCGCCGTGCAGCACAAAGCAGCTGTGCACCGCCCGGGTGGCGCGGTACAGCGGCAGACCGGCGTGCATGGCGGCGGTCAGGGTCTGCACCCATTCCGGCTGCAAGGCCAGCCCCGGCACAGGACGCAGGGGCAACAGCTCCACCGGACTGCCCAGCGCGATATTATCGGTGCAGCAGCTGGCAACCTCCTGCGCGGCGGCGCGGCGGGTAGGCAGCGGGTGGCGCAGATATACCTGCACCTTTGCGCCCTCGGCACAGACGGCGATCTGCTCCACCTCGTCCGCAGACGCGATCCATCCTTCGGTGAGCAGCCGTCCCAAGGCCAGCTGCGGCAGCAGCGCCGGGGTGCATACCACCCGGAAGGCGGGCTGCTCGTTGACATAAATGGCGGCGGCGTGCTCTGCCGGTACGTTGGCTTCGGTGCCGTCCGGCAGACGCAGGCTGGCAAAAGCCGCCTGTGCACCAAAACGGTCAGTGATCTGCAAAGAGGGTGTGCTGCGTTTTTCCATAAAGTTTCCTTATATTATAAATGCAATGCTGTGTGTCAGACGGACAGTATCAACATACCGGTTCTGTGGCAAAAAGTCAAGAGTCCTCTTGCCGTAAAACGCAATGCCGGACAGCCCGCAGACTGTCCGGCATTGCGATAAAAACATCAGATTTACAGTTTGCCCTCTCAGGCAGCGTTCTCAGAACACCGCCGGGACGATCTGTTGGGCATCCACATCCACGATGCCGTAGGTGTTCAGCCGCAGCTTCGGGATGACCGGCAGGCTGACGAAAGCAAGGGTCATAAAGGCGTCGATGTCCTCCGAGATGCCGTGGGCTTTCAGCGCCGCCTTGAGCGCTTGCAGCTTTTCCTCCACAGCTTCGGCGCTCTCGGTGCTCATAAGCCCTGCCACCGGCAGCGGCAGCTCCCCTACCACCTGTCCGTTCAGTGCAAAGGCAAGGCCGCCTTTATTTTTGCGCACCGTGTTGCCCGCCAGCACCATGTCGGCATCGTTGGTGCCCGCCACGATGAGGTTGTGGGAGTCGTGGGCGATGCTGGAAGCCACCGCGCCGCATTGCAGCCCATAGTTACCCAAAAAGCCCAAGCCCACATGACCGGAGCGGTGATGCCGCTCGAACACCGCCAGCTTGACGATTTTCTGCGCCACATCCACGCCGGGCGCTGTGCCCGGATGCTGGCAGAACGGAACGATTTTTTCGGTGGTCAGCAGGGCGTGCGGGGTCAGACAGATCACCCGCTGCCGGGTGCCGGTCTGCTTCAGCTGCAATTGCTCTGGGGTGATCTCGTCCATATTGAAGGAATCGAACACCCGCGCAAAGCGTGCCTTGTCCACCGCAAGGGCGGCGGGGTGCAGCATTTTGCCCTGCTGCGCCACCAGCTTGCCCTTTTTGTACACCTGTTCCACCGTGAACTGTTCCAGATTCGATAGCACGATCAGGTCAGCGGTGTAACCGGGAGCTACCGCGCCGCTGTGCGCAAGACCGAAGTACTGACACGGGACAAGGGTGCCCATCCGCACCGCCACCACCGGGTCTACCCCGGCGGCAATGGCCTTGCGGATGATGTAGTCGATATGCCCACCCTGCAACAGGTCTCCGGGGTGCCTGTCGTCAGTCACCAGCATACAGCGGCTGCAATAGGGCTCCCGGAACAGGGGCAGCAGGCTGTCCATGTTCTGGGCTGCGGTGCCCTCCCGCACCATGATGTACTGGCCGCGCCGCAGCTTTTCCATGGCCTCTTGGAGTTCCGAGCACTCATGGTCAGACTGCACCCCGGCGGCGACATAGGCGTTCAGCTCCTCCCCGCTGAGGAAGGGTGCGTGCCCGTCGATCTTTTTACCCGCAGCTGTGCAGTCGCGTATCTTCTGCAGGATCTTTTCGTCCGCGCGCACTGTGCCGTAGGAGTTCATCAGCTCTGCCAGCCCCAGCACCCGGGGCTGCTGATAGTAGGGGCGCAGCTGCTCCGCTTCCAGCACCGCGCCGGACTCGTCCAGCCCGGTAGCAGGTACGCAGGAGGGCAGCATGAAATAGACTGAGAGTGCCAGATCTTTCGTGGTCTCCAGCATAAAGTCCAGCCCTTCCGTACCAGCTACATTGGAGATCTCGTGCGGGTCGGTGACCACCGCCGTGGTGCCGTGGGGCAGCACCGCCTGTTCAAAGGCCGGGCCGCAGAGCATGGAGCTTTCAATGTGGATGTGCCCATCCACAAGCCCCGGGCAGACATACTTGCCCTGCAAGTCCAGCTCGGTCTCGCCGGTGTAGTGCCCCACGCCAAGGATGACCCCCTGACGGATGGCTACATCGGCCTGCTCGATCTCGTTTGTGAACACGTTGATGACCCGGGCATTTTTCAGCACCAGCTCTGCCCGCGCGTCACCCTTTGCTGTCAGGATCTGCTGCTTCAAGGTTTCCATTTTCATAAGGGCCCCCTTGTCCTGTTTTCCTGTAAAAAGCTTCTATATGAAGGCTTCCCCCGGTCGGGGGAAGCTGTCACCGAAGGTGACTGATGAGGGCGCAGGTAAGCAGCAGCTTACGGGTAATTTCCCCTCATCCGTCATTGCTCTGGGTCAAGCTGCAAAAGCGGATTGCCGTGAGCCGCATCCACGGAATCGTACCGTTTACATGGCGATCCAGCCAAAGGCGTTTGCCACCGAGCTTGCCAGAATGATGGCTGCAAAAATGGGGCACAGCCAGCGGATCATAAAATTGAACACCGGCTTGCGGCGGAAGCGCTGACCGTCCTGCTCCACCTCCTGCGCGATCTGCTCCACGCCGATGACGCGGGATACCAGCAGGCAGGTGGCAATGGCTGCAATGGGCATCATGACCGAGTTGGTCAGGAAGTCGAAGAAGTCCAGGAACTGCATCCCGAACACGGTCACCCCGGCCAGCGGGCCATAGCCCAGTGCCGACAGGCTGCCCAGCACCACCATGATGGCACCGATGAGTACGGTGGAGCGGGTGCGGTCCCAGCCCAGCTCATCTTCAAAGGTAGAGACGGCGCTCTCGGTCAGAGCGATGGAACTGGTAATGGCTGCAAACAGCACCAGCACAAAGAACAGCACACCCACCACAGTGCCCAGACCCATGCTGGCAAACACCTTGGGGATGGTGATGAACATCAGCGCAGGGCCGGCCTGCAGGGTGTCCGGGTCGCCGCCGGAGAAGGCAAACACCGCCGGAATGATCATCAGACCTGCCATGATGGCAATGGCGGTATCGAACACCTCCACGTTCTCGGTGGACTCCTCAATGGAGACGTCCTTCTTCATATAAGAGCCGAAGGTGACCAGAATGCCCATGGCGATGGACAGCGAGTAGAACATCTGCCCCATAGCGGTGACCACGGTCATCCACGAAAAGTTTTTGGGGTTGGGCACCAGAAAGTACTTCACACCCGCCAGTGCGCCGGGACGGGTGACCGAATAGCCCGCGATAACCAGCGAAAGCACCACCAGCACCGGCATCATCACCTTGGAGACGCGCTCCACGCCGTTGCGCACACCGGCAAAGATAATGCCCAGCGTGAACAGGCTGAACAGCAAAAAGGCCAGTTCGGCCTGCAAGCCGTTGGTGATAAAGGCGGAGAAGTAGCCGTCTGTCGCCAGATTGCTGCCGCGGCCGCACAGATACTCTGCCAGATAGTGAATGACCCAGCCGCCGATGACCGAATAATACGGCACGATCAAAATGGGGATGATGGCGTTGATCCAGCCGCCGAACCGGATGCCCTTGCCCTTACCGAAGTGGGCGTAGGCGCTGACCGGGCTTTTGTGGGTCATACGGCCCAGCGCGGTCTCGGCCACGATCATGGTATAGCCAAAGGTGACTGCCAGCAGAATGTATACCAGCAGAAAAATGCCGCCGCCGTATTTGGCTGCCAGATACGGGAAACGCCAGATGTTGCCCAGACCCACCGAAGCGCCTGCGGCTGACAGCACGAACCCGATCTTACCGGAGAACGCGCTGCGCTTGTGTTGTTGTTCCATGTTGTTATTCCTCTTTTCCTATCCTCTTTATATTGAATTAAGCAGAACAAGTGTACCACAACTACGAACAACTAGCAAGCAGCAGAACAAA
Organism: uncultured Faecalibacterium sp.; assembly: GCA_934525405.1. Lineage (GTDB taxonomy): Bacteria > Bacillota > Clostridia > Oscillospirales > Ruminococcaceae > Faecalibacterium. Next base: position 6,705 of record CAKSZF010000036.1, read on the forward strand.
CACCCCGGTCAGAGCCTGACGGCTCTGACCGGGGTGTTTACCAGTTTCTTTTTATTTTTACAGCTTATGGTACTTGCGATCCTCTTCCTCGTAAACGGGGTCGCAGGTCAGGTACATGCCCAGACGGTTCAGGGTGCTGCTGTCCACGCTGGAAAGCAACACGGTGGAGTGCACATCGCAGCCCTTGAGGTTGGGCAGCTGGTGCATGGCTGCTGCGGCAAGCTCGCTGGAAGCGGCAGAGCTGGACAGGGCGATCAGGATCTCGTCGGTGTGCAGACGAGGGTTCTTGCCGCCCAGATAGTTGGTCTTGAGGGTCTGGATGGGCTCGATGGCAGCGGCACTGACCAGATCCGTCTCCTGCGGGATGCCCGCCAGATACTTGAGCGCGTTAATCAGGGCGCTTGCGGTAGCGCCCAGCAGCGGGCCGGTCTTGCCGGTGATGACAGTGCCGTCGCTCAGCTCAATGGCAGCAGCCGGTGCGCCGCCGGTAGCCTCGCTGCGGGCGTGTGCCTGCTTTTCCACTTCCCGGGCCCCCATGGTCAGCCCGGCCTGATTCATCAGCAGCTCCAGCTTGTAGCGCTCACTCTCCTTGGCAGTGCCGGTGATCTTCTGCTCGCACAGGCACTTGTAGTACCGGCGCACGATCTCCTTGCGGGAGGCCTCGCAGCAGACTGCATCGTCCACGATGCAGTTGCCGGCCATGTTCACGCCCATGTCCGTGGGGGACTTATAGGGGCTCTGCCCTGCAATCAGCTCGAACATCGCGTTCACCACCGGGAAAATCTCGATGTCGCGGTTGTAGTTCACGGTGGTCACGCCGTAGGCTTCCAGATGGAAGGGATCGATCATGTTCACATCGTTCAGGTCGGCAGTGGCGGCCTCGTAGGCCAGATTGACCGGGTGCTTCAGGGGAATGTTCCAGATGGGGAAGGTCTCGAACTTGGCGTAACCGGCCTTGACGCCCCGCTTGTATTCATGGTACAGCTGGGACAGGCAGACCGCCATTTTTCCGCTGCCGGGGCCGGGCGCAGTGATGACCACCAGCGGGCGCTCAGTCTCAATGTACTCGTTGCGGCCGTAGCCCTCGTCGCTGACAATGCGTGCCACATCGTTGGGGTAGCCGGGGATCTTGTAGTGGCGGAAGGTGCGGATGCCCAGACTGCTCAGCCGCTTTTCAAAGGCTTCCACCTCGGCGGCGGCGGTGTACTTGGTCACGCACACGCTGCCCACATACAGCCCCAGCTCCTGAAAAGCGTCGATGAGGCGCAGCACATCCAGATCGTAGGTAATGCCGTAGTCGCCGCGCACCTTGCTGCTGATGATGTCCTCGGCGCTGATGACGATGACGATCTCGGCCTGCTCCTTGAGCTGCAGCAGCATCTGCAGCTTGGAGTCCGGCTGAAAGCCGGGCAGCACGCGGGAAGCGTGGTAATCGTCAAACAGCTTGCCGCCAAATTCCAGATACAGCTTATTGTCAAACTTCTTGATGCGCTCGCGGATATGCTCAGACTGCATCGAAAGATATTTGTCGTTGTCAAATCCTATTTTCATCGTTCGTTTCCTCTCTGGTGGCCCGGCACACCATACCCGGGCTAAAAAATTACAAGCATAAGTATACCACAGCCCGGGGTGGGGCGCAATGCAAAACAACGCGCCGAACGCAATTCCGGCAGGATAGGCCGTTTTGGGCGGTACAGAGCTCTGTTTTTTGTTGCAGATGCCGTTTTGAGGTCAGGTCTTTTGCCGGGCGGCAAGGTCTTTTTCCACCTTCCAGAAGGCCAGCAGCAAAAGCCCCGCCGCCACATAGCTGAGCGTTTCCACCCAGATATAACCGCCTGCGATCACATGGCGCACGGCGGCGTTCTGGGCGGCAGTGCCCAGCGCCGTACTGGCGCACTGGTCATAACCGGTGCGCGCCAGCACCCCGTTGAACAGTGCACTCATCACCGAGCCGCCCGCCACGGACAGGGAGCTGTACACCGACATGGTAAGTCCGTCCGTGCGGATGCCGCTGCGCCCCTCCACATGGTCCACCACATCGGTCACCATGGCAAGCAGCAGGCAGCAGGTAGGCGCAGAGCCAAAGCATTTGAGCGCAACGCCAATGGCTACCGGGATCAATCTACCCTGCCCCAGCCCTGCGATCACGCCGCCCGCAGCGCCCAGCAGCAGGAACCAGCCGCACACCTTGCGCTTGCCGAGCCGGTCGGTCAGCGGCACCAGCAGAGCCGAAGCCAGCGCCATGGGCAGCGCACCCATCATGGTCAGCAGGGACTGGGACGCACCCCATGCACCGGCACTGCCCAAAAAGGTGTTGTCCACCACCCACTTACAATAGTAGGTCATGGTGCTGTTTTTTAAAGCTCCGCTCCACTGGAACAAAACACATACACCCAGTATAAGCCACCACATGGGGTCGGCAGCCACCGCCCGCATCTGGCGGCGCAGCGAGACCCGCTGCACCGGTGCAGGCTCCAGTAGGGGTGCTTCTGCCTGCCGGGCGGCTTCAAATTCATCCTCCGGCCCGTACAGACCTTCCAGAATGCGACGCTCCTCGGTGACACGCTCCCGAGTAAAGGCGAACTGTAAATAGATGGTAAGCCCGGTGAACACCGCCACCCCCAGCATGGTAAAGAACCAGCGGTGGATATTTTCCCGGAGGAAAAAGGACACCAGCATGGGGAACACCATGCTGCAAGTACCCATCACGCCCAGACCCACCATGCTGTTGATGGAGGCCAGCAGCCCGCGCTGACGGCTGTCCCGGGTGGACACCGAGATCATGATGCTGCTGGCTGTGCTGTAAATGGGGGATGCAAAGGAGTAGTACAGGTTGTACGCCACGGCGATCCACACCATGCGCGCGATGCCATGAAATGGTACGATGAACATCAGCACACTGGCAGAGGAAAAGGTAAACACCGAGAGCAACAGCCACGGCCTTGCCTTACCCGCTGTGGCGCGGGTGCGCTCGATCAGCTGGCCTACCAGAAGATTTGCCACCACGATGAGCACGGTGGACACCAGCTGCAGCCGACTGAGGAACCGCAGATCCAGCCGGAGCACATCGGTAAAGTAGCTTTGCAGGATGCTGCCGAAAATACTGCCTGAGATGGAAGCACCCATAGGACCCAGAATATAGCCGAAGAGCATCTCCGGCAGCTGGACCTTCTCGCTTTTGATCCGGGTGCGGGTGAACCGGTGGTTCCAGAAGCTTTGTCTGCGCATGGAACAGATCGTTTCCTTTCTCCCCGCAAAAGCAGGGTCTTACACATTCCTATCATTTCTATGATAACACATTTTCCACCGCTGGGGAACTGTCCGGTGCAAAAAAACCTCTTTTTACCGCAGACGGTCGGAAAACGCAAAAGGGGTTGCCGCGGTTTGCGGCAGCCCCCTTTGCTTTTATGGAGAACTTTATCCGAATGGAGAAAGAGAATAGCTTATTACTTTGCCTCGGCAGGCTGAGTCTTTTTGACAAGGCTCAGGATCACTGCGCCCAGCACACTGCCCACAGCCAGCGCCACACAGTACAGCACGGCGTGATCCACCACCGGGAACACGAAGATGCCGCCGTGGGGTGCGCGCAGTGCACAGCCGAAGGTCATGGAGAGTGCACCGGCGACCGCAGAGCCAATGACGCAACTGGGCAGGACGCGCAGTGGGTCGGCTGCTGCGTAGGGGATAGCGCCCTCAGACACAAAGCACAGACCCATGACGTAGTTCACGATGCCGTTGCGGCGCTCGTCCGGCGTCCACTTGCGGGGGCAGAAGGTGGTGGACAGGGCAATGGCGATGGGAGGAACCATGCCGCCCACCATGACGGCAGCCATCACCTCGTAGTTGCCGGAGGCAAGGGCTGCAGTGCCAAAGACGTAGGCTGCCTTGTTGACCGGGCCACCCATATCCACGCTCATCATACCGGCCACGATAGCGCCCAGCAGCACCTTGGAGCTGCCGCCCAGTGCGTTCAGCCAGTCGGTCATGGCGGTGTTGATCATGCCCATGACCGGGTTCACGGCGCACATCATCGCACCGACGATGAGGATGCCGCCCAGCGGGTAGATGAGCATGGGCCGGATACCGTTCAGACTGGCGGGCAGCTTTTCGGTGATCTTTTTGAGGAACTGCACGATGTAGCCCGCTGCAAAACCGGCCAGCAGCGCTGCAAGGAAGCCGCCGGAGATGCCGGTGGTGCTGCCTGCGGCAAGGTCGGTAAAGTTGGTGCCGTTCATGGCCAGCACGCCGCCGGCAAAGCCTACGGCCAAGCCCGGACGGTCGGCGATGGACATGGCAATGAAGCCTGCCAGAATGGGCAGCATATAACCGAAGGCTGCGCCGCCCACCGTCTTGAAGAAGGCGGCAACGGGGGTGTTCATGCCGAAGTTTGCGGGGTTGATGCTGTAATCATCCAGCAGGAAGGCCAGCGCGATCATGATGCCGCCGCCCACCACGAAGGGCAGCATATGGGAAACGCCGTTCATCAGGTTCTTGTACAGGCTGCGGCCGAAGCTGTCCTTGGTGGAAGCGTCATCCTCGGCTGCTGCGCCGCCCTCAGCGTGGTACACGGGCACCTCGCCGTGGGCGATCTTTTTGATCAGCTCCTCCGGCTTGTGGATGCCGTCATCTACGCGGGTGAACAGCACCGGCTTACCATCAAAGCGGGCGGTTTCCACCTTTTTCTCCGCTGCCACGATGATGCCGTCACAGGCGGCGATCTCGGCGCGGGTCAGAATGTTCTTTGCGCCGTCCGAGCCGTTGGTCTCCACCTTGGTGGGCAGACCCAGCTTGTCACCGGCCTTGGTCAGTGCCTCGGCGGCCATGTAGGTATGGGCAATGCCGTTGACGCAGGCGGTCACAGCCAGAATGCGGTAGCCGTCCTGCGGGATGACCTGCTGGGTAAAGCTTTCTGCGCCGAACTGTGCTTCCTCCTGCGCGTCGATGCACTCCAAAAACTCCTTGGGGGTCTTGGCAGCCTTCAGCTTTTCCACAAAGTCCTCGTTCATCAGCATCTGCATCATGCGGGCCAGCATATCAACGTGCAGGCTGCCGTTTTCCGGTGCGGCAATGGCAAACAGCAGGTCGGTGGTGCCGTCATCCTCGGCGTTGTACTGCACCGGGGTGCTCAGCCGCAGGGCGGCCAGACTGGGGCGGGTGACCACATTGGTCTTGGCGTGGGGCACGGTGATGCCGTTGTCCACATAGGTAGAGCCCTCGGCCTCGCGGGCATAGAGCGCCTTTTTGTAGGCCTCCTTGTCGGTGATGTTGCCATGGGTAGCCTGCAATTCCACCAGACGGCTCAGGATCTCCTCCTGCGTTTGCAGCGCCTCGTCCAGCGCAATGGACTGTGCGGTAAATAACTCGGTAATGCGCATGGATCTTCCTCCTTTGTTCCTTTTATCCTATCAAAGCTGCGCCAGCAGCTCGTCGATTTTTTCCTTTGTGGCAAGCCCAAGGCTGAAGGCCGTAGCACTGCCGCAGGCCGTGCCCAGACGCAGCGCCTGCGCGTAGCTGCGGCTTTGCAGATACCCGGCCACAAAACCGGCCACCATGCTGTCGCCTGCACCTACGCTGTTGACCACCTTGCCCTTGGGGCAGCCGATGCGGTGCACCTGTCCCTGCTCGTCCAGCAGCAGCGCACCGTCCCCTGCCATGCTCACCAGCACATTGCGTGCACCCTTTTCCTGCAAAGTACGGGCAGCGGCCACGATCGCGGCGTCACTGGTCAGCACCTTGCCCACGATCTCGCCCAGCTCATGGTTGTTGGGCTTGATGAGGAAGGGGTGGTAGGGCAGCACGTTCACCAACAGGTCGCGGGTGGCATCCACCACCGCACGCACGCCCCTGCCCTGCAGCCGCGCCAGCAGCCGCTCGTAGACGCTCTGCGGCAGGCTTGCCGGGATGCTGCCCGCCAGAATAAGGATATCCCCCTCGGTCAGCTTGTCCAGCTGGGCTTCCAGCTGCTGCAACGCACTTTCCGGGATGGCAGGGCCTGCGCCGTTCAGCTCGGTCTCCTGCCCTGCCTTGATCTTGACGTTGATGCGGGTCATGCCGCTTTCCAGATGCACAAAGTCGGTCTTGAGCCCCTGTGCCGCCAGACCGCGCTCCAGCCATGCGCCGGTCTCACCGGCCACAAAGCCCAGCGCCACGCTCTCGCAGCCCAGCTGCGCCAACACGCCGGACACGTTGATGCCCTTGCCGCCCAGCACGCAGTCCTCGCCTTGGGCGCGGTTCACTTCACCCACCTCCAGCGGTGCGTCCAGACGCACAACATAGTCGATGGCAGGGTTAAAAGTAACAGTATAAATCATGCTTCTGCCTCCTTTACGAACGTATACTGCTTATATTTCGGGTTCGGGCAGCGGTTGGTCAGGATCGCACCGCCGTGCAGGTCCGTGATGACCGCCGGGTAAATTTTAGCAAATTTGGCGTCGTCCACAAGGAACCAGCTCTCCCTTGCACGGTGGACGGCTGCGGCCTTTACCGCTGCTTCCTCGGGGTCCGGGGTGGTAAAGCCCGCTTCCAGCGCCACGCCGTTGGCACCCATAAACGCTTTGGTGAAGTTATACTGCTGGATGCTGCTGACCGCCGGTGCCCCCACGATGGCCTCGGTCTGAGGACGCAGCAGCCCGCCGGGCAGATACACCCGGCAGCCCTTTTGCGCCAGCATCCGGGCGTGCGCCACGCCGTTGGTCACATAGGTAGCCTTGAGCGCCGCACCCGCCAACATCCGCACCAGCTCCAGCGTGGTGGTGCCTGCATCAATGAACACAAAATCCTCGGCGGTGATGAGTGCTGCGGCCGCCGCGGCAATGCTGCGCTTTTCGGCTACTGCCAGCGTTTCCTTAGTTTCCATGGTGGGCTCGTCTGCCAGAAAGCGGCTGTCCGGCAAGGTAGCACCTCCATGTACCTTGGTCAGCCTGCCCTGTCGGTCCAGTTCGGTCAGGTCTCGCCGGATGGTGGACTCGCTGGTGTGCAGCGCCTCGCACAGTTGCTGCACCGTCACGGTGCGTTTCTCGTTCAGCTGCTCTAAGATCAATGCAAAACGTTCCTCTGCCAGCATGGTGTCTTTCTCCTTCTTTCCTTCCCACGTCTGACCGTTTCTGCACGGTATTG
>CAKSZF010000037.1 GCA_934525405.1 uncultured Faecalibacterium sp.
GGGCCTTTCTACTGTCATCACGAAACACATCTTGATGAGCTGCACATTGAGTTCGTATGTGCGTGTTATGGTGGAGAATACCGGGATCGAACCGGTGACCTCTTGCATGCCATGCAAGCGCTCTCCCAGCTGAGCTAATCCCCCATAAATTCCAGAAGCAAGCCTCTGGAATGGAAAATCTTTAGTGGGAACTCAATCGTCATCAACCATCGCCGTGGGGGTGTGTTTCTGGGTGCATCGCTCTCCCAGCTGAGCTAATCCCCCATAAATTCCAGAAGCAAGCCTCTGGAATGGAAAATCTTTAGTGGGAACTTAATCGTCATCAACCATCGCTGTGGGGGTGTGTTTCTGGGTGCATCGCGCTCCCAGCTGAGCTAAACCCCCAGATGTCTTGCCTTGTGCCTGACGACGTGTGTAATTATACCAGCCGCAGGGGCGCTTGTCAACAGTTTTTTTGAAAATTTTTGCAGCAAAAGATCCCCGCAGGGCGTGTGCCCGGCGGGGATCGAAAAGCGGGGGAGTGCTCTTTTTGAAAAAACTACGCCTTAGCGTGCCTGACGGTCGAAGATCTGCGGAGCTACGCGGCACAGCAGCACAGCGGCCACCATGGTGAGCAGGGTCTCGGGCAGCATATAACTGCCGTTGTAGGTCAGGCTGTAAGTCCATGCGGCCAGACCATCGGTCAGGTTGCCCCACACCAGCACGCCGGACAAAAAGCTGCACATAAAGCGCAGGAAACCGGCGGCAAAGGTGCCCACGGCCACGCCCACGGTGCGGTTCTTGAAGGGGCGGGCGAACAGCTCGGCCAGACCCAGTGCCATAAAGGCCAGCACATAGTCCAGCAGCACCTCACCGAGGAAGTAGAGGAAGGTGGAAGCGGGAGGAGGGTAGAAGCCCATGATCATTTGCAGGCAGGAGTTCACGAAACCGGTGAACAGGCCCCACTTTGCGCCGTGGCGGAAGGACACCAGCACAAAGGGCAGCATGCTCAGCAGGGTGATGCTGCCGCCGTTGGGCATGGTGAAGAACTTGATGTTGGAAAGCACCGTGCCAATGGCGATCATCAGGGCGCATTCCACCAGAATACGGGTCTTGGAATAGGTTTTGGACATGATGAAAAGATTCCTCTCTCATAGTAGTACATAAAAACAAAATGCGCCTGCTGGCAGCAGACGCATGGAGGTTTGTTGAACGTGCCGGACAGTTCCGCAAACTTCCTACGCCGGCATTGCCCGGATCAGGTAAAGGGTACTCCGCGCTATGCGGATCTCAGCCTTACGGCGCCCCTGTTTTTATGTCCGCCCACAGTATACGCGCCGGGAGACAAAAAGTCAAGCCCGCAGACATATTCCGCCTCAGCGGCGCGTATGTTATACCATTGCAAAGCTGGAACGCAGGGAGGCGGGATATGAAAGCCGATCCGGAACAGCGTGCCGTGCAGCTGGGCGAATATATTGCCGCCTACAACGCCACGGTGCGGGCAGCGGCGGCTGCGTTCGGGTGCAGCAAGTCCACCGTGCACAAGGACGTTGCCGTGCGACTGCGCAGCATCAGCCCTGCGCTGTACGGGCAGGTGCGTGCCGTGCTGGCACGAAACAAGGCCGAGCGCCACCTGCGGGGCGGGGCTGCCACCCGGCGCAGATACAGCCGCCGCTGAAGCCCAAAAAAGACCGCTGCACTGCGCAGCGGTCTTTTTTGCTGAGAGGGTTTTCAGGCGGCTGCTTTCATCCCCCGGTGTGAAACTGCTGTAATGCGCCTTTTTCCAGCCGGCTTACCTGCGCCTGACTGATGCCGATCTCCTGCGCCACCTCCATCTGGGTCTTACCGCGCAGATACCGCAGCTCCATGATGCGCTTTTCCCGGGGCGAAAGAGCGGCTACCGTATCGCGGAACTGCAACCCGCTGATCCAGCTTTCCTCGTTGTCCGGGTCGCGCACCTGGTCGATTACATACATCGCATCGCCGCCGTCGGTGTACACCGGCTCGTCAAGGCTGAGCGGCTCCACCACCGATTCCAGCGCGGCGGTCACCTCGCGCCGGGCAAGCCCCGCTGCTGCGGCAATCTCGTCCATGGTGGGTTCGCGCCCCAGCTGCTTTTCCAGCGTTTCCCGCGCCTGCATGGCACGGTAGGCGGTATCCCGCAGGGTGCGGCTTACCCGCAGGGCATTGTTGTCCCGCAGAAACCGCCGGATCTCCCCGATGATCATGGGCACACCGTAGGTGGAGAACCGCACCGGCTGCGCAGGGTCGAAGTTGTCAATGGCTTTGATCAGCCCGATGCATCCTACCTGAAACAAATCGTCCAGATTCTCGCCCCGCTGGGCAAACCGCTGCACCACGCTGAGCACCAGCCGCAGGTTGCCCTCCACCATCCGCGCCCGGGCAGCTTTGTCCCCGGCGTGGGCCAGGGTGAGCAGCTGCCGCTTTTCCGCCTCGGTCAGCACAGGCAGCTGCCCCGTGTTCACACCGCATAGCTCCACCTTGTTGTACATCCAAACGCCCCCGGTCTTTTAGCTTTACCGGAAGTATGGCTCTGTGCGCCGGGCGCTATGCGTGGAAAAAATTGAGCGCCCCTCCGCAAAAGAGGGACGCTTTGTAGACAAAGCTGTAATTTTATGGTATGCTGTGATTGGCAGCGCAAGCCGTCCATCAGGCGCTGTGCCCACAAACGCAGGCGGCTAGCTCCTTACCGGTACCTGAGTGCCGGGTTAGAGCGATTTTTTCTTTGAAATCTCGTTTCTCCCCGGACGCTTAAGGGCGGGAAGGGGGATGCGTCATGACGTTTGAACAGGTCGTATTGCTGCTCACGCTGCTTGGCGGAGCGATCTACATCACCTTTCAGATCACATGGACTGTATCGCACAGTGATGATAAAAAGAAAAAATGACCGCCTTCATGATTCCCCAATCCTGAACGGTCATTTTTCTTTTGATCTAGTATGGTAAGGAGTTAGCCGTTTGTAAGGCCAGCGCCTCTTGTGTTTTCATTATACACGTTCCCACGCGGAATGTCAAGCGCTGCTACTCGCTTTCAAGGCGGGTTTTCAGGGTGCGGATGATGCGCTTTTCCAGCCGGGAAATGTAGCTCTGGCTGATGCCAAGGGCATCGGCGGCTTCCTTCTGGGTGCGCTCCACGCCATCGGCAAGGCCGAAGCGCAGCTCCATGATCTGGCGCTCCCGTGCCGAGAGCGCCGCCACGGCGCTGCGCAGCACCGCGCGCTCGGCGTCCTGCTCCAGCTGCTGGCTTACGGCGTTGGCGTCACTGCCCAGAATGTCCGAGAGCAGCAGCTCGTTGCCGTCGCCGTCCACGTTCAATGGCTCGTCGATGCTGGCCTCCTGTCGGCGGTTAGAGCTTTTGCGCAGGTACATCAGGATCTCGTTGCCGATACAGCGGCTGGCGTAGGTGGCAAGCTTGATACTGCGGGCAGGGGTGAAAGTGTTTACTGCCTTGATCAGCCCGATGGTGCCAATGCTTACCAAGTCCTCGGAGGGCACACCGCTGTTCTCGTACTTTTTTGCCAGATACACCACCAGCCGCAGATTGTGGGTGATCAGCTCCTCGCGGGCGGCGGCGTCCCCGGCAGCCATGCGGTCAAGCAGGGCTTTTTCCTGCTCGGGGGTCAGCGGCGGGGGCAGGCTGGGCCCGCCCGCCAGATAATGCACCGCGCCGCAGCAGCGCAAATGCCCCCACAGCCGCTGCCAGACTTTGCGGAAAAACTGCAACATGGATATCCCTCCTGTGCACCATTTATTATATGTATAATAGGGGAACTCCCTCAGTCAAAGCCTTGCGGCTTTGCCAGCTCCCTCGGGGAGGGAGCCTCTGGCGCTGCCGGAAACTTTTTCATTGTTCCTAAAGCTTTAGCAACAGACTTTAAAACTTGGCTCTCCCTCCGGGAGAGCTGGCGCGGGAGCGCCTGAGAGGGCGGAAAACTCCTACACCCCCACATCCTCTGCTACGTCATCCCCCAGCAGCAGCGTCCATGCGCCGGTGGGGGTGTCTGGGGCGCAAAAGGCCGCCAGCAGGCCGGGCACGCGGCGCTGCCCCCGGCACAGCGCGGCGGGCACAGCGGGCAGCAGGCAGCGGCCGGTAACGGCGGTGCAGGGCACAAACCGCACCCCCAGCCCCGGGGGCGGGGCAGCGCCGACGATAAACCAGCTGTCTAAGTATTCCCGCATCGGGACGGACAGCCGACTGCGCACCGGCGGGTACTGCACCAGCACCACCCGCCGCCCGGCAAGGGGGTCTTGCAGGGTAAAGCCGGTGTCGTGGTAGGCCTGCACTGGCACATCTGCCCCCGCAAGGTGCAGCACGGCGGCAAAGCAGCCCCGCTGCGGGCGGCCAAACACCGCCAGCAGCCCGCGCAGCAGCACATACACCCCGGCGCAGCAGAGCAAAAGCCGCCCCGGGCGCACCGGCAGCAGCACATTCAGATTGTTGGCCTGTACCCCGGGCAGTACCACCGCGCCGCATAGCAGCCCGTTCAGAGCCGCATACCACCCGCACAGCCGGGCAAAGCTGCGTGCCCCGGGCACGCCGTAGCACACCGCCACCACCCCGCAGCAGCTGACTATCTTATATAGTACCGCCAGCGGGGCGGGCCATGGCGGAGCAAGCAGGGCAAGGGTGCTTGCCGCAGCCGCCGCGCTGCCCGCACACAGCCGCAGCCCGGTGCAGCTGTGCCCGCACAAAAGCCCCGCGCCCAGCAGCAGCGCAGCGGCCGCAGCAAAGTTTACCAGTAGCAATTCGTCCACAAAAACAACTGTTTTCATTGCGCAGCACCGCCTTATGGTTCTGGTAGTCTATTTTTCACGAATTCGTGAAAAAACTTGTCACAGCAGAAAAAGCCGCATGAACAGTGCATATTCGCTACAAATGACGGGACGAGGTTTCACAGTTTTTACACTTTTTTCAAAAAAGTACTTGAACATTTCTGGAAAGTGTGGTATATTATTGCCATCCTAATAAGGATTGAGCCGGAAACACCGGTTCGAAAATATTTTTCTATTTTTGAAGGGAGTAATTCATTATGATGATGCCTGCAAATTTCTCTGCTGTTTCTGAGAACGAGATGACCTATGTTATGGGTGGTAGCATTGTCGATTACCTGGCACCCGTGATGGAGGCTAAGGATTGGCAGAACTTCAGCAAGAACATGGTTACCATTATCGGCAACGCTTACCTGGGCAACTTCGTTGCTAACACTCTGGGCCAGGTCTTCACCGGCACCTATGTTCCCGGCGATGTTCTGGGCGCTTTCGGTGGCAACATCGGCAAGGTTTGGGACAAGAACTACACCAAGGCAATCGCTGGTGGCACCGACAACGGCGCTAAGGTCGTTGGTGGCCTGAAGGGCGTTCTGAACGTTGGTCTGTACTTCCTGGGCAACGCAGCTGCTATCTACAACCTGGGCTTCGGCACTGTTGACAACGCTGCTAAGACCGTTGGTATCACCAAGGTCGCTTTCTAATCAGTCTTAACTGACTAGACCATGCTTGCGTGGCTGTGCCCTTAGGGGTGCAGAGAACATAATAGCATATTAACACCCCCGTGGGCGTAAGCCTGCGGGGGTGTTTTTTGCGTAACTCCCTCAGTCAAAGCCTGCGGCTTTGCCAGCTCCCTCGGGGAGGGAGCCTCTGACGCTGCCGGACACTTTACGGTATTGCCGGAAACTTTGCCGCCATGCCAAAGGCCCCATCACAGAGGGGGCTGGCATCGAGCGCAGCGAGATGACTGGGGGAGTTTTCGTTCACACTTCTTTTACCAGTCTGTTACTTTCCGTTTTATGCGGTTTGTGGTATACTATGGTTAACATGGGTCACCATGGAAACATTGAAACAGACAGGATGTGAAATCCTCTTATGAAAGATGGTTTTTTAAAGGCAGCTGCCTTTTCGCCCGCCTTGCGGGTGGCAGACTGCACCTATAACGCGCAGCAGGTATTGGAGCAGCTGCAAGCTGCCGCGCAGCGCGGGGTAAAGCTGGCGGTATTCCCGGAGTTTTGCCTTACCGGCTACACCTGCGGCGATTTGTTTTTGCAGCGCACCTTGCAGCAGGGCGCACTGGATGCGCTGGAATGGCTGCTGACGCAGACCCGCACGCTGGATACTGTGGCGCTGGTGGGCTTGCCGCTGCTGGTACACGGCAAGCTGTACAACTGCGCCGCTGTGCTGTGCCGCGGGCAGCTGCTGGGCATCGTGCCCAAGACCTACCTGCCCAACTACGGCGAGTTTTACGAAAAGCGGCAGTTTACCCCCGGCAGCACCGAGGTGCAGACGGTGACTGTCTGCGGGCAGCAGGTGCCCTTTGGCACGTCGCTGCTGTTCCGCTGCCGCCAGATGCCCAGCTTTGTGCTGGGCGTGGAACTGTGCGAGGATTTGTGGAGCGCGCTGCCGCCCTCCACCTTCCATGCGCTGGCGGGTGCAACCGTGATTGCAAACCTTTCTGCCAGCGATGAGACCGTGGGCAAAGCGGAGTACCGCCGCGCACTGGTGACCAACCAGTCTGCCCGGCTGCTGTGCGGCTATCTGTACGCCTCGGCAGGGCACGGCGAAAGCACCACCGATATGGTGTTTGCCGGGCATGACCTCATCGCCGAGGACGGCAGTATTCTGGCGGAGACTGCGCCCTTTGCGGGCGACTATACCGAGACCGAGCTGGACTGCCAGCGCATGGAGGCCGAGCGTGCCCGCAACACCAGCTTTGAGCACGCCGCCGAGGGCTACGTCACGGTAGAATTTGACCTTGTACCGGTGGAAACGGTGCTGACCCGCCGCATCGACCCCGCACCCTTTGTACCCGGCGACCCGCAGCGCCGCGCCGCCCGGTGCGAGTTGATTTTGAAGATGCAGGCCGATGGCCTTGCCAAGCGGCTGGAGCACGCCCACGCAAAAACGGCGGTCATTGGTATTTCCGGCGGCTTGGACAGCTGCCTTGCCCTGCTGGTGGCAGTGCGCGCCATGAAACAGCTGCACCGTCCCGCCGCCGATGTGCTGGCGGTGACTATGCCTTGCTTTGGTACCACCAAGCGCACCCGCAGCAACGCCGAAATCTTGTGCGGGGAGCTGGGCGTGCGCTTTCAGGAGATTCGCATTGCCGACACCGTGCGCAGCCACTTTGCGGATATCGGGCAGGACGAGACCGTGCTGGACGTCACCTTTGAAAACGGGCAGGCGCGTGTGCGCACGCTGGAGCTGATGGACCTTGCCAACCGCACCGGCGGCCTTGTGGTGGGCACGGGCGATCTTTCGGAGCTGGCGCTGGGCTGGGCTACCTACAACGGCGACCACATGAGCATGTACGGCGTAAACGCCGGTGTGCCCAAAACGCTGGTGCGCTATCTGGTGCAGTACGAGGCTGAAGCCGCCGCCACCGCCGCTTTGCACGATGTGCTGCTGGATATTTTGGCAACCCCGGTCTCGCCGGAGCTGCTGCCCGCCAAGGATGGCGAAATTGCACAGATCACCGAGGATTTGGTGGGCCCCTACGAGCTGCACGATTTTTACCTGTATTATGTGCTGCGCTGCGGCTTTGGCCCGGCAAAAATTTACCGGTTGGCAAAGGCTGCCTTTGCGGGCAGGGCAGAGTACACGGACGCAGTGCTGTACAAGTGGCTGCGCAACTTCTATTGGCGCTTTTTTGCCCAGCAGTTCAAGCGTAGCTGCCTGCCGGACGGCCCCAAGGTGGGCAGCGTGACCCTTTCGCCCCGGGGCGACTGGCGTATGCCCAGCGATGCCTGCGCCACCCTTTGGCTGGCAGAGCTGGAGCAGCTCAAGCCCGGGGAGCAGTAAGCCATGAAGAAGAAAAAGCTTTTCACCAATATCCTGTTTGCAGTGGTGGTGCTGGCCATTGCAGCGGTGCTGCTGGCTATGCGCAGCCACAACGCCACGGGCGGAAAATTGGCTGCCCAGCTGATTTACGGCGACAACAACGCCGTGCTGGACATTCCGCTGGAAAAGGATGAGACTTACAGTGTGGACACCGGTTATTATACGGTGCATATAGAGGTAAAGGACGGCAGAGCGCGGTTTATTGAATCACCCTGCCCGGATCACATCTGCGAGGGATTTGGCTGGCTGTCGGCGGAGGATCAAACCGCCACCTGCCTGCCTGCCCGCGCCGTGCTGACCATCGTTCCGGTGGGCTGAAAAAAGGAGTAATCTCATGTTGGACGAAAACGAGCATTCCCGCAAGGAGGACGGTCGTTCCCTGCACCGTCTTTTGCACAAGACGGAGCAGCAGGACGCCACTGTGGAGGTGGACAGCGCCGCGTTTTTCTCGGAGCTGCCGCCGGAGCAATCCGCGCCGCCGCCCCGCCGCCCGCAGCAAAACACCCCCCGCAGCACTGCTGTTGGGGAAAATGGGGCGTACCTGCCCCCGAAACGAGGGAAGATCTTGCTGATCGTACAGGCGATTTTAAGTGTTCTGGCGCTGGTGCAGCTCTGGCGTACCCAGATGCTGCCGACGCTGTATCTGGTGGTGCTGGCGGCGCTGCTGGTGCTGCTGTGGCTGCTGGTCAAGCGTTGTCAGGAGTACAAAACTGCAGGCACGGTGTCCCGGGTGTTCTCGGTGGTGCTGTGCGCTGCCATGGCGCTGGGCTGCGTGTGGGCGCAGCAGGGTCTGACGGCGCTGGGCGATATGACCACCGGCTTTTTGAGCGACGCCGAGGCGAAAAAAATCACCAAAGAGCCTTTTGTGGTGTACTTGAGCGGCGTGGATACCCGCGGTGATCTGACGGAAAAAGCGCGCAGTGATGTGAATATCCTTGCCGCAGTGAACCCCGTTACCAAGCAGGTGGTGCTGATCAACACCCCGCGCGATTACTATGTGGACCTTGCCGGAACGAACAGCAAGGATAAGCTGACCCACGCCGGGCTTTACGGCGTGCAGACCAGCATGGACACCCTTGGCAACCTGTACGGGGTGGACGTGCAGCACTACATCCGCATCAATTTTGCAGGGTTTATCAACATCGTTGATGCGCTGGGCGGCGTGGATGTGTACTCTGATCAGGCGTTCACCTCGGTGGGTAGCCCCGGCTACTACGACCCCACCACCTTTGTAGAGGGCTGGAACCATCTGGACGGCAAGGCTGCGCTGGCTTTTGCCCGCGAGCGCCACGCCTTCAAGACCGGCGATGTGCAGCGCGGCATCAACCAGATGAAGGTGATCGATGCCATGCTGAACAAGATCAAGTCCCCGGCGCTGCTGATGGGATTTTCCAAGATCATGGATTCTGCCGCCGATTGCTTCGTCACCAGCCTTTCTCAGAACCAGATCAGCGCGCTGGTGCGGATGCAGCTGAGCGATTTTGCGGAGTGGAATATTGAAAGCTACACCGTTACCGGCTCCTCCGGCAGCAGCACCAAGTGCTACTCTGCCAAGGGGCAGAAGCTTTACGTCATGAAGCCGGATGAAAACTCTGTGGCGAAAGCCAAAGAGATGATCGCGGCGGTGCTGGGCGGTGAGGGTACGGTAAGCTCCACCACCCAGACCCCGGAAAAGACGGACGTGTACACTCCCACCGCCGACCCGGATGCCGCTGTCTCTGTGCCGGAGACACCTGCCGACAGCGTGATCGTGGAAGAGCCTGCGGAAAGCATGCCGGAGCAGCCCGCTGAACAACCGGCAGAGCAGCCCACGGAAACGCCCGCCGAGCAGCCCGCCGCTACCGAGACGCCCCAGCCGGAGACTGCCCCCGCCGAGGGCGGCAGCACCGAGACGCCCGCCGTCAGCCTGCCCACGCAGGAGCAAGTGGAGCAGGCTGCAGGCTCGCTGTACAGCGCTGCCTCCACCGTGCTGGACGCCATCCTTGGCGCAAGCGGGAATTGAGCAGTTCCTTTTGCGTGAAAAGGCATCCCGGGAAAATCCGCAGATTTTCCCGGGATGCAATTTAGAATAATTATTCCGCTAAATATGCCCAAAGCGCACGCGGCGGGCATTTTCAATGGTCTTGCAAGCAACAAAAAGGCCACTGCACAAATACTGTGCGGTGGCCTTTTTGCGATACAACAATAAAAACGCTGTCCGCAACAGCAGACAGCGCAAAAACATAAAAAGGAAAACGAGATAGACCGTAAGCCGGGTTCTGTATTAAACGACGATCTGTCTAGGCCTGCCATTGCTGACAGGCTCGTGCCGCCTTCGGGACACGCGAGCAGCGCTGTACGTCCCATATAGGCGTTGCTTCCGGTAGGGTTTACAAAGCCGCATAGTCACCCATGCGCTGGTGAGCTCTTACCTCGCCCTTTCATCCTTACCGCATTGCTGCGGCGGTTTCTTTTCTGTTGCACTTTCCCTGAGGTCACCCTCGGCTGCCGTTAGCAGTTACCGTGCTCTGTGAGGCCCGGACTTTCCTCAGAGCGGTCAAAGCCGCCCCGCCGCCGTATGTTCCACTCGTTTTCCGTTCCTCATGATACCATAAAAAAGTAAGATTTGCAAGTGAAACGGATTTTTGTTATAATATCATTTGTGTTTTTGTGAATTTTGCAGGGGGAGGGCAGGCCATGCAGCTGTATTTTGCCGTGCCGGATACGGCCACCACCCACGATGGGGTGCTGGTGCGCAGCTTTCTGCGCCAGTGTGCCGTATCCACCGACCTCGCCCGGGCGGTCAAGTTCCGGGGCGGCGGCTTTTTTGCGGACGGCGTGCCTGTGCTGGCAAACCGGCGAATCTTCCCCGGGCAGGTGCTTTCCTTTGCCCTGCCGCCGGAGGGGGACGGCGTGACCCCGCAGCCGGAGATCCCGGTCAAGGTCGTGTACGAGGACGCCTTTGCCGTGGTGCTGGAAAAGCCGCCGCAGCTGGCGGTGCACCCCACCCTGAACTACCCCGGTGGTACGCTGGCCAACGGTTATGCAGCGTGGGCGGCTGCCCTCGGCCACAGCCCGGTGTTCCGTCCGGTGAACCGTATTGATAAGGACACCAGCGGCCTTGTGCTGGCAGCAAAAAACGCCTACGCTGCGCCGCTATTGGCGAGCGGGGTGGAAAAGCTGTACTATGCCATTGCGCAGGGTGCGCTGCCGCTGGGGGAGGGGGTCATCGATGCCCCCATCGGCCGCCGGGGCGACAGTATCATCGGGCGCTGTGTTACCCCCGAGGGCAAGCCCAGCCGCACGGAGTATACTATTATAAAGGAGGAAAACGGCCTTAGCCTTGCGGCCTGTGTGCCGGTGACCGGCCGCACCCATCAGATCCGGGTGCATTTTGCGTCCATTGGCCATCCGCTTGCCGGGGACGACCTTTACGGCGGCAGCCGGGAGCGCATTGGCCGACAGGCGCTGCACTGCGCGAAGCAGAGCTTTGCAGTGCCCGTATACACCCCGCTGCCGGACGGCATCCGGGTGGAAATGCCCTTGCAGCTGCGCACCGTCACGGTGGAAAGCCCGCTGCCGCCGGATATGGAAGCGCTTTTTTCGTGAAAACTGCGTGAAAAAATAGCCAAATTTTATGTAAGCGCTTGTTTCAAACCATGCAAAGTGTATAATAAAAAGAGAGCGTATTGTGTACAGGCCCTGTTGGCCTTTTGAACAGGGGAACGTACACCATCTAGCTGCTGTGTTCCGGGCCGAAAAAATGCCCTGCAGCGGCGCAGGAAGGAGAAAATCCCGTTGATTGAAGATAAAACAAAGGAGCAACAGCCCACTGCGCAGCCGGTACGGCAGCCCCGCCGCCAGAAGCTGCGTTCGCTGTGGACACAGCTCCAGTGCCGGGGGGTGCTGCGGCGGCACAGGATGCGCCGCAAGCGTCAGCACCGCTGGGAAAAGTTGTGGCGCAAGCTGCTGCATAACCCCGTAGCGCCCATAGTGGGCGAGACGCTGTACGCCGTAGGCTTTTCTGCCGAGTATGCCGTTGTTCGCACAGGACGCCGCTTGCAGCACGGCTTGCAGCGTCTGCTGAAAACCGTCAGAGAATTGCTGAAAAATATCGCATCTATGGCGTTCCCCGGGGCGGCGCAGCTGCTGCGGGATCTGTTCGGTCCAGTAGTGCTTGCCCTGCGGGGCACCGGGGCACTGCTGCGCCACGCACATCAGGTGCGCAAGGAGAAAGGCTTTGGCGCGGCGCTGCGCGCAAGCGGACACTTCCTTGCAGAGGGCATTGCAAAGAACATCCGTCTTGTGCCCCGCATGGCTATGTATGTGCTGCCGGCGGCGGCGCTGGCTGTTATGGTGACCGTGTTCCAGACCACCATCCGCCAGCCCTACGCTTTGCAGGTGCAGGTGGACGACAAGACCGTGGGCTATGTGGCCAACGAAGAGGTGTTCAACTCTGCGCTGGAGGCTGTGCAGCAGCGTATCAATTATTCCGGCGCAGAGCAGGCGCGCTTTACCGTGGAGCCTACTTATTCCGTGACTGTCGCCCATGACGTGATGGACGAAAATGACGTGGCTGACGCCATCCTCAAAAATTCCAGCGACCAGATCAGCGAGGGCACGGCTTTGTATCTGGACGGCGAGCTGACCGCCGTGTGCGCGGACGGCACCAGCCTGCAACGATACATCAGCAGCCTGCTGGAACCCTACGAGAACCCCGATGACCCCAACACCACCGTGGGCTTCAACAAGGATGTCACGCTGGAAAACGGCATCTACTTCAACGAGAGCTTTCAGGAGGAAGCCGAGGTGGAGCAGCTGCTCTCCGGTGTGCAGCAGGCGGAAAAATCCTATACGGTGCAGAGCGGCGATACCATCTGGTCCATTGCCCAGAAAAACGGCCTGACCGTGAAGGAACTGTGTGAAATGAACACCGGCTTTACCGCCAACGGAGAAAACGGCCTGACCCAGAACTCCAAGATCCTGCCCGGTGATGCACTGACCGTGGTGCGGGAAGAGGAAACGTTGGAGGTGCGTATCACCAAGGTGGAAAGCTGGGAGGAAGAGATCGCCTACACCACCGAGACTACCAAATCCAACGAGCTGAACTCCGGTACCAAGCGCGTTACCCAGAAGGGTGAAAACGGCATCCGCACCGTGACGGCACAGCGGGTGTACGATGCAAACGGCAATCAGCTTTCCCAGCAGATCCTGAGCACTGTGGTGACCAAGGAGCCAGTGACCGAAAAAATTACGGTGGGTACCAAAAAGGTGTCCTCCGGGGCATCTTATATTACCGGCAGAGGTCAGTTTATCTGGCCGGTGCCCGGCTACCGGTACTGCTCCCGCTGGTACGGCGGCAGCCACAAGGGCGTGGATATCTGCGCCGCCGCCGGTACGCCCATTTACGCTTCGGCAGGCGGTACGGTGACCAAGGCCGGCTATAACCGCGCCGGTGCGGGCAACGGCTACGGCAACTCCATCATCATCAACCATGGCAACGGCTACACCACCGTGTACGCCCACTGCCTGTCGCTGGTGGTGCACGCCGGTCAGTCGGTCAAGCAGGGTCAGCTCATCGGCTATGTGGGCAGCACCGGACGTTCCAGCGGCAACCACTGCCACTTCGAGATCCGGCGCAACGGCGCTTACGTTTCGCCGCAGACGGTGTTCAACCGCAACAAATATCGGTAAATAGCAGCAAGGGCTTTTCCGCAGGGGAAAATCCCTCTGCTGTATCATGAATAAAAAGGAGAGATCATCTATGTCTACCCCTCACATCAGCGCAGAAATGGGCGATTTCGCCAAGACAGTCCTTATGCCG
>CAKSZF010000038.1 GCA_934525405.1 uncultured Faecalibacterium sp.
CGGGTGCTGGTGCGGCAGGGGGAAAAGAGCAAAATGCTGGAAGCCCCGCTGCCGCTGCCGGTGGAGCAGGGCGGCGAGACGCCGGAATTTGCCCTTGCCAGCCTGACCTATGACCTGCTGCGCCAGTGGACGGGTATCCGCCCGCCTTGGGGCAAAATGACCGGTGTGCGCCCGGTGCGGCTGATCCACGATAAGCGCGCCGCCGGGTGGAGCGCAGAGCAGATCGACAACTTCTTTTTGCAGCGGTTCGACTGCTCGAAACAAAAATACGAAATGGCGAAGGAAATTGCCGATTTGCAGGAGCCGATCCTGCAGCTGGGCAGCGCCCCCAAGACGTACAGTTTGTATATCGGCATCCCGTTCTGCCCCTCCCGGTGCAGCTATTGCAGCTTTGTCAGCTGCAATCTGGACCGCGACCGTAAGATGGTGCAGCCCTATGTGGACTGCCTGTGCAAAGAGGTTGCAGAGATCCGGGTGCAGGCCGAGCGTGCCGGACTGACCTTGTGCAGCATCTACATCGGCGGCGGTACTCCCACCAGCCTTTCCGCAGCCCAGTTGCGGCAGCTCATGGGTACCGTAAGGGAGAATTTTGACCTGAGCAAGGTCGTAGAATATACCGTAGAAGCGGGCCGCCCGGACTGCACCGATGCCGAAAAGCTGGCGGTCATCAAGGAATACGGCGCTACCCGCATCTCCATCAACCCGCAGACCTTCTCGGACACGGTGCTGGCAAACATTGGCCGCAAGCATTCGGCACAAGATATTCTGGATTGCTACGCCGATGCTCGCCGCGCCGGACACGAGGACATCAACATGGACCTCATCGCTGGTCTGCCCGGGGATACGGTGGAGGGCTTTGAGCACAGCCTGCGGCAGGCCATTGCCTTGCAGCCGGAGAACATCACCGTCCACACCCTTACCCTCAAGCGGGCGTCCCGCATCGTCATCGAGGACCAGAAGGAGAACGACTACGCGGACGTAGCCGCTATGCTGGAAAAATGCCATCTGCTGGCCGAAGCGGGTTACCGCCCCTATTACCTCTACCGGCAGAAGAATACGCTGCAAAATCTGGAAAACGTGGGCTGGTGCAAGCCGGGTCACGAGGGTTACTATAATATCTATATCATGGAGGAAGTCCAGACTATCCTCTCGGCGGGTGCAGGCGGCAGCACCAAACTGGTAGCCGATGGGGGCAAACGGATGCAGCGCATCTTCAATTTTAAGTATCCGAACGAGTATATCCAGCGCTTTGCGGAGGTACTGGAACGGAAAAAAGGAGTGGCTGAGTTTTATGATCACGATCTGGGTACCGAAACGACTGGTTGAAGTAGACCTCTATAACGTAGCAGCCCGCAGCCCGCAGGCGCTGGCCGAGCTGAGCGAGAACAGCTACGCCCGGCGGGTGCAGTATGCCGCCCAGAAGGTGCGCGGCTCCGGGGCGAAGATCGTTATGCTGACCGGCCCCTCGGCCAGCGGCAAGACCACCAGCGCCCACTGTCTGGCAAAGGCCTTGGTACAGCAGGGCACCCCGGC
Organism: uncultured Faecalibacterium sp.; assembly: GCA_934525405.1. Lineage (GTDB taxonomy): Bacteria > Bacillota > Clostridia > Oscillospirales > Ruminococcaceae > Faecalibacterium. The sequence continues at coordinate 1,534 of CAKSZF010000038.1, forward strand.
ACAGGTAGTCAGTCTGGACAACTTTTTTAAAGGTGCTGCCTACTACCCCAAAATGCCGGACGGCACGCTGGACTACGAAAATCTTGAAACGCTGGATCTGCCCCTTATCAAGCAGTGTCTGCGCCAGCTCAGCGAGACCGGCAAGACCGAGCTGCCCATCTACGATTTTGCCACCGAGCAGCGCGCTGCCGCAGTGGAGCCCATCGATCTACAGGGCGGTGTGTGCATCGTGGAGGGCATCCATGCTCTGAACCCGGAATTGACCGGCCTTGTGCCGGACGACCAGATCTACCGCATCTACGCCGGTCTGCGGGAGGAATACTGCATCGACGGCCGCAGGGTCATCAATACGCAGGACATCCGCCTGTGCCGCCGCACCCTGCGGGATGCCGCAACCCGCGGCCGCAGCCCTGCCAAGACCCTTTCCATGTGGGACAGAGTGCTGGACGGTGAGACCCGCTATATCAAGGGCTTCAAGACCACCGCAGACTTCCTGCTGGACACCTCCTTTACCTACGAGCTGGGACTGATCTCCCGGCTGCTGGGCGAGGTGCGCCGTCAGTTCACGCTGGAAGGCCACAACGCCGAGCTGTGGGACGAGACCGCCCGCCGCTTTGAGCAGGTAGATCCGCTGCCGCTGGAGCTGCTGCCCGCCGACAGTATGCTGTGCGAGTTCTACGGCAGCCGCACCTGAGCAGCCGCTAACCGGTGAAAAATGCGTAAAATTTGTTTCCAAACCAGCACCAAACTGTAAAAATTGCGGTGCATTCGTTGCAATTGCCATAACGCTGCGCTATAATGGGAATACGACCCCGGTATGGCGCACAGGATGCGCTGCCATCTGCAGAGAATACTGCCAGAATAAGAGAGGTGTCTATGATGGATTTTAACAAGATCAAAGCAATGGGTCTGGAATATGCCGAAAAGGGCAAGAACGTCGCCATGGATCTTGCCGAAAAGGGCAAGACGCAGGCGCAGCTGGTCAACGAGCAGGGCAAGCTGCTCAAGGCACAGCGTCAGCTGGGCGCACTGGTGTACAGCCTTGCCAAGGGCAAGGAGGAAAACCAGCCGCTGGTGGATAAATACATCGAGATGATCGATTCCATCGAGCAGGAGATCACCCGCTTGAAGGCCACCCTGACCCCGGCCGAAGCCGCCGAGGTGGACTACGAAGCCCCCGTGGAGGAGGCAGAAGAAGCTGCCCCGGAACAGCCCGCCCAGCCTGCCCGCAAGACCTGCCCGCAGTGCGGTGCACCCGTTTCGGACGATGCACTGTTCTGCAATAAGTGCGGCGCACAGCTGTAAGCCGATAACCGGAAAAACCTGCAACAGGGCGGTATCCCCCACAGGACGCCGTCCTGTTTTTGTGAAAAGCGCAGAAAACCATGAACAAAGCGGGAAAATTGCGGCTTTTTGCTTGAAAAACCGCAACGGCTGCGGTAGAATCTACAATATCTTTTCGAAAAGGAGATGGAACGTGTGCTGGACTGGAACCCACAGCCGCCCTATACGGCGGAGCAGCTGCTGCAGGTGATCCGTATCCTGCGGAACCCGGAAAACGGCTGTCCGTGGGATAAGGTGCAGACCCATGCTTCCATCCGCAAAAACTTTCTGGAAGAGACCTGCGAAGCGCTGGAAGCCATTGACGCAGACGATGCCGTTCTGCTCCGGGAGGAGCTGGGAGACGTGCTGATGCAGGTGGTGTTTCACGCCGCCATAGAGGAAGAGCGGGGACGCTTTACCTTTGAGGATGTGTGCCGCAATGTCTGCGAAAAGCTGGTGTTCCGGCACCCCAACATTTTTGCATCCTCCGCAGCGGAAAACGCCGGTATAAATGGCTGGGATGCGCTCAAAAATAAGGAAAAGGGGCGCACCACTCTGGCCGACGAGCTGGCCACCGTGCCCGCTACGCTGCCCGCGCTCATGCGGGCACAGAAGCTGCAAAAGCGTGCCGCCGGGCATGGCCTTGGACAGCAGGATGCAGCCGCAGCACAGCATCGGCTGGAGGCCGCTGTGCAGACCTTTGCCGAGGCAGAGGACGCCGCAAAGCAGGACGCCGCAGGCCAGCTGCTGTTTGCAGCGGTGAACGCCGCCCGCCTTGCGGGGGTGGATGCAGAGGAAGCGTTGACCTTTGCGTCCAAGCGCTTTGCACAACAGTGTCTGGAACAGGAACAATGCGGTACTCAGGTCGAATGACCTGCTCCGATAGAACGAGAGAACTTAAGACAAAAATCAGATGGAGGCAAATAATATGACCAAGACCGACTTGATCGCACGGGTTGCAGCAAACACCGAAATGAGCAAGAAGAGCGCCGAGCAGGCTGTCAGCGCTGTTTTTGAGGCACTGGGCAAGGCAATGACCGAGGGCGAAAAGATCACCATCTCCGGCTTCGGCACCTTTGAGGTGCGTGAGCGCGCCGAGCGTCAGGGCATCAACCCCCGCACCCGCGAGCCCATCACCATCGCTGCTTCCCGCAGCATCGTGTTCAAGCCCGGCAAGTCCCTGAAGGACACCCTGTAATCGGTTCTGTCACGCCGCCGCTGCCTGCACAAGGTGCGGCGGCTTTTTTGCTGAAAAGAAAGGAACAGTTCAAATGCGTCTGGATAAGTATCTCAAGGTCTCCCGCCTCATCAAGCGCCGTACCGTGGCAAACGAGGTGGCAGATGCAGGCCGCATCCTCATCAACGGTAAGGTTGCAAAGGCCAGTCAGGCCGTCAACGCCGGGGACATCATCGAGGTTACCTTCGGCAACCGTCCTATCAAGGTGCGGGTGCTCTCGGATGTGGAGCCCCGCACCAAGGACGTTGCCCGCGAGATGTACGAGGTGATCGCGGAATAACAGCCTTGCCTGCCCGCATACAATGCTGGCAGAGGGGGACTGCCTATGGAAAAAGCTGCCGCAAAGCCGCCGCTGCCCCATGACCTGATTTTGGAGAGCCGCAGCAGACTGACCGTCACCGGGGTGCAGCGGGTGCTGCATTGCAGCGCCGAAAGCGCCGCGCTGGAGACCGGCAAGGGTATTCTGCATCTGTCCGGCGCGCAGATCAGTATGCAGACACTGGATCTGGAAGCAGGGGAAGCGAAGCTGACCGGGCGGTTCGATGGGCTGGAATACACCGCCGCCCGCGCAGCCGGGGGCTTCTGGCACCGGCTGCTGCGCTGATGGTGCAGGTGCTGCTGCCCGCCCGGCTCTTGCAGGAAGCCGCCGCCTGTGCTGCGCTGGGCGCTGCCCTTGGCGCGGCGCGGGCGTTTTTGCCGGTGCGGGGCAGGACGGCTTTTGTGCCGGATATGCTGCTTTCCGGCGCGGTACTGCTGGCGTGCCAGAGCTATGCCGCCGGGTACAGTGCCGCCGGGGTGCTGCGGTGGTACATGGTGGCTGCGGCCTTTGCTGCCGCCCTTTGCGTTGCCGGGGTGCTGGGCGTCCCGTTGCGGGCGCTGGGGCGGGGGATCGGGGCTATTTTGCGCCTGCCCGGCCATATTTTGCACCGTTTTGCGGTGCAGCCCCTGCGCCGCCGCCGCGCTGCGGCCAAAACTGCCCGCAAATTACGCCGGAACGCGGAAAGAACCGCAAAAAAATCCAAAAAGAACTTGCCAAACCAGCGGGCATTGTTGTATAATTCAAACGTATCAAAGTAAGAGAACAGACGCAGAAGGTCTGCTGTTCAGACAGGAGCGTAAGGCAATGACGAATACGGGACGCAAAAAGCGCAGAAAGAATGCAGTGGTCACCATGGCGTTCCGCCTGTTTTTCGTGCTGCTTTTGCTGAGTATGCTGGCGGCTTATATCTCCAATCAGGTCACCATCAGCTCCAAGCGGGCAGAACTGGAAACACTGAACGAACAGGTGGCGCAGCAACAGACGGAAAATCAGGAACTGCAGCGCGTACTGAGCGGCGATGCCGACCAGATCACCGAATGGGTCGCACGCGACTCTTACAACTACGCCGCACCCAACGAGCGCATCTTTGTGGATGTGACCGGTAACTGACCGCGCGGCAGGTCAAGAGTTTTGGAAAACAAGGAGTATTGAGTTTTGGCAATTGAGGTAGGGAACGTATTCGAAGGCCGCGTGACCGGTGTAAAGCCCTTTGGCGCATTTGTTGCGCTGCCGGAGGGGCGTGTCGGCATGGTCCACATTTCCGAGGTATCCAACGAGTTCGTGCAGGATATCAACACCGTGCTGCACGATGGCGATGCAGTAAAGGTGCAGGTCATCAACATTGCACCGGACGGCAAGATCGCGCTGTCCATCAAGCGACTGCTGCCCCCGGCTCCGCGTCAGCCCCGGGAAGGCCGCCCCGCAGGCGGCTCCCGTCCGGGCGGTTTCCACGGCGGGCAGGAGGGCGGACGCTCCGGCGGTCGCGGCGCAGGCCGTGCCCCTCGTGAGGGCGGCAGAGGCCCTGCCCGGGAGGCTGCACCCCGTGTATGGCAGCCCAAGGCACCCGTCCGCTCCGACAATCTGAGCTTTGAGGACATGATGAGCCGCTTCAAGAGCCAGAGCGAGGAGAAGATGGCGGATCTCGATCACGAGACCAACAACCGCCGGGGCGGCGGCTACGCGCCCCGTAGCCGCCGTGGCCGCTGAGCTATCGCATCAGCTGGGATCACAAGGAACACAGGCAGGCCTGTCCCCGGTCGGACAGGTCTGTTTTTTCGGTACAGAACAGAAAGGAACTACCATGCCCGCAAAATTTGAACTGATCGCGCCCTGCTTTTTTGGGTGCGAATCCACCGCTAAATTTGAGCTGACCCGCATCGGCGCAGAGAACATCCGGGTGGAGGATGGCCGTCTGAGCTTCTGCGGCGGGGCTGAGATGATTGCCGCCGCAAACCTCAACCTGCGCACTGTGGAGCGCGTGATGCTGCTGCTGGCACGCTACAAGGCCACCACCTTCGACGAGCTGTTCGACGGCGTGTATTCCATCCCGTGGGAGGAGTTTCTGCCCGCGGACGCTGCCTTTCCGGTCACCGGCTCTTCCCTGAACAGCCAGCTGACCAGCATCCCCGCCTGCCAGAGCGTCATTAAAAAGGCTGTGGTCAAGCGCCTGATGAAGGGTCATCGCACCACCGTGCTGCCCGAAAGCGGCGTGGAGTACAAGGTGCGCTTTATGCTGCGCAAAAATGTGTGCGAGATCATGCTGGACACCACCGGCGAGGGCTTGCACAAGCGCGGCTACCGCCGCAATGCCATGGAGGCCCCCCTGCGCGAGACGCTGGCGGCGACCATTGCCGACCTTGGCCGTGTGCGCCGTGACAGTCTGGTGGAGGATCCCTTCTGCGGCAGCGGCACGTTGCTGATCGAAGCTGCACAGAAAGCCATGAACATCGCCCCGGGTCTGAAGCGCCGCTTTGCCGCCGAGCGTTATAGCTTTGTGCCCGCCGCCCTGTGGGCAGAGCAGCGCCAGAAGGCGCTGGCAGAGTCCAAGCTGGACGTGGGCTTTGAGGCCTTTGGCTATGATATCGACCCCGCCGCCGTGGCACAGGCCAACACCAACGCCAAGCTGGCGGGTGTGGAGAACCGCTGCCACTTTGAGGTGGCGGATGTTGCCGCCTTTGCCGCAAAACCGGAAGCCATCGTGCTGACCAACCCTCCGTACGGTGAGCGTCTGGGCACTATTGAGGGCGCTGCCAAGCTGGCGCGCACGCTGGGACAGCAGATGGAAGCCAACCCCTGTGCCGGTCTGTACGCCATTACCGCCGATATGGACTTTGAACTGCACTACGGCAAGCGCGCCAACAAGCGCCGCAAAATGTACAACGGCATGATCCCCTGCCAGCTGTATATGTACTATAACGCCCCTAAGACCGAAAAGGTGGCAAAGCCCATGCCGAAGTCCGGCTTTGATGGCAAGCGCACCCATTTTGAAAAGAAGTAAGGGCATTTGACCGCCCGCCCGGCAGACATTGCACCGAAAAAAGTGTGTCTTTTGCCGGGAAAATCCAGTACAAACACCCGCAGCCAGTCTTTTGCACAAAAGGAACGGCCTGCGGGTGTTTTTTGTTGAAAAAACAGTATCACAAAATTCGGCATAATGACAAATTACAGCAGTTTTTGCATCCGGTAGTTGCGCTGGCGCATAAAAAGGATTATACTAACCTTATTGACCGCAGGATGCAAAAACTGTACAGAAAGGATGGCTGGCTCTTATGAAGGGACGAATGCGGCCCTATCTGCCGGAACTGACGATCCGGGACTACAACACCTATATGCGTTATCTCCGCGGGGTGCGGCGGCAGATGTATAAGTCTTACGGCTTTTACGCCTGTCATCTGCTGCGCACCAACGGGGTGCTGTTTGCCATCCTGTCCGACAGTCTGGCGGGACGGATGCCCACCTGCAAACGGCAGCGGGTGCCCGGCACGCCGTTCCGGCGCAGCATGATGTGCCAGACACTGGGCATCCGGCAGGCGGCGCAGGTGGAGATCCTGATGGGCTGGCATAACCTGCAGGACCGCAAGTACAGCGAGCTGCGCCCGGCGAAGCGTCTGCGCCGTGCAGTGGACAAGTTGCTGCTGCGCCGTGCCTACGACAAAGCGCGGCAGGAGAACCCGGCATTGGAGAGGCTGTTTGCGCAGGAGCGGGAGCAGGCGGTGGTGCAGATGAACCTGAGCGCCAAAAACTACGCCCTTGCCGCCGAGCCCATGAGCAACATCTACGGCGCTTTGTACTCCACGCTGGCTACGGACGACCACAATCAGCGCAAGAGTATGCGGTATATCGGCAGCTGCATCGGACGCATCTTCTATCTGCTGGACAAGGCCGAGCGTTTTGAGACCGACCGCCGCAATGGCCGCTATAACGTGTTCGTGGTCAACGAGCTCAACGGGCAGGCTGCTGCCATAGAGAACGCCCGGCGGCAGGCACTGGCTGCGGTCAACGACCTGATGCGGGCATACAAGATGCTGGATCTCAAACTGAACGATACCCTGCTGAATAATATCATGATTTTGGGCCTGCAACACGCGGTCTACCCGCTGGAACAGGATGCAGACACTGAAAAATGGGAGATCCCATGAAGAAACGAAAAAGCAAAAGCTGGGCTATGGCCTACTGCGGCATGGCAGCGGCACTGTGCGTGGCACTGATGCTGCTGGGCACCATCATCCCCATTGCCATGTTCATTGCACCGGCGGTGGCCAGCTTTCTCATTGCAACGGTGTGCATGGAGTGTGGCATCACCATGGCGTGGACGGCCTACGCGGCCGTCAGCCTGCTGGGGCTGCTCTTTGTGCCGGATAAGGAGATCGCCCTGATTTTTACCGTACTGCTGGGTTATTACCCGCTGGTCAAGCCAAAATTTGACCGCATCCGCCCCCGGGCTTTGCAGCTGGTGTGCAAGCTGCTGCTGTGCAATGCGGCGGTGCTGACAATGTACGTCCTGCTGCTGGTGGTAGTACCGGCGGGCAGCGTTTCGCAGGAGCTGCGCACCACCGCGCTGGCAATGACCCTGCTCACACTGGCTATGGGCAACGTGGCCTTTGCTCTGTACGACCGTGCACTGTGCAATATGCTGCTGCTGTACAAATTGAAGTGGCAGCCCAAGCTGCATAAAATGCTGGGGATGCATTGAGAAAAAACATTGAAAGAAGGAATGTGTACCACAAGCTGACGCAAAGCGCCGGGCCACGCGGGTGACAGCCGCGAGGGTGACGAGGAGAGGAATCATCGAAAGATTCGGCGGGTGTTTCTCCGGCTGAGGGCTATACCAGCCGCAGAACAGGGCAAAAACCGGCAGTAATACCGAAACAGAACCCTGCAAAGAAAGCCATACAAGAACATAGACTTTGATAGAGGAAACTGACTGTGCAGCAGCGCATTTCGGCGCGCCGCAGTCGGTCTGGAGGTATTTTGTATGTGTGGCATTGTAGGTTATGTCGGGACGCGCAGCGCCCAGCAGGTGCTGCTGGATGGCTTGGAAAAGCTGGAGTACCGCGGGTACGATTCTGCCGGAGTGGCGCTCACCCAGCGGGACGGTATCCGCGTGGTCAAAAGCAAGGGACGGCTTTCTGCCCTGCGCGGCAAGCTGGAGCAGCTGGCGCTGCCTCAGAGCGGCTGCGGCATCGGTCATACCCGCTGGGCGACCCATGGCGAGCCCAGTGATGTGAACAGCCATCCGCATTCTACGCCCCGGGTCAGCATCGTGCACAACGGCATCATTGAAAACTACGGCGCGCTGAAGGAGCGGCTGGTCGCCAAGGGCTACACCTTTGCCAGCGAGACCGACACCGAGGTGCTGGTAAAGCTCATCGACAGCTGCTATCAGGGTGAGCCGCTGCAGGCGCTGCAGGCAGCGCTTGCCAAGGTGCGGGGCAGCTACGCGCTGGCGGTGCTGTTCAAGGACTACCCGGACACCATCTTTGCGGTCAAGCGGGAAAGCCCACTTATCGTGGGCTGGGGCGAGGGCGAAAATTTTGTGGCCTCGGATATCCCGGCGCTGCTCAAGTACACCCGCCGGTACAGCGTGCTGGAAGAAGGGGACATGGCTGTGTGTACAGCACAGGGCATCCGCTTCTATAACGAGTTCGGCGAGGCGGTGGAGCGCGAAAAGCTGACCGCAGACTGGGACATGGAAGCCGCCGAAAAGGGTGGCTACCCCCACTTTATGCTCAAGGAGATCAACGAGGAGCCCGCCGCCATCACGGCGACAGTCAGTCCCCGGGTGGAGAACGGCCTGCCGGAGCTGCGCATTCCGGAATTGACGGACGAAAAGCTGCGCAGCATCGGTACAGTGCATCTGGTGGGCTGCGGCACGGCCATGCACGCCGGTATGGTGGGCAAGACCGCCATTGAGACGCTGGCGCGGGTGCCTGCAGAGGTGGACATCGCCAGCGAGTTCCGCTACCGCGACCCCATCCTGAAGCAGGAGGACCTGGTCGTCATCATCAGCCAGTCCGGCGAGACCAGCGATACGCTGGCCGCCCTCAAGCTGGCAAAGAGCCGGGGCGTGCCGGTGCTGGCCATCGTGAACGTGGTGGGCAGCAGCATTGCCCGGGCGGCGGACTATGTGATGTACACCTACGCCGGGCCGGAGATTGCGGTGGCGTCCACCAAGGCCTATATGGTGCAGCTGTGCGTGCTGTACCTGTTTGCCCTGCGCTTGGCCTACGCGCGCGGGCAGCTGACCGAGGAAAAGACCAAGTACTACACCGCCCAGCTGCTGCACGCATCCGAGGTCATCAAGCCCCGCCTTGCGGACTGCGAGCAGATCAAGTATCTTGCCAGCCGCTATGTGAACACCCAGAGCTGCTTTTTTATCGGGCGCGGGTTTGACTACGCCCTCTCGCTGGAGGGCAGCCTGAAGCTGAAGGAGATCAGCTATGTGCACTCGGATGCCTATGCGGCAGGCGAGCTGAAGCACGGCACCATCAGTCTGGTCACGGGCGGTGTGCCGGTCATTGCGCTGGCTACCCAGAAAAACGTCTATGAAAAGACTATCTCCAACGCCAAGGAGACCCGTAGCCGCGGCGCACGGGTGCTGTTGTTCACCACCAAGGACGCGGAAGTGCCGGAGGGCGTTGCCACCGAGGTGATCCGCTTGGACGAGTACGACGACATCCTGATGCCGTTGCAGCTCATTGTACCCTTGCAGCTGTTCGCCTACTATATGGCGGTGCTGCGCGGCTGTGACGTGGATAAACCCCGCAACCTTGCCAAGAGCGTAACGGTGGAGTGACAGGGAAAAGGACGATTTGAAATGACCGCCGCGCTGCTTTGGCCATATTCAGCGGAAAGATGATTTTTACTGTGGTTCAGAAACGCCAGCAGGCGTTTTTGAACCACTTTTTCACAAGAAGAGATGCTCTTTAGGGAGAGGATTTTTCCCGTTAAAAGTCAAGTCTGGAAAATCCGCAGATTTTCCAGACTTGAAAATATAAAAATATTCTTCCGCAAAAAAATGGTTGCAGCCGAGCGGATACCATTTAAAATTGTCTATAGCACAAAACCGCCCACTGCACAGCATTTTGTGCAGTGGGCGGTTTGTTATATGCGGGAAGAGCGGGGGCGCTTACCAGAACCAATAGCGCTTCTTGAACGCGATATAGGCAATGGCGATGATGATCACCACCACGCCGCCTGCGATAAAGAAGGTCCAGTTGATGTTGCTGAACCGCAGGTTCTGGTTGGTCAGCAGGTAGCGTCCGGCAGTGTCAGCGGTGATGACGCCGTCCTTGTAGCTGTTCAGGTACTGCCACTTATTGCTGATGGTGTTGTACAGGTACAGGCGGGAGTAAGTGCTCACATCCAGTTCCAGCTGCACCGTGCAGGGAAGGGCACGGCCGTTGTCCAGCTCAAACTCCAGCCCCTCTGCGCTCTCGGTGAAGGTGATGGCAGTGTCAATCTCGCTGGTGGTACTCTTCACGTCCTTGCCGGAAACGTTCAGGGTGTAGCCATCGCCCACCACGCACAGGGTCTTGCCGGTGGTGCGCAGGGCGTTCAGAATTTCGCCGGTCACGGTGGGAATCTCAGACTGGGCGAACACCACCTGATCCTCGGTGCTGTCCTGAATGGTCTGCACCACAGGGTTCAGCGGGATGGAGGTGTTGTCGTCCGGGGTATCCGTGCCGTCATTGCTGCTGTTGCTACCGGAGGAGGCCTCTGCCGAGCGGTTCACGATGACCGTGACCATGGCAGTGGCCTTGCCATTGGAGATGGTAATGGAAGTAGAACCGGTGCCTACCGCCGTGACCACACCCGTGGGACTGACCGTGGCAATGCTGCTGTTGCCGGACTTGAAGGTGAAGGACTGGGATGCACTGGCGGGGGTAGCCTTGGCCGTAATGGTGCGGGTGGCACCGGGCTTGAGCACGATGTAGTTGGTGCTGGGGGTGATCACCTGTCCGCTGTTGCTGGATGTAGTACCGCTTGTGCCAGTGGAGGAATCCGTAGGCAGGGCAAGCACCGTAACAGTGGTGGTGGCTACCACCGAGCCACAGGTGGCGGTAATGGTGGCTTTGCCGGGGGCTACGCCGGTCACGCGGCCAAAGCTGTTTACCGTGGCGACCTTCTCGTTCGAGGAGGTCAGGGTGACAGTGGCATAGTTGGAGGCGGAGGTGGGGCGCACCTGCAGGGAAGCCGACACCGAGTTGCCCACATAGATGGTATTGGAGGAGAGGGAAAGGTCCATCTCGGTCACGATCATGGAGGAGTCCATGGACACCACGATGGTGTATGCGCAGATCTGGTTACCGGCTGCTGCCGTAACAGTGGCGGTGCCAACGCCCACAGCCTGTACCACGCCGCTGCTGCTGACGGTCAGCACACTGCTGTCATCGGTCAGGTAGACCACAGAGTCGGTGCTGTAACTGGGGCTGACCACGGGGGACAGCTGCTGAGAAGCGCCCAGCAGCATATTGGCAGAGTAGCTGCCGGTGGAAATGCTCTCAGCGGGCACGTCCTTGAGCCATGGCAGCGAAACGCCGTTCTGCTCTTCAACGGGCAGGCTGGCGGCGGCAGCGCTCAGCGCGGTGCCGCATAACAGCACACCCAGCATCAGCACACAGGCGGCCAGTTTCTTTGCGGTTCGAATCATGTTGTTTGTACCTCTTTGGGGTGTTGTAAAGGGGAGCCATTCGGCTGTGCAGTGCAGTCCGTTTTAGCGGAACAGCACGCCCAGAGCCTCCATGGCATACTCAAAATAGGTGACCTGGTCGTATTCCACGCGGGCGGTCACGCTCATACCGTTGGAAAGATCCACCTTGTCGCCGCTGCGGCTCACTACATAGGTGGCGTCGGGCTTGATGGTCATCTTGTAGTAGGAGCCGTTGCTGCTGGAGGTCACATCGCTGTCAATGGAGGTAACGGTGCCGGTCAGCGTGCCGTAGGAGTACTCCGACAGGCCGGTGATGGCGATCTTGCAGGGGTCACCGACATGCAGCAGGGGACGGTCGTTCACCGTCACCATGGCCATGATCTCCAGATCATCGTTCTCACTGGCAACGGTAGCCAGTGCGGAACCGGCGCTCAGCACCATGCCCTCCTTGTAGGGGGTGTCCATGTGGATCACGCC
>CAKSZF010000039.1 GCA_934525405.1 uncultured Faecalibacterium sp.
CTGCTGGAAAGCATCGGCGGTGGGGGCGTAGTCGGTGTATTTGTAGCCGAACAGCTCGTCCGAGATCTCGCCGGTCAACAGCACACGCACATCGGTCTGCTCGTGGATGGCCTTGCACAGCAGGTACATACCCATGCTGGCGCGGATGGTGGTGATATCCCATGTACCCAACAGCCGGATGACTTCTTCCAAGCTGCTGAGCACCATCTCGCGGTTGATGATGATCTCGTGGTGCTCGCTGCCCAGATAGTCCGCAGTCTGCCGGGCGTATTTCAGGTCGATGGCATCGGTGTCCATGCCGATGGCAAAGGTGCGGATGGGCTTGCCCAGCTTCTTGGCGGCAATGGAGCACACCAGCGAGGAATCCAGACCGCCGGAGAGCAGGAAGCCCACAGGTGCATCGGCATCCAGCCGCTTTTCCACACCGGCAATCAGCTTCTCGCGGATGTTCTTCAGGATGGTGGGCATATCGTCCTGCATGGGGGCAGGCACATCCGCAATGTCCTCGTAGCGCACAAAGCGACCGTCGCAGTAGTAGCTGCCGATGGGGAAGGGACGGATGTCATCGCACCAGCCGATGAGGTTGCGCATCTCGGAGGAAAAGGCGATCTTGTGGCTGGACTTGGAGTAGCCGTAGAACAGCGGACGGATGCCGATGGGGTCGCGGGCGGCGATGAGCCGATCCTTGCGGGAATCGTACAGGATCAGCGCAAACTCCGCGTCCATGTGGCGGAACATATCCAGCCCGTACTCGTAGTACAGCGGCAGCAAAATCTCGCAGTCGCAATAAGAGCAGAACTTGTAGCCCCGGCGTTTCAGGATCTCCTTTTCGAATCGGAAGCCGTACAACTCGCCGTTGCACACCACGCAGTCAGCGCCCCGGTAAAAGGGCTGCATCCCTTCCGGGGTCAGTCCCATGATGGCAAGCCGCCCAAAGCCCATCAGACCGTAGGGCCCCTCCACCACTCGCTGGTCGTCCGGGCCGCGGTCCACGGTGCGCAGCAGATACTCTTTGAATTTTTCAGCGGGCAAATCATGCCCCGTATAACCCATAACACAACACATACTTCTTACCCCTCTTGTAAAAACGATAAAAATAAAAATACGGCAGCCATTCATCCCATAGTCCTAGGACGAATATGCTGCCGTATCCGTGGTGCCACCTAAATTACCGGCATACGCAATACACCGGTCACTTTTGTGCGCTCTCCCCGTTGAAAGCACTGCCGCGATAACGAGCGGCGCACGTCTGCCCCTACTGCTGCACACGCAGGTTCAGGGAGCGGCTCACGGGTGTTCTTCTGGCTTCGTTTTCTGCGCGGTTTCCAGCATCCCGCACTCTCTGTAAGAAAAACCTGAGGCCTTACTTTTCCCGGTCAACGCTTTTATTGTCTGCATTGTATCACGGGTTTTTGTCCGTGTCAACACAGCAGGCGCATTTTTTTGCAGGCTGTTCTTCTGCTGTGGACGGTGCCGCGTTCTGCGCACAATGACAGCACAGCCCGTACAGCACGCTGCCCTCGCATTGCAGGGTAAAGCCGTGCTCTGCCATCAGGTGGGCGCGCACCTCATCCATAAAATGGCAGTCCAGATGGTAGATGCGCCCGCACTGCACGCACTTGAGGTGCAGATGCTCCCGGCAGTGACGCCCCTCGTCCACATACTGGAACACCGCCCGCTCGCCCTTGTCGGCTACATATTTCATAATGCGCTGCTCGCCGGCCAGCTTGTCCAGATAGCGGTACACGGTGGTGGGGTTAGGGCTTGCGCCCTGCGCCTCCAGATGCTCCAGAATGTTGGAAGCGCTTACCGCGTGCTGGCGGTTGTTGATGAGGTAATCTAAGATGAGCTGCCGGGTGCGGGTGTTGTAGCCATCGCTTCGTGCCATGAGAAATTCGGTCCTTTCCGGTGTAGATGTGTTGTTTTTTATTCCTATTGTAGCACAGTTTGCGCTTGGATGCAAAAGAAGCGGGCGAAAAGTCTGTCTGTTTGGCGACAAGCACAAAAAACATTGTAAAAAGTAGCAAAAACGGGGCGTAATCTTTGTGTAAAACGGAAAACACGCCAAAGTTAAGCAAAAAGTCTTGTAAAAAATGCCCTAATGTGAAATAATATACTAGATAAAGTGGTTGGATTGCAGCCGGGATACAAGCTGGCTGAACATGAAGAAGAAGAAACTGGCAGCGGTGGGTTTGCGCTGCCGGTTCGGACGTTTTGGAACGTTTTTGGAGAAGAAGAAAACGAAGAATAGGAGAGTGTGCTTATGAAAGAGCAGGAAGCACAGGCAAAGCTCAGCCTGAAGCTGCAGGCGTACCAGTACCTCAAAACCAAGATTTTGAACTGCGAGTACCGCCCCAACGAGTTTCTGAACGAGCAGAAGCTCTGCGCCGAGATGGGCAACATCAGCCGCACCCCCATGCGGGACGCACTGGGGCGTCTGGAGCAGGAGGGGCTGATCACCATTCTGCCCAAAAAGGGTCTGATGGTCTCCGGCATCACCGAAGAGGACGTGCACAGCATGTTTGAGATGCGTCTGTTGGTGGAGCCCTACGCCCTGCGTACTTACGGCAATGCCATCCCCCGGGAGCAGCTGGAGGCCTACGCCGAGCTGATGCACCACAGCGAGCGCATCGAGGACTTTTGCAAGTCGGACGACGACTTCCACGAGCTGCTGATGAGCACCCTGCCCAACAAGTATCTGCGCTCTGCCTACGACCGCATCACCGGCCTGAACACCCGTTTCCGCATCATGACCGGCAAGGTGAGCATGATCAATCAGGAGCAGACCTGTGAGGAGCATCTGCAGATTCTGGATGCTGCTCTGGCAGGGGACTGGGACGGCGCAGCCATGGCGCTGCAGCACCATCTGGAGCTGGCCCGCGATAAGGCCGAGGGCGTCATCAAGGTCATCCGCCTGTGGTAAAAGAATAAAAATAAATAACGTAAAAAAGCATCTGCAACATTCGCTTCTGAATTTCAGAAATTCAGCGAAATCTTGTTGCAGATGCTTTTTCTTTAGCGGGTTCGCCCTCTCAGTCAAAGCCTGTCGGCTTTGACAGCTCTCCCTTTGGGAGAGCCAAGAGCACTGCCGGAAGCTTTCTCATTGCACCTAAAACTTTAGTGATGAACTTTACAGCTTGGCTCCCCCTGAGAGGAAAGACTTCCCCCGCTCCGGGGGAAGATGTCACCGTAGGTGACAAAAGGGGGAATCTGGCGCGGGAGCGCCTGAGAGGGCGGGTGCAGCAGACCTTTTGTTATTTCTCCACCTTGCTCAGCAGGATGCGGTCGTTATCCAGATTTTTGCCCGCGTTCTCGCGGAACTTTTCCAGCAAATCGTCCACGGTCATCTTGCTGCGTGCTGCGCCCTTTACGTCGAACACGATGCGCCC
The DNA here is from genome assembly GCA_934525405.1 of uncultured Faecalibacterium sp. GTDB lineage: Bacteria > Bacillota > Clostridia > Oscillospirales > Ruminococcaceae > Faecalibacterium. The sequence goes on from CAKSZF010000039.1 coordinate 3,390, forward strand.
GGCGTCCATCATCAGGGTGCGGTTGCCCAGCTCCAGCGCCTGATGCATATTGTGGGTCACCATCAGGCAGGTGATCTTTTTCTCAGCCACGATGCTCTTGGTCAGCGCCAGCACCTTTTCGGCGGTGGCGGGGTCCAGCGCGGCGGTGTGCTCGTCCAGCAGCAGCAGCTTGGGGGTGACAAGGGTAGCCATGAGCAGGGTAAGCGCCTGCCGCTGCCCGCCGGAGAGCAGCCCCACCGGCTGCTTCATGCGGTCCTCAAGCCCCATGTCCAGCAAAGCAAGCTTTTCGCGGAAGAGCGCCTTATCTTTGCGGGAAATGCGGGAGAAGATGGCGTTGGGCGCAGTGCCTGCCCGCAGGTAAGCCAGCGCCAGATTTTCCTCAATGGTCATGTTGGGCGCGGTGCCCTTGAGCGGGTCCTGGAACAGATGCCCGATGACCTTGCTGCGCTGGTGCTCCGGCGCAAAGGTGATATCCTGCCCGCCCAGCAGAATGCTGCCCTCGTCGGCAATAAAGCCGCCGGTGATGGCGTTGAACAGGGTGGATTTGCCCGCGCCGTTGGAGCCCACGATGGTGGCAAAATCTCCGGCCTCCATTTGCAGGCTTACGCCGTTCAGCGCCACTTTTTCGTTGACGGTGCCCGGGTTAAAGGTCTTGTGCAGGTCGTTCAGCTGCAGCATTTCCATTTTACTGTCCCTCCCTGTTGGTCACTGTGCGGCGTGCGGCGTGACGGCGCTTTTCAAAGGCAAAGTGCTCCCGGATAGCGGGCATGGAGATGGCCACTGCCACAATGATGGCAGATACCAGTTTCATGGCGGCAGCGGGCACATTGAACCGCAGCGCCACGGCTACGATAAAGCGGTACAGGCAGCTGCCGAACACCACGCCAAGGATGCGGCGCAGCATGGTGCGCTTGCCCACCAGCGTCTCGCCGATGATGAGAGAAGCCAGTGCAATGGTCACCATGCCGGTGCCCACGTTGATATCGCAGCTTTTCTGGTACTGCGCCAGCAGCCCGCCGGACAGCGCACACAGCGCACCGGACACGCACAGACCCACCGTGATGGTAAAGGCGGGGTTGATGCTGGAAGCCCGCACCATGGCAGCGTTATCGCCGGTGGCGCGGATGGAAAGCCCCAGCCGCGTGCCCAGAAAACCCAGCATCGCCGCGCAGGCGATGGCAATGATAACTGCCGCCAGCGCCAGCTTGTACCAGCTGCCCAGAAAGCCCAGCGAAGTCTTTGCCATCGAGAAGATGGTAGGGGTCTTGACCAGCGACATGGTGGAAGAAAAGCCCATCACCGCCAGATTGATGGTGTACAGGCCGGTATTGACGATGATACCGGCCATGATGCTTTCTACCCCGAGCCTTGTCTGCAAAAAGGCGGTGACAAAGCCGGAGCACACCCCTGCAGCCATAGCTGCCGCCAGCGCAAGGATGGGGTGGCCGGTCAGCGCTACCTGACAGGCCACGGCGCAGCCCAGCGTAAAGCAGCCGTCGGTGGAAAGGTCGGCAATATTCAGGATGGAGTAGCTCAGAAACAGTGCCAACGCCACCAGTCCGTAGATGCAGCCCAGCTCCAGCGCTGTCTGCAAAACGTTGAGGGAAAAGATACTCGCCAGCATGGTGTATGCTCCTTTTATGTTATTTTGAATGCGCGCCGCATTGCTCTGCGGAGTGCGACAAACGTATTTTCACGGGAGAGGGAAACCACTTTCCCCAGAACCGCCAAAAGCTCTCCCTTGCGGGAGAGCCGACAAAACCGTCAGGTTCTGGCTGAGCGGGGTTCAGGAGAAGTTCTCGGCGGTGGTCACCTCGGTGATCTCGGTGCAGTAGGGCTTGAAGGCTTCCTTCAGGGTTGCCAGATCCAAGCCCAGAGCCTCGGCGGTCTCGGTGTTGATGGTGACGATGCCGTTATCAAAGGTCTGGTAGGGCAGGTCTGCGGGGGTCTTGCCGTCGCACAGCAGCTGGCTGACCATATCGGCCGTGGCTTCGCCCAGCTGGACGTAATCCACGCCGTAGCCCACCAGTGCGCCGTTCAGCGCAAAGCTGTCGGCACCGGTGTAGTGCTGCACACCGGCCTCAATGAAGCTCTCATAGATGGACAGCTCGGCGGTCATGATGGTGTTATCGGTGGGGGTGAACACGGCCTTGACCCCGGCGGCTACCAGTGCCTCGGCAGCCATCTGCACCTCGGCGGTGGTGGTGCCGTTCTTTTCCACAACCTTGATGCCGTTCTTCTCGCAGAAGGCCTTGGCGTCCGCAATGGCCTGGGTGGAGGCATCCTGACTCAGGTCATACAGCAGACCGATGGTATCAATGCCGGGGTTTGCCGCCACGATCAGGTTCATGATGGCGTCGGTGTTCAGGGCATCGGAGGTGCCGGTGATGTTCTCCTCGCCGTCAAAGCCAGCGGCGGCGGGGTCGGTCACAGCAGAGTAGACCACCGGGATGTCGGTGTCCTCCACGGCAGCCAGCATGGTAGCGGCGGTGGGGGTGGCCACGGCCACGATCACGTCCACGCCGTCGGCCACAAGGTCTGCGCCGATCTGGTTCAGGTTGGACTGGTCGGCCTGTGCGTTGGCGTAGTAATCGGCGTAGTCAAAGGTGACGCCCTTCTCCTTGCCGATGGCATCCAGACGGCTCTCCACAGATTCCACGATCTGGTTGAGGGAAGCGTGGTCCACATAGTTGACGATGCCCACCTTGAAGGTCTCGCCGGCGGCAGCGGTGCTGCCGGAAGCCGCTGCGGAGGAGGAAACTGCTGCACTGGAGGCAGAGCCGGAAGCAGCGCTGCCGCAGCCGGTCAGTGCCATGGCAGAAACAGCGGAAGCGGCCAGAGCGGCCTTCAGGAAGCTGCGGCGGGAGATCATGTTCAGGTTTTTCATAGTGGTAACTCCTTTCCCGGAGCGGGCGGCAAATCAAAAGACCCGCTCCCTTTGCGGGACGGGTCTTAAAACAAAACGACCCTGTCCCTGTGTGTTATCCACAAGGACAGGATCGGTAAATTACGATTCTGCGGTGCCACCTTGCTTGCTCTGCATCCCATACAGCAGAGCCACTCACGGAGAGCCAACACTCCCCTGTCCTGTAACGGAGACTTCCGTCCAAAGCTACTGGGGCTTGCGCCCGTTTGCCCGGCCCTCGGCGGCCCACGAATCTCTGCCCCGCTTTCGCCCGTTTGCACTGTCCGGGCTCACTGCAGATGCGCTGTGCAGGTTCTCTTCCGCCTCATCGGTTTGATTGCATTATACACTTTATCTTCGTAAAGTCAAGAGGGATTTTTAAATTTTTATTTTTTGGCCCGGTCAAAGTCATTCTTCTGCCGGGGCACCGGTACTGCGGCGCTTGCGGCGCACAAAGTAAGCAACGTACACCACCCACACCGGAATGGCTGCGGCGGTCACTACCCGGCTGGCAGAAAGCCCGGCGGCCTGATACACAAAGTCGATGCTGCTTGCGCCCGCCGGGCAGAGCACTGCCATCAGTCCCTCATCCACGCGCAGAATGTCGGTCTTTTCGCCGTTGACGTAGGCGGTAAAGCCGTCATCGTAGGGCACAGAGAAAAAGACGAGATTCGCCTTGTCCAGCGTGATCTCGGCATGGAAGCCTGCATTGTTCATCTGGAACACAGAGCAGCTGTGGGCGCGTCGGTCGGCGCAGTCCTGCGTGTAGCTGTCGTAGTGCAGGTCGTCCAGCATCGCGTCCGGCAGCTCGGTCAGGTACTGACCATACTGTGCCACATCCTCGTCCTCCAGCACCAGTGCCCGCATCAGCAGGTTGGAGCGCAGGGTCTTGATCGAGGCCTCATAGGTAGCCTTGGTCACATAGTAGTCGTAGGTAAAGCCCATGGGCACATAGTTATCGTTGTGGTACAGCGTGTAGCCGTCCACATCGGCAAGATAGGTCCAGCCCGCGTCTGCCTCGTCCTCAAAGCTTTCGCGCTTTTCCGGGGTGGTGATGAGGTATTCCACACTTAAAAGGCCGCGCAGGGCGTAGTTTGCAATCTCCGGCTCGCTGCGCACATCCCGCTTGACCCCCAGCCCCGGGTAGAAGCTGAGGATGCTGGGAGCCGCCGTGCTGCCGAAGTATTGCAGACAGCTTTTATCCAGCCACATCCCGATGTTGTCGTGGATCTTGTAGGTGTCGATGCGATAGTCGCCCTCCGGCAGGTCGTTTTTCAGCAGCAGGGCGTTGGTGTCCTGCTCCACAAGGTCGCTGTCGGTGTACCACTGTCCAAACTTGCCAATGCCGATGTGCACCATAGTGAACACGCAGGCAAATACCAGCACCGCCGCCGTCATACGCTGAGCAAAGCGGCTGTCCTGCCGCCACTTGCCGCAAAGATAGCGGTACAGCCAAAGCCCCAGCAGACCAAAGCCCAGAACGGCAAAGAACTGTCCCGGGTTCTTCAGCACACCGAAGGACCATGTCTCGGTGGCATCGTCCCGCACGGGCACGATGGCAAAGACCAGCGTAGCCAGCATGATCCAGCCAATGCCCCGGGCAGGTGTGTCCAGATCAACGTCCGGGTCCTCCAGCGCGTTTACGGTCATGGCGGCAAGGATGAGGGTGGGCATATAGTACCAGCGTGCGTAGTAGCTGGAATTCAGGGCGTAGAAGGCGCTGTTCAGCACCGGCACCAGCGCACACACGGCGCATACCGCAACGATGCGCTTTTTGCTGTCAGCCTTCCGGCTGCGCCAGTAGGCCATGGCACCGGCCAGACTGCACAGCGGCAGATAGGACGTCATGCTCGTCCACTTGATGACGCCCTCTGACCAGACCGAGGTGAGGTAAGGGGAGTCCGGCGGCAAGATCCAGCTGAGCAGGATAGCCAGATACTGTTGCACCTTGGCGTAGGTCAAAAAGCCCCAGCCGGAGGAAAGGTCGATGGTGCGCGGGTTCTGCAGCAGACTGAGCACCGCCGGGAACAGCAGCAGACAGCCCATGGCAACGCCCAGCACGCTCTCCCACAACAGATGCCCGAACTTGCGCCCGGTCAGCCGGAAGTCCTTGGCGGTCAGCTTGCACACAAAGTAGATGCACAGGAAAATGACTTGTCCCACAAAGAAGAAGTAGTTATTGAGCAGGTTCACCGCCACCCAGAAGGCGAACAGACCGTGACGGTTTTCATAAATAGCCTCGTCCAGCGCCCAGAGCAGGTAGGGAAACAGCGCCACCACATCCACAAAGTGGTTGAAGAACACATTGTACACCGCAAAGCCGGAAAGCGCATACAGGCAGGCACCCAGCACCGCGTAGTTCTCGTTTTTGACGTAGCGGCGCAGATACAGGAACGCGCCGCCGCCCGCCACGCCGAACTTGAGCACCAGCAGCGGCACCATCATATAGGGCAGCCAGCTTTGCGGCAGCAGCACCGACAGCCAGAAAAACGGCGAGCCGTACAGGTAGAAGGAGTAGGCGTTCATCACCCCGCTGCCAAGGTCGGTCGCCCACGAAAAGGTATTGTGCGGCGCACCGGCAAAGGCGCTGTCCGGGTAGCCCGCGCCCTTGACAAAGCCGTTCATATACCGGTAAAAGCTGATCTGCTGGCTGTTAAAATCGCCTGCATAGTGGAAAAAGCCGCCGTCAAGGATGTAGAACGGCAAAAAGAAGATGGCCGCCGTCAGGGCGCACAGTCCCACCGCCTGCCAGAATTTTTTATGGTTCTGCTCCCTTGGCGTGAGCAGCCGTGGTTTTATAAACTTTTCCATAGTGTTCCTCTTTCTCCGCGCACCGGCGCGGAAGTGGATTTGATGACATCTTGTAGTATAGCACGGCAGCGTGCAAGAAAAAAGGGCTTGACAACCACGCGCCGCGCTGCAAGCCATGCACTACCCGGAGGCTGACTGGTTCCTGGCGCACTGCCTGCCCTGCTATATCCAGAATCTGGACGAGTTGACGAAGCTGTAAAAAAGCAATGCCGGACAGCCCACAGGCCATCCGGCATTGCTCTGCTTCGGGTCAAATTACGGGAACGGTACTTCCCGCACATCCTCGGGGTCCAGCCCGGCCTTGCGCTGCTCTTCAAATACGGCGGCAATCAGCTCGTCCAAGTCCTCCAAGTGGGACAAGGTGCAGCAGTAGCGGCGCAGAGCGGCGGCGCCCTTCAGACCCTTCATATAGTGCATGGTCTGGGCGCGCGCCTGCGGCATGGCCACAAACTCGCCCTTCTGCTCTACCATCTCATCCACCTGACGGCGCAGTGCGTTCATCCGCGCTTGCAGGTTCGGCTCCTTGGGGGCGGGCTGACCCTCCAGCGCGGCGTTCACCCGCTCAAACAGCCACGGGTCGCCCAGTGCGCCCCGGGCGATCATCACGCCGTCGCAGTTTGTCTCCCGCACCATGCGCAGTGCGTCCTCGGCGCAGTGGATATCGCCGTTGCCCAGCACCGGCACCTTTACCGCATCCTTTACCCGTGCGATGATCTCCGGGTCGATGCCCGGGGTGTACATCTGCTCCCGGGTGCGGGCGTGCACTGCCACCAGCGCCGCGCCCGCCTGCTCGCAGGCTTTGGCACACTCCACGGCGGTGATGTGGTCGGCGTCCCAGCCCTTGCGCATTTTTACGGTGACGGGGCGCTTGGTGTGCGCCACCACCTGCTCCACGATGCGCCCGCAGCGGTCGGGGTCCAGCATCAGCTTGCTGCCCGCCCCGCCGGAAACGATCTTAGGGGCAGGGCAGCCCATATTGATATCCACAAAGTCAAATTCGTACTGCTCGATGGCGGCGGTGGCCTCGCCCATGATCTCCGGCACCTCGCCGAAGATCTGCACCCCGTAGGGTGCGCCGTTGGGCGCGGCTTTCAGCAGGCTGACGGTCTTATGGTCGCCGTACACCAGCGCCCGGCTGGACACCATCTCGCTGACGGTAAAGCCCGCGCCGTGCTGTGCCATCAGGCGGCGGCAGGGGGCATCCGTAAAGCCTGCCATAGGGCCGAACACCGCCCGGTGGGGCAGGGTGATATTGCCGATCTTCAAAGGTTCCATGGGTTCTCCTTGTATCTGTTTTATCAAAAAGGGGCTGCTGCACATTGTTTGGTGCAACAGCCCCTGTGGTTTTATGTTACATCTTCTCGGGCACGTTGATCTTGAACATGGTGAGCACGTTGAAGATGGCGTTCTTCACGCCGATGCACAGAGCCAGACGTGCCTGCTGCACGGCGGGGTCTGCGCCCTGAATGCGGCAGTTGCCGTAGAAGCGGTGGAAGGCGCTTGCAAGGTCGATGACAAAGCGGTTGATGCGGCTGGGGTCGTACTTCTCGGCAGCCATCACGATCTCCTGCGGGAAAGCGGCCAGCATACGGATCAGATCCATCTCGGAAGGCTCGGTGAGCAGGGTGGCGTCGATGTGCTCTGCACCGGCAAACTGCACACCCTCGCTCTCCATCTTCTTCAGGATGGAGCAGATGCGGGCGTGGGCGTACTGCACATAGTACACGGGGTTGTCGTTGTCGGTCTTGACGGCCTGATCCAGATCAAAGTCGATGCCGCTGCCTGCGTCGTGCATATTGAACAGGAAGCGTGCGCTGTCGATGGGCACTTCTTCCAGCAGGTCGGTCAGGGTGATGGCGTTGCCGGTGCGCTTGGACATACGGACAGGCTGACCGTCCCGCATCAGGTTGACCATCTGCATCAAAACAACATCCAGATCTTCGCCGTTCAGGCCGATGGCGTCCATTGCGCCCTTCATGCGGGCCACATGGCCGTGGTGGTCTGCACCCCACACGTCGATGGCCTTGGCAAAACCGCGGGTGGCCAGCTTGTTGTAGTGATAGGCGATATCGGCGGCAAAGTAGGTGGGAATGCCGTTAGCGCGGACGAGGACTTCGTCCTTGGCCTCCTCCTCGGTGCCGTCCTCGGTCTTTTTCTTGTTCACGGTGCCGTACTTGGCAGCGTACTGGGCGCTGCGGTACATGATGGCGCCGTCCTCGGCCTTGTAGCAGGCACCCAGTTCCAGCAGCTTGTCCACCACAGCCAGAACTGCGCCGGACTCGTGCAGGGTGCTCTCGTGGAACCAGACATCGTAATTAATGCGGTACTTGCCGAGGTCGCGCTTCAGTGCGGCGATGTTCTTGGGCAGGGCGTAGGCCACCAGTGCGTCCTTCAGAGCGGCAAAGGCCTCGCTCTCGAACAGAGCCTCCTCGCTCAGCCCAGAGCAGGCGGCAACGTACTTGTCGCCGTTCAGCTCAGCGAACTCACCGGCCAGCACCTTGATGTCGCCGCCCTGATAGCACTCCTTGGGCAGGGGATAGGCCTCCTCGCCGCAGAACTGCTGCAGGTAGCGCACCGCCAGACTTTTGCCGAACTTCTGGATCTGGTTGCCGGCATCGTTGATATAGAACTCGCGGGTCACATCGTAGCCGGACCAGTCCAGCACAGCGGCCAGACAGTCGCCCAGTGCGCCGCCGCGGGCGTTGCCCATGTGCATGGGGCCGGTGGGGTTGGCAGAAACGAACTCCACGTTGTACTTTGCGCCCTTGCCGTGGTCGGTGCGGCCATACTCCTTGTTGGCGCAGGCACCCAGCACCACGCCCGCCCAGAAGCTCTGGGCTAGGAACAGGTTGATGAAGCCGGGACCGGCAACCTCCACCTTGGAGAACACGCTGTCCTCGATGGAAGGCAGATGTGCCAGCAGGGCGTCTGCGATCATCTTGGGAGCCTTGCGCCAGGTGCGTGCACCGGCCATGGCGAGGTTGGAGGCGATATCGCCGTTTTTCACGTCGGCGGGGATCTCTACGATAAAGGCGGGCAGCTCTGCCTCGGGCAGGGTGCCGTCTGCCATGGCAGCCTTGGCGGCTGCGGTCAGCAGAGCGCGTGCCTCGTCCAGCGCAGCCTGCCGGGGGTTGTAGTTCTGGTAGGTCTTTTCAAAATCAGTCATGGGTCGGATTCCTTTCACAGTCTCAGGGAACTTCATCAATTCACATGGGTCACGGTAACTTCCAGCCGGTTGCGGCTCACCAGCTCGGCGCTGTCGGCATCCAGCAGGTAGGCAAACCGGGCGGTGCCGCCCTTTTCGGTCAGCTGACAGTCGATCTCGTCCGCGGTCACGCCCAAGGTCATGGAGCCGAAACCGGTCTCGTAGTGGCACAGGTTGCGGCGGCCTTTTTCGATCAGCAGCTGGGTACCTGCCCCGCCGCCCTTGCCGAACCGCAGCATCGCCACCCGGCTGCCGTCTGCGGCGATTTTCAGGGTGGTGGTACAGCCCTCGTAGCCGGTGGTCTCGGTCTCGCGGTAGGTCACATAATAGCTGCCGCCCTTCAGCACAAAGCTGCCCCGGGTCATCAGCTCCACAAATTCTTCTTTTTCTTCCTCCGCAGACGGTTCGTCCAGCCGCTGCTCAATACGGCTTTTGATGCGGATGATATAATCTTCCTTCAGTGGCTTGCTCACGTTGTTTTTCCTTATCAATATTTATCAATGGCAATCTGCTCCACCGGGCCGCCCTTGTACTCGCCCAGAAACAGGTCTGCCGTCTGCACAAAGCTGTCCGGCACATCGCTGACGTAAAAATGTGCCTGCCCGTTCTCATGGCTGGCGCGCAGCCCGCGCTCGGCGAGCATCCGCTCCAGATGATGGGCAGCGGTCATGGCGGGGTCTACCAGCGTGACCTGCGGCCCCATAAACTCCCCGATCATGCTTTTCAGCAGCGGGTAGTGGGTGCAGCCCAAAATCAGGGTATCCACCCCGGCTTCGCGCACCTCGGTCAGGTACTGGGCAATGACCAGCTTTGTGACCTGCTGCTTTCCGGCTTCGCTGTGATCCACATACCCGGCCTCCACCAGAGGTACGAACAGCGGGCAGGGGCGGGCAGTGATCTCCACCCCGGGCACCAGCTGCCGCAGCAACTTTTCGTAGCTGCGGGAGCGGATGGTGGCGGCTGTGCCAATGACGCCGATGCGGCGGTTGCGGGTGACAAAGGCTG
>CAKSZF010000040.1 GCA_934525405.1 uncultured Faecalibacterium sp.
TTACCTACACCAAGGGCTAAAAAGCCGGTGGCGCTGCACACCCGGGTGCTGCGGCTGGTGCTCAGCGGCCTGATGGGTGCGCTGCTGGTGGTGAGCAAGCAGGCCATGAGCGGCCTGCCCAATCTGGAGCCGGTAAGCCTGCTCATCATCCTGTTTGCACTGGAACTGCCCCGGGAGACGCCCGGCGCCATCACGGTATTCATCCTGCTGCAGGGCGTGCTGTACGGCTTTGGCCTGTGGTGGGTAATGTACCTGTATGTGTGGTATCTGCTGGCGCTGCTGGCATGGCTGCTGCGCCGCATGGACAACGCCTTTTTCTGGGCGGTATTCAGCGGGCTGTACGGCCTGTGCTTCGGCGGGCTGTGCGCAGCGGTGTATCTGTTCGCCAAAACGCCTGCCTTTGCCCTGAGCTGGTGGCTCAGCGGGCTGAGCTACGATGCATTGCACGGCGTTGGCAATTTTGTGCTGATGCTGCTGCTCTACCGCCCGCTGCGCCGTGCGCTGCAAATGGCAAAAAAGCAGCTGCGGGTATAATATTTTCTTTATAAAAACGCAGAGCCGGACAGCCCGCGGGCTGTCCGGCTCTGCTTGTATTCAAAAATATTTTTTCTGCATCGTTACGCATTCAGGCTGGCAAACGCCTGCCGGACATCGCCGGAGAAATACAGCGTGCCCAGTGCGCACACCGGGCCTTCGCCGCCCAGTTCTTCTGCACGCGCCACACCGGCCTCGATGCTGTCCGCAGCCTCGGCGGTGCAGCCGTAGGCGCGGATATGCTCTGCCAGCGTCTGTGCCGGCATGGCGCGGGGGTTGTGCGCCGTCACGGTCACGAACCGCTCGGCCAGCGGTGCCAGCAGCGCCAGCATCTCGTCCACATCCTTGTCGGCCATGATGCTGACCAGAAAGACGAATTTCTGTCCGGGGAAGCGGTCTTTCAGGCTCTGCACCGTGGCGCGCATCCCGTGGGCGTTGTGGCTTCCGTCCAGCACAAAGGCCGGGCTGTGGCGCAGCAGTTCAAAGCGCCCGGGCCAGCTTACCTGTTCCAGCCCGGTGCGGATGGCGCTTTCCGGGATGTTCCAGCCCTGCTGCCGCAGCACCCGCAGGGCGGTGATCGCCAGCGCGGCGTTGCGAGGCTGATAGCTGCCAATGAGCGGCAGCCGCACCCCGTCCAGCCCGTCAAAGCTGAAGGTGACTGCGTCCAGATCCCCGCCGGTGATTTGCAGCTTGGCAAAATCCACCTCGGTAAAGGGCGCATTCTGCTGCGCTGCCACCCGGCGCAGCACGGCGTCCGCCTCCGGTGCGCCGCCGTAGCTTACCACCGGGCAGCCCGGCTTGATGATGCCCGCCTTGGCAGCGGCAATATCCGCCAGCGTAGGGCCAAGCTCCTTGACGTGATCCATGCCCAGTGCGGTGATCACCGCGCAGGCAGGCTTTTCGATGACATTGGTGGAATCCAGCGTGCCGCCAAGCCCCACCTCCAGCACCACGATATCGCACTGCTGCTGCGCAAAATAGAGCATTCCCAGTGCCGTGATGATCTCGAACTCGGTGGGCACGTCCTCCATGGCGTCGGCGGCGGGCTTTACCTGTTCCACCAGCGCCACCAGCGCCTCGTCCGGGATCTGCTGCCCGTTGATTTGGATGCGCTCGTTGAACCGGTTGATGAAGGGCGAGGTATACAGCCCCACCCGGTAACCGGCGGCTTGCAGGCAGGAAGCCAGCATCGCCGCCGTGCTGCCCTTGCCGTTGGTGCCCGCCACATGGACGAATTGCAGCTTTTTGTGCGGGTCGCCCAGTGCAGCCAGCAGGGTGCGGGTGCGGGTAAGCCCGGGCTTATGCCCCGCCCACTGCACCGCGTGGATGTATTCCATTGCCTGTTCGTAGTTCATAGATACTGCCTCGATTCAAGGAATAATATTAAAAATTTCGGAACACCGGAGCGTCTGCCGACGCTCCGGTGTTCCATTTTACGAATCTCTTACTTCTTTGCCAGCTTCATCAGGCTGCGGTTTTCCAGCAGGATGCGCAGCAGCACAACATTCACGGCGCTGAGGATGAGGGCGTTGGGGATGCGCACCGCCAGCGTTGCCCACGGATAGCCGTAGAACAGCCGCAGCGCCAGCGAGGTGATGACCATGGAACCCACAAAATGCCCCAGCAGCACGCTGGCTGCAAGCCGCAAATTTGTGGAAAGGCTGCTCAGCTTCTGCCACGCAAAGCCCGCCACCAAACCGATGGCACCCGCGCCCAATGTGATGAGCGGGTTGATGGCGTAGCCCGCCAGCACACCGCCGATGATATCGGCCACTGCACCCACCGCAAAGCCTGCGCCGGGGCCGAACACTACCGCCGCCAACAGCACCGGCAGACTGCCCAGATTGAACCGGACGAAGCCGGTGGAAATGCTCAGCACCCGGCTGAACACGATGCTCATGGCTACCAGCAGGGCCAGCATGGTCAGGGTACGCACCGAAGTTTTTTTGTCGTTCATCGTAGTCGTCCTCCTTAAAAAGGAACAGCAGGCAGGACGCAAAAACGCCCTCCCCTGTGACAGACCGCACAAAGGAGGGCGTGAATTCCAACAACATTCACTTCCGGGCAAAAACCGCAGACGGCTCTCGCCTGCACCCAAGTCCATGCAGCAGCGGGATGCAGACCCTGCACCGCGGTCAATACCTTCGTCCGCAGCACAACTCCCCGTTGATGCGGCACTTAACGCGCAGGGTCTTACTCTGTTGATGATGCCATTATAATCCTTTTTTTGCCGCTCTGCAAGCGCTTAAACAGACATCTTTGCCAAAGGAGCGTTTTTATTTTTGGCAGTGTTGTATAAACGTAGGACTTTTGCCCGCTTGCCTCCCTCTTTTCTTTTGGCGCAGAACGTGGTAAGATGAACACAAAATACCAAAGGGGAAACTGCCCCGGAAAGGAAATTTTCCATGAAATTCAGCGAAATGACCTATACCCGCCCGGATATCGATGCCCTGCTGGCACGGTGCAAGCAGCTGGCCGCCAAGGCCGCCGATGCGCAGGACGGCGACGCCCTCATTCAGGTGTACTACGAGCAGAGCCGCGCCTTTGCGGACTACACCACCGCCTCCCAGCTGGCTAATATCCACTACACCTGCGACACCCGCGATGCCTACTGGAAGGCTGAGCAGGACTTTTTTGATGCCAACGGCCCCGCTGTGACCAACGCCAGTGTGGAGATCAGCCGGGCGTTTCTGGCAAACCCCTATGTGGATGCCCTTACCGAGCACTTCGGCACCACCTGTGTAGCCGGTATGAAGAACGCCGTGCTGGGCATGGACGACCGCACCGTGGAATTGCAGCAGGAGTTCAACGCGCTGGTCAGCCAGTACCAGCAGATCTACGGCGGCGCACTGGTGGAGCTGGACGGCAAGCAGCTGACCATCCCCCAGCTGGGCCCCTACAAGGAGGATCTGGACCCCGCCGTGCGCCGCGCCGCCTACGAAGCCGAGGCCGGTTACTTTGACGCCCACCGGGACGAGCTGGACGAGTTGTACACCAAGATCGTCAAGAACCTGAACCGTCAGGCCGAGGTTCTGGGCTACAAGGATTACAGCGAGCTTTCCTATGTGCGCATGAACCGCATCGGCTACGGTCAGGCCGAAATTCAGGCCTTCCGGGATCAGGTGGCACGGGACGTTGTGCCCGAGCTGCAAAAGGTGATGGCCATGCGCGCCAAGCGCACCGGCATCACCCACCCCACCTTTACCGACCTGCCCATCATCTTCAAGGACGGCAACCCCAAGCCCATCCCGGGCTATCAGGCACGCATGGATGCCGCCCGCACCATGTACCACGAGCTGAGCCCCGAGACCGCCGAGTTCATCGACTTTATGCAGGACAACGAGCTGTTCGACGTGGAAAGCCGTCCCGGCAAGATGTCCGGCGGCTACATGACCAGCCTGCCCAACTACAAGGCACCCTTCATCTTTGCCAACTGGAACAACACCTCCGGCGATGTGGACGTGCTGACCCACGAATGCGGCCACGCCTTTGAGGGCTATGTGGCCGAGCGCGACCCCAACGTGCCCGCCGATCTGGAATGCCCTGCCATGGAGAGCGCCGAGATCCACTCCATGGCCATGGAGTTCCTCACCGCGCCGTGGCACCACCTGCTGTTCGGCAAGGATACCGAGAAATACGCCCTGCTCCACGCCGAGGACAGCTTTGTGTTCCTTGCCTACGGCTGCGCCGTGGACGAGTTCCAGCACATCATGTACCAGAACCCGGACCTGACCCCCGACCAGCGCAACGCCGAGTGGCTCAAGCTGGAAAAGAAGTACCGTCCGTGGATCGATTTTGACAACCTGCCCTTCTACGGCCGCGGTGCCGGTTGGCAGCGCCAGCTGCACATCTACGAGTGCCCCTTCTACTATATCGACTACTGCCTGTCCACCATGGCAGCCTTGCAGTTCTTCCTACTGAGCCTTGACGACCACAAGGACGCATGGGAGCGCTATCTCAAACTGGTGCGCCGCGCCGGTCTTGCCAGCTACACCGAGCTGATGCAGACCGCCGGGCTGAAGGTGCCCTTTGCAGAGGGCAGCGTCAAGGGCATCGCCCAGCAGATGACCCGCTGGCTGGAAGAGCATCAGGTGGGCTAAAGTCGTTTCGTTACAGTGTCAGGGCGTTTCATGTCAGTTTTCTTGCTTTTCCGCCGGGCTGCGGTATACTGAAACCAGCATAACCCCCTTCAAAAATGGAAAGGAGTTCTGACTTATGAGATCTTCCCGTTTGTTCCGGCGTGTCATTGCCGGTCTGTGCGCTGCCGCCATGCTGTGCGGCGGCATGGTTGCTTCGGCTGCTGCGCCCGCACTGCCCTCCACCCCCGCTGCGGTGGAAGCCACCAACGCCGCCCCCAGCGATGCCGAGCTCAAGACCGCTTTTTCCAAGTTCACCGTTACCTACGATGAGCAGACCGGCGGCTGGGATCTTTCCTCTCCGCAGGAGCAGGCGAGTATGGATAAAAAGTCCTGCGGGCTGTACCCCTATATGTTCGTGCAGGATGACGGCATTGCCTTCAACATGATCCTGACCTATGTGGGCAGCAAGAAGCTGGACCTCAAGACGGTCAACGTGACCGCCGATGATAACATGTACACCTTCACCTGTGACAAGGAGTACGACGGCGGCTACGATCAGGATATGGGTTGCTGGTTTGATCTGGAACTGTTCCAGCTGAGCGACGAGGAGATCAGCTGGCTGAGCGAGTGGCTGAACGCCAAGAGCGTCACTGCCGTATTCGTTGGCCGGGACGGCACCACCCAGAGCTATGCCCTGACCAAGGAGAACCGTACCGCCATTCAGGAGATGGTCACCGCCTACAACCTGATGCTCTCCTCCACCGTGGAACAGTGCGATCCCATCCTGACCAGTCTGGCAAAGTAAACGCCATTTACAGAGCCCCGGAGCATGTGCGGATGCTCCGGGGGCTTTTTTGCGCAAAAATATTATTTTTTGTAAAAAGCGCTTGCAAAACCGGTCAAGCTGTGCTATACTAATTGAGCTGTGATGTGCTGCTATAGCTCAGTTGGTAGAGCGCATCCTTGGTAAGGATGAGGTCTCCAGTTCGAATCTGGATAGCAGCTCCAGCTTAAACGCCCTGAAGTCTTAGGACTTCGGGGCGTTTTTCGTTTGTCGCATATAAACCAAAAAAGCATCCGCAGCCTTCGCTTTAGAAAACCAGCGAATCTTGCTGCGGATGCTTTTGTTTTTAGCGGGCTCGCCCTCTCAGTCAAATCCTACGGATTTGCCAGCTCTCCCAAAGGGAGAGCCTTTGGCATAGTGGCAAGGTTTCCGGTTGCTCCAGAGCTTTCTTGCCCGAAAGTCACCCCTTCCGTCATCGCCTACGGCGATGCCACACTCCCCCTTTTGTCGCTACGCGACATCTTCCCCCGGCCGGGGGAAGTCGGCCCTCAAGGGGACGGCTTTTTTGCGGTGACGGTAAGGTTTCCGGCATAGCGTAAAAGCTCCCCCTTTCGGGGGAGCTGTCATCGCGCAGCGATGACTGAGAGGGTTTCGTGCGGCGGTATTTTTTAATCCTCGTCGGGGATATTCTCTGCGTCCAGCAGATACTCGGTCTCGGTCTGCTGCTCCATCTGCTGCTCTGTCCAGTCCAGCTGCACAGCGCCGCTCAGGTCCAGCGAGTAATCCTCGGTATACAGCAGACTGCCGGTGTTCAGGCTGCTTTCCGCCGCGCTGCGGGCATCCCATGTAAAGTGCAGCTTTTCCGGCGGCACGGTGCACTGCTTTGCCAGTGCGGTCAGGGTGTAGCAGTCCCGGGCAAAGGCGGCGGCGCTGTCGTAAGGGCCGAACAGCTCCACAGTCAGGGTCAGACAGGTATCCCCGGCAGGCAGGGCGGCGGCCTGCTGCAAAGTCTCTGCCTTCGGGCCGTTCAGGTATAGCCAGCCGCTGATGTTCTGGATGGCAATGTCCTGCGCATCCTGCTTGCAGGCGGTGTACAATTCGTCAATGGCCTGTGCGCTCAGGCGGTTCATGGTCTGCTGATTCTCGCCGCTCAACTCATCCCACAGCATGGGCAGCATCGCCATGCAAAAGCAGCCCGCCATCAGCACCAGACAGACCAGCACGGACACAAAATCGTACTTCCAGCGGCCGGGGCGGGCGGCAAAGAAGAGCACCTCGCACCCCAGCAGCACCAGCGCCACCGCCGGGGCAATTTTCAAGGTCAGCTGCATATCAAAGCCCGGCACAAAGAAATACAGCAGGAAGAACACGCCCGCCGCAATGAGGCACGCGCCCAAAGTCAGGCTGCCCACCCGGCGCAGAGGCTTTTCTGCGGGTCTTTTTTCTGCCGGTTTCTGCTCCGGTGGAGTGGGTGTTGCACTTTTATTCTGCTCGGTCATCGTCATCCTCCGCAGGGGTTTCGTCCTGCTCTGCACCGTTCACCGGCTCCCCCAGCAGTGCCGAAAGCTCCGGCATGGCAAAATGGGTGTCCGTGTCTGCGGTGTCCTCTGCATCCTCTGCCTGCGGCGCAGCCGTGTAGGCGTGGAAGTCCTCGGGTTCCTCCTCGGCGGGCTGCTTGCCCTTTTTGTTTTTCGGGCCGCGCACCAGCCACATACCGCACACGATCAGCGCCACGCAGACCACGATCTGCGGCAGGGCGTCCAGCATCAGGTAGATGGCGCGGAAAACGGGGTTATCCTGTCCCCAGCGCCACATCACATCGCCCAGCACCCGCATGATGATGTTGTTGTAGAACACGATGGCGCCCAGCGCGATCAGCCCCCAGCCCACCAGCTTGTGGCTTTCGCCCATGAACTGGGTCATGCGGGCATCGTGCCAGTTAAAGTGCACCAGATAATCGTCCTCCGGGGCTTTTTCCGCCGCCAGCTGCGCGCGGAGGTTCAAGGTATCGAAAAAGCTGTACATATACACAACGATGCAGCCGACTACCAGTGCGTCCAGCCCCGTGGTGCTGCCTACGATAATAAACAGGCAGAACATGGTGATGAGCGAGAGTCCCCGCTTCATATAGCCCTGATACATCTGCCCCGCACCGGGGATGCAGGCAAACAGCAGGGTCAGGATCCCGTTTTTCTTCATAATCAGTTCCCTCATTTCTCAGTGGTGTCTGCACTGCGGTGCAAAAGCGCGTCCAGTGCATCGGATAGTTTTTCGGTCAGCTGCTTTTTGTCCTCGATGGGCTTGCCCAGCGGGGCGGTGGAGGGCTGCGGCGCTTTGTCCTTCACCGGCTTGCCCAGCAGCTCCGGCTCGGTCTGCTGCGTGGTCTGCGGCAGCCATGTGTTCAGCTGCTGCCCGGTGTGCAGGATCTGTTCCAGCGTACCGGTGCGCCACATGGTCAGTGCCAGCACGGCGGCTACGGTGGCCACGGCGGCGCGTCCCCATGTGTTCTGCATCAGCCGTATCCAGATCGTGCCCATCACCGCACCCCGGGCGGAGCGCGGCGGCTGCTCCAGCACATCGTCGGTCAGCAGGGCGGTGTAACGGTCCATGCAGCGGTCGCAGTAGGCAAGGTGCTCGGCGGCTTCCAGCCGCTGCAGCTCATCCAATTGTCCATCGACCAGTGCCTGTAAACCTTCCTCGCTCAGACAGCCTTTTGCGTCAAACAGTTCCATGTACGCTCCTCCTTTCACAGGGTATGCAGTCGTTTTGCAAGATCTGCTGCGCCAGCATCTTTTTGGCGCGGTAGATCTGCGCTTCCACCGTTTTGGGCGGGCGTCCGCACAGCCTTGCAGCTTCGGCCATGGTGTGCTGCTCCAGCAGCACCAGACAGCAGGGTGTGCGGTAGGGCTCGCGCAGATTCAAGATCATCTCCGTAAGCTCCTCTTCGCCCAGTGCTTCCAGCACCTGCTGCTCCGGCTGCATACCGGGCGGCGCACCTTCCAGCGCCAGCACCTCGTCGCCGGGGGTATTCATTTTGCGCACCCATGCACTGCGCAGATAATCCTTGGCTTTGTTGGCCGCGATACGCGCCAGCCATTGCTTTTCAAAGCCGGGCGGGCAGCGGTCGATGGCCCGCCACGCTGCCAGAAAGGTCTCCTGCGTCAGATCCTGCGCTTCCTGTACATCCGGCACCAGCTGATGGCAGACCGTGTACACGAGCGCCTGATATTTCTGCACCATCGTGCTGAATTCCTGTGTTGTCAACGCGCTGCACGGCCTCCTTTCCGGTTCTGGATGCGGTGCTCTGCGCCGCCCTTCTGTCTTTAATACGAGAGAGCGGCGGCAGTTCCTGCAAAAAACTAAAATATTTTCAAACTTTTTCTTCTTCCACAGATATGGTACAATAGCAGTATAGCACACAGGGAGGATTTACGCCATGGCTTCTACCACCCGTCAGGCACTTTTACAGGCGCTCAGCGCCGCCGAAGGCGCATATATTTCCGGCCAGCAGCTGGCGCAGCAGCTGGGGGTCAGCCGCGCTGCCGTGCACAAGGCGGCAGCGGCGCTTACCGCGCAGGGCTATGCGCTGGAAGCCGCCTCCCGCCGGGGGTACCGTCTGCTGGGCGGCGACCCCTTCTGCACCGAGGCGGTCGGCCCTTACCCTGCCCCGGTGCAGCTGTACGACACGTTGGAAAGCACCAACCGCACCGCAAAGCTGCTGGCTCTGGATGGCGCTGTCCACGGCACGCTGGTGCTGGCGGGCGGGCAGACCGCCGGACGCGGGCGGCTGGGGCGCAGCTTTGCCAGCCCGGCGGGCAAGGGGGTATACTGCTCGGTAGTGCTGCGCCCGTCGCTGCCTGCCGCCAACGCCCAGACCGCCACCATCGGCGCGGCGGTGGCGGTGTGCCGGGCGGTGCAGGCGCTGTGCGGGCTGGAACTTGCCATCAAGTGGGTGAACGACCTGTATTATAAAGGCAAAAAGGTGTGCGGCATCCTGACCGAGGCCGGTACAGACCTTGAAAGCGGCCAGCTGGAATGGCTGGTGGTGGGCATCGGGCTGAACCTGACCGCCACGGCTGAGGACTTTCCCCCGGAGCTGACCGCCAAAGCAGGCAGCCTGTACCCCGGCGGCCCTGCCCCGGTAAGCCGGGCGGCGCTGGCAGGTGCCATCGGGCGGGAACTGTTGGCGCTCTGCCCGGGCTTTGCCTGTCTGGACGAGTACCGCGCCCGCTGCTTTGTGCCCGGTCATTGGGTGACCGTGTGCACCGGCTCCGAAACCTACGCCGCACAGGCGCTTTCCATTGACGATGCCGGGCGGCTGGTAGTACAACGGGAGGGCGGCCGCACAGAGGCGCTGCGCTGCGGCGAGGTGACCATTCGCCCCACTAAGACGGAATAAACGGATACAAAAAGCCCGCCGGGCATTTCTGCACGGCGGGCTTTGGTTTACAGTTTACTCTGCCTTAGTCTCCGGCTTTGCTGCGGGGGCAGCAGCGGGAGCGGCGGGCTTTACCACGGGCTTCGGGGGATTGGGGTCGTCCTTCAGCGGGAACAGGATGATGTGCTTGGGGCACTTCTGGGCGCACATGCCGCAGCCCTTGCACTTGTCGTAATCAACGCGTGCCACGCCGTCCACAACATGGATGGCGTCGAACTTACAGGTGCGCTCGCACATACCGCAGGCGATGCAGGAGGTGGTGCACAGCTTGTTGGCCACAGCACCCTTGTCCTTGTTGGAGCACATGACCACCGGCTTGCGGGGGCCGGCAGCATCGATCATGATCACCTGCTTGGGGCAGATGTTGGCACAGGCACCACAGCCGGTGCACTTGTCCTTGTCCACCTTTGCCACACCGTCTACGATGTGGATGGCGTCGAACTTACACACCTTGGTGCAGTCGCCCAGACCGATGCAGGCGAAGGAGCAGGTCTTGGGGCCGCCGTACAGGGCTGCCGCAGCAGCACAGGTCTGGATGCCCTTGTAGTCGTAGGCAGGCTTGCAGTGCTCGGAACTGCCCTGACACTGCACAACAGCCTTCTTTTCTACGGCGCTTGCCTCGCCGCCCATGATCTTGGCAATGGCAGCGGCAGCCTTGGGGCCGCCGGGTGCGCACTTGTCGCAGGGCACGCCGTCCAGAACAACAGCCTTGGCGTAGTCGGCACAGCCGGCGTAGCCGCAGCCGCCGCAGTTTGCGCCGGCCAGACAGGCAGAAACTTCCTCAATGCGGGGGTCTTCCTCCACCGCCATGAACTTTGCGGCAGCTACCAGAATGATAGCACCCACAGCGCCCACGATGGTGCACAGGATAACAGCAGATACAATATTCATAGTCCTGTTCCTCCCTTACAGCGTAACATTGAACAGGTTTTCGACGATGCCGCCGAAGCCCATGAAGGACAGGCTGGTGATTGCAGCTGCGATCAGGGTGATGGGCAGACCCTTGAAGGGTGCCGGGGGATCGCAGGCTTCCACGCGCTTACGCACGCCGCTGAACATGACCATAGCCAGCATAAAGCCGCAGCCTGCGCCGATAGCGCAGATCAGAGCCTCGATGTAGGCGTAGCCGAAGCCGTGTGCAGCCACATCTGCGCCGTAGTCGCCCACGACCAGAATGGTAACAGCCAGCACGCAGCAGTTGGTGGTGATCAGGGGCAGATAAACGCCCAGCGAGTTATACAGTGCAACGACGTACTTCTTGAGGAAGATCTCGATGAACTGCACCAGCACAGCGATGACCAGAATGAACACGATGGTCTGCAGGTAGCTCAGACCAGCCGGGTCCAGAATGAAGATCTGGATGGGGAAGGTAACGGCCGTTGCCATGAACATGACGAAGATGACAGCACCGGACATACCAACAGCGGAATCCAGCTTTTTGGAAACGCCCAGGAACGGGCAGATACCGTAGAACTTCACCAGCACATAGTTGTTGACAAGGATCATGCTGAAGAAGATCGCAGCGAGTTTGACGAGCATCTTATTCCGCCTCCTTCTTCAGATTGTCAAGATCACAGCAGCTCTTGCGCTCGATACGGGCGTCCAGCTTGCCTTCCAGCCAGATGCAGCCTGCCATCAGGATGCCGTAGCAGAAGAATGCACCGGGAGCCTGCGTCATGATGGACATCTTGGCAACGCTTTCCGGAATGATCTGGAAGCCCAGCCAGGTGCCGCTGCCCAGAATCTCACGGATGGAGGCCATCAGAGTAGCGGTGAGGGTGTAGCCGAGGCCCATGCCCACGCCGTCCAGTGCGGAATCCACCACATTGTTCTTGCAGGCGAACATCTCGGCACGGCCCAGAATGATACAGTTGACAACGATCAGGGGCAGGAACACGCCCAGAGCGTTGTACAGGCTTTCCATGTAGGCCTGCATGAACATCTGCACGATGGTCACGAAGCCTGCAATGATGACGATGTAGCAGGGCAGATGCACCTTGCCGGGGATGACTTTCCGCAGCAGGGAGATCATGATATTGGAGCACACCAGCACGAAGGTGAAGGCGGCGCCCATGCCCAGTGCGCTGGAAACTGCCGTGGTAACGGCCAGAATGGAGCAGGTGCCCAGAACCAGACGCAGAACAGGGTTTTCTTTGATGATGCCGTTGGTAAGGATGCTTACCTTGGACTTATTTTCTTGTGCCATTTCTTACCAACCTCCTTTTATGCCAGCTCGTTGAAGCAGTTGATACAATCATTGATGGCAGCAAACAGAGCGGTGGACGAAATGGTTGCGCCACTGTACGCATCGAAATCCTGATTCATCACAATGTTCTTGGTGCCGTCCATGCCGTTGAACTGTGCCAGGAAGTCATCGGTGGACACATTGGAGCCGATGCCCTTGGTCTGGGTAGAAGCGTCTACCCAGATGCCGGTCTCGGCGCCGTTGGCGTCAAAGCCCATGATCACGGTCAGGATGCCGCCGTCAAAGCCCTTTTCCTCGGCCTTGATGGCAATGCCGCCGTCCGGAGCCTTTACCACGCCGGTAACATTGGCGGTGGTGTAATCGGTGACCTCCTCCAGCGTAGCTGCGTCCGAAACAGAGGGCATCACGCTGACATAAGCAGCCAGCGTGGTGCGGCGGGTGTTCTCCTTGATAACGGGAGCGGTCATGCCGTTCACCAGAGCCAGCAGCAGGCTGACGATCAGAGAGATGACGGTCAGCACAACGATGGGCTTACCGGTGGTTTCCCAGCTGGAATTTGCAGTCTTACTCATTTGCCAGCACCCTCCTTCGCTTTCTTTGCAGGCTTCACATAGCCATACGGGGTCTGACGGGTCAGATCATTGATGTACGGGACCCACAGGTTCATGAACAGCAGTGCGAAGGACACGCCCTCGGTGTAGCTGCCCCAGTA
>CAKSZF010000041.1 GCA_934525405.1 uncultured Faecalibacterium sp.
CGTCAATATTGAAGTTGCCGGAGTGGTAGACCTGAGAGGGAAAGTAGACCAGCTCCCCCACATGGACCAGATACACGCTGCCGTCCACCGAGTAGCGCACCGTGCTGCCGCCGATGGGAAGCACCAGCTCGTGATACGGATGGGAGTGCACCACGGACTGCTTGTTTTCCCAGTTCGTGTACCATGCGACCAGAAGCCGGGTGTTGCTCAGCCCCATCCGCGCCTGCGCTTCCGTAAGGACATTATCTATATAATGTGTGACCCGTTCGATGCCCATAGCTGCTCCTGTTCCTTGTTAAAAAAATAAGAATCATTCTTTTACGTCCTTTTTTGCCCTAGTATATCAGTACATATCACATTTTGCAACATTTAAATCACAAAATCTGCGGAAAAGCGGTGGGATTTTTAGTATGATAAGGGCGTAAGGAGACGAGATTGACCAAATGCACAAAACTGTTTCAATATTTTTGTGCTAGTTAACAAATACATTGGCCGCATTTCGTGACCGCCCGAAAGGAGCTAGCGCATGCAGACATCAAAGAATCATTTTGAAGCAAAAGTGGTCTTTAATGATGAGACCATCCGCCGGATGTTCCGCACGGAGTTCTACACCTACGAGGGGATGCGGCATCTGCTGTGGCTTGCAGCAGCCTTTGTGCTGGTGATGGCGGCGCTGTTCACCGCCATCCCTACCGTTGTCAAGGTGCTCTGTCTGCTGGTGGGCTGTGCCATGTTCGCCATGCCGGACTTTTTGAGCCGGGTGGCGGCAGAGGGGGTCATCATGCAGCGGGGCGGCGCGGAAACCACCGTGAGCTGCCGGGTCAACGATGGCGGCGTGGACGTGGAAAACGGTGCGCACATCCCCTTTGCAAAGATCGACCGGCTGGTGGAGGATGACCAGTATTTCTACATCTTCCAGAGCCGTCAGATGGCAGTCATGATCCCCAAGGGCAGCCTGCTGCCGGCAAACCCGGAGCGGTTCGCCAAAGTGCTTGCCAAGGAGACCGGCAAGGACTGGCAGCGCTCCAAGAGCCTGTGGGGGCTCAACCTGAAAGACCTGATCCAGATGGGAAAAGACCGCTTTCAGCGCAGCGCGTCTTGAGCGCTGCACCGCAATCATGTTGTTTCACAGCCGGTTGGCTGTGATCGTGGGACACGATAAAACAAGATAAGGAAGGAAATCACTATGAAAATCACTCGCAGACAGTTCGTACAGGTCATGGCAGTTGCTGGTGCATCTGCTCTGCTCACCGCTTGCGGCGGTTCTTCCGGCAGCACTGCCGGTTCCGGCGCAGCTGCCGGTTCCGGCGCAGCTGCTGCCACCGGCGGCAGCTTCAACCTGAAGCTGGGCCACAATCTGGCCGAGGATCACGCTGTGCACATCCAGCTGACCAGCTTTGCAGAGCAGGTCAAGGAAAAGACCGGCGGCAGCATCAACATCCAGATCATCCCCAACGGCACCCTGGGCAGCGAGGCTGACATGATCTCCCAGATCCAGGCAGGCGCACTGGATATGGCAAAGGTCTCCGCTTCCACGCTGGGCAACTTCAGCGAGAAGTACAACGCCTTCTCCGTGCCTTATGTGTTCAACGATCAGACTCACTACTACAGCTACATGGACAGCGACTCCGCAAAGGCTGTCTTTGAGTCCACCGATGATCAGGGCTTCCGCGGCCTGACCTGGCTGGATTCCGGCGCACGTTCCTTCTACACCAAGGCTACCGCCATCCGCACCCCGGCTGACCTGAAGGGTCTGAAGATCCGCACCATGGACAGCCAGATGGCCATCGACATGATGAACTGCCTGGGCGGCTCCGCTACCGTTATGGGTTACAGCGATATCTACACCGGTATGCAGCAGGGCGTCATCGATGGTGCCGAGAACAACGTCACCGCACTGCGTGACCACGGCGACGTGACCAAGTACTACTGCTTCGACGAGCACACCCGCATCCCCGATATGGTGGTCATCGCTTCCAGCGTGTGGAACAAGTTCTCCGATGAGCAGAAGTCCATCGTGTCCGAGTGCGCCAAGACCGCTACCGAGGAGTACAAGGACGCTTGGAAGAAGTTCGAGGACGAGGTGCTGGACAAGGCCGTGAACCAGAACGGCGTCGAGCTGGTCAAGGATGTGGACATCGCCGCATTCCAGGCCGCTGTGCAGCCCATCTACGACAACCTCAAGACCTCCAATCCCACCACCTACGCGGTCGTGGAAGAGATCCGCGCAATGGCCTAAACGCCAACTCATTGCTTTCCATTCTTACCTCCCAAGCTGCGGGCGGCGCACAGTGCCGCCCGCAGCTGCGCGGGAGGGAATGAGTTCAAGGAGATGATCTTGTGAAAAAACTGGATAAAATTCTGGATAATGTCATGCGCTTCCTCATGGCAGTGGCAATGTTTGCCCTGCTGGCAGGCGGCACTTGGCAGATCTTTACCCGCTGGATCCTGCGCAACCCCTCCACTGTGACGGACGAGTTTCTGCGCTACGTCCTGATCTGGGCTTCCATGATCGGTTCCGCCTACTGCTTCTACAAGGATAAGCATCTGGCACTGGATCTGGTCAAGGGCCGCGCAAAGGGTGCGTTCAACGTCGTGCTCAGCGTGTTCATCGAGGCCGCTATCGTGTTCTTTGTGGGATACGTCTTTGTTTACGGCGGCTGGAAGCTGACTGCAAACGCCACCAACGTTTCCTCGGTCATGCGCATCCCCTTCAAGTTCCTGTATTCCATCCTGCCGATCTCCGGCGTGTTCATCATTCTGGCACGTGTGCTGAAGTATGTACAGCTCTTTGTGGAGCGTAAGGAAAAGAAAGGAGAAAACGCATAATGGTTGCACAGGCTACGTTACTGCTGTTCGGTTCCTTCTTTGTCATGCTGCTGGCCGGTGTGCCCATCTCGGCAGGCATCGGCATTGCATCCATCTTCACGGCACTGTTCAGCATGGACCCCGCAATTTTTGCCCTGACCGCTGCACAGCGCTGCTTCTCGGGCATTGACTCCTTCTCTCTGCTGGCGCTGCCCTTCTTCTCTCTGGGCGGCAACATCATGAACAAGGGCGGCATTGCAAAGCGCCTTGTCCGTCTGGCACGTCTGGCTGTGGGCAAGATGCCCGGCTATCTGGCTGCCACCAACGTTCTGGCCAATATGTTCTTCGGTGCCGTTTCCGGCTCCTCCGTGGCAGCTACCTCTGCCATGGGCTCCATCATGGCTCCGCTGGAGCTGGATGAGGGCTACGACCCCAACTACTCCGCAGCCGTCAACATCTGCTCTGCCCCCACCGGCATCCTGATCCCCCCGTCCGGTCCGCTGATCCTTTACTCCATCACCGCCGGCGGCGTCTCTGTGGCTGCTCTGTTCATGGGCGGCTATCTGCCCGGCATCCTGATGGGTCTGTGCGTGGCTGGTCTGGCGGTGTTCATCGCCGTCAAAAAGGGCTATAAGTCCTCCGACGTCAAGGACCCCGACCCCGCCGTCAAGATCATCATTGATGCAGTGCCCTCTCTGCTGGCCGTCATCATCGTCATGGGCGGCATTCTGGCAGGCTTCTTCACCGCCACCGAGGCCGGTGTCGTGCTTTGCCTGTACTGCGGCCTGCTGTCCATCCTGTACAAGGAGATGACCTTCAAGAGCTTCTATAATCTGCTGGCAGACACCATGGAGAGCAGCGCCACCATCCTGTTCCTGATCGCCGCTTCCTCCATCATGTCCTACGTCATGAGTTACTCCGGCATCCCTGCCGCTATCAGCAACGCCCTGATGAGCATTTCCAGCAACCGCTACGTCATCCTGCTGGTCATGAACGTGTTCCTGCTGGTCATGGGTATGTTCCTGGATCTGACCCCCGCAGTTCTGATCTTCACCCCCATCTTCCTGCCCATCACCCGCAGCATCGGCATGAGCGATGTGCAGTTCGGCATCATGCTCATCATGAACCTGGGCATCGGCTCGGTCACCCCGCCGGTCGGTTCCTGCCTGTTCGTGGGCTGCGGTGTCGGCAAGGTCAAGATCGAAGGCGTTACCAAGTACATCGTGCCGCTGTTCACCGCCATGGTCGTGGCACTGTTCCTTGTCACCTTCATCCCTGCTATTTCGCTGTGCGTCCCGTACCTGTGCGGTCTGGTGCCCAGCCTTGGCTGGACGTTCTAAGCCCTGACTGTTCCGGGTAAAGCAACGAGAACGTTGCCCCCATTTCTCTGAAGATATCCTGCATCTGAGGGGGAATGGGGGCATTTTTTATCAAAATCCAACGAGAGGAATAAAAACTATGGAGATCTGCTCCCGTTTTACCGGCATGGAGCGCAAAGACGGCGCTTTCCTGCTGCATACTGATAACGCTGATATCAAGGTCTGCTTTGTGACCGATGAGATCGTCCGCGTCCGCGCAAGCTTTGACCACGAGCTGGCAGAGGAGTCCTACGTCCTGATGACCACCGCATGGGAGGATCGGATGGACGAACTGTTCAAGGGTGAGCGCACCCGTGTGGAGCCCTTCGCCGCACAGCTCACCGAGGACGACAGCACCCTCACCTTTGCCACCGGCAAGGTGACGCTGGTGGTGGACAAAGACCCCATCAACTTCAAGCTGCTGGCTGCCGACGGCTCCGAGCTGTACAGCACCTTGCCCGGCAACCCCTTCGTCAAGGACGCCAACAACCGCGTGGTGGCTTACAGCCGGATGAAGGAGGACGACTGCTTCTACGGCTTTGGCGAAAAGACCGGCCTGCTGGATAAGAACAAGACCTTCCAGCGGGAGCGCGCCACCGACGCCATGGGCTACGATGCCGAGAAGATGGATACCCTCTATAAGCACATCCCCTTCTATATCCGTCTGGACCGCGACACCCACAAGGCTGTGGGCGTGTTCTACCACAACTTCTACGAGTCCGTGTTCAACATGGGCTGCGAAAAGAGCAACTACTGGCCCCGCTACACCTATTTTCAGGCAGACGGCGGCGATCTGGACTGCTTCCTGATCGGCGGCGACACCATTGCCCGCATCGTGGACAACTACACCCTGCTGACCGGTCGTCCGGCACTGCTGCCCAAGCGTGCACTGGGCTATCAGGGCTCCAGCATGTACTACCCTGAGCTGGAAAAGGACAGCGATGACGCCGTGCTGGGCTTTATCGACACCATCAAGGAAGAGGGTTTCCCCATCGATGGCTTCCACCTGTCCAGCGGCTATACCAGCCAGAACAACAAGCGCTGCGTCTTTACCTGGAACACCGACCGCTTCAAGGACCCCAGCGCCTACTTCCACGCCATGAACGAAAAGCACGCCCAGAACGTGCCCAACGTCAAGCCGGGTGTCCTGCTGTGCAATCCCCGTTTCGACGAGTTCAACGCAGATGACGTATTCGTGAAGGACAGCAAGAACCCCAAGACCTACGGTGTCGGCAAATGGTGGGGCGGCGACGGCGCATTCTGGGACTTCACCAAGCCCGAAGGCCGTGCAGCATGGAAAAAGTACCTCACCGAGTCCATCATCGCCGTGGGCACCGATTCCGTCTGGAATGATAACTGCGAGTACGACAGCCTGATGGACAAGGACTGCACCTGCGATTTTGACGGCAAGGGCGGCACCATCGGCCAGCTGAAGCCCCTCATGAGCACCCTGATGTGCAAGGTGGGTGCCGATGCCGTGGTGGAGCACAACGCCAAGGCACGCCCCTACATGGTCTGCCGCAGCGGCAGCGCCGGTATCCAGCGCTACGCCCAGACCTGGTGTGGCGACAACTACACCAGCTGGAAGAGCCTGAAGTACAATATCCCCATCATCGCCGGTATGGGTCTGTCCGGCCAGCCCAACGAGGGCGCGGACATCGGCGGCTTTGCCGGTCCCGCACCCACCGAGGAGCTGTTCGTGCGCTGGGTGCAGAACGGCATCTTCCAGGCCCGCTTCTCCATCCACTCTGCCTCCAACGATAACACCGTTACCGAGCCGTGGATGTTCCGGGAGTCTGCAGACACCATCCGGGACGCCATCCTGCTGCGTTACCGCTTTACCCCCTATCTTTACAGCGCTGAGTACGAGGCCAGCCAGACCGGTGCGCCCATCATGCGCGCTCTGGTCTACGACTTCCAGAACGACCCCAAGGTCTGGGAGGAAAGCTTCGAGTTCCTGTTCGGCCGGGATATTCTGGTGGCCAACGTTCTGGAAGAGGGCGCCAAGACCCGCACCGTCTACCTGCCCGCAGGCTGCAAGTGGTACGACTGGAACGATAAGTTCCGCTGCTACGAGGGCGGCCAGACCATCGAGGTGCCGGTCACTATGGCTACCATCCCCATGTTCGTCCGCGAGGGCGCAGTCATTGCCATGGCAGACAACCAGCTGATGACCATGGAGGGCGACCACACCACCGCCCTGCACCTCATCGTGGCACCCAAGGGCACCACCACCACGACCCTGTACGATGACGACGGCATCACCAACGATTTCAAGAGCGGCGTGTACCGTAAGACCACCATCACCACCACCGCAGGCGAGCGGGTGACCATGAACTTTGCCTCCGAGGGCAGCTACAAGGACACCGTGGAGACCATCAAGGTGGAGATGATCGCCAAGGAGAAGAGCCCCTTCTGGGTCACGCTGGATGGCCGCAAGATCGAGCACTTCCTCAACCGCCGCAAGTTCGACGCCGCTGCCGAGGGCTGGTATTACAGCCAGAGCAAAAAGGCTGTCGAGGTCAAGTACGCAAACCCCGCCAAGGATCACGAGCTGACTGTTTCGTTCGAGCAGTTCGACCTGATCGGTATGTAACACTACACGGAGGAACCTCTTATGCTGCTGCGTAGTTTTGAATCCTTTGAAAAGACTGAAAACGGCTACCTCATCCACGGCGATGCCGCCGATGTGAAGCTGATTTTCATGACAGACGATATCATCCGCATCCGGGTGCACTTCGACAAGGGCACCCCCATGGAGGAGGAGTCCTACACGCTGGTGACTACCGCGTGGGAGGACCGGATGGATGCCCTGCTCAAGGACGAGCGCACCCGCATCACCGCGCTGGATGTCCCCTGCGCAGAGGACGATAAGACCCTGACCTTTGAGACCGCGCACCTGACTTTGAAGCTGTTCAAAAAGCCCTTCCACTTTGAGCTGTTCGATAAGTCCGGCAAGCTGATCTATCAGGATCTGCGGGAGCGCGCCTTTGAGAAGGATCAGATCGGCCGTCTGAGCCACTTCTCCAAGGTGGACCGGGAATACGACCACTTCTACGGCTTTGGCGAAAAGACCGGCCATCTGGATAAAAAGGGACGCCGCCTGCGGATGTCCCCCAAGGATGCCATCGGCCACGATCCCGAGACCGGCGACCCGATGTATAAGCACATCCCCTTCTACGTCCGTGTAAATGAGCACGACCTGCGCCCTGTCGGCCTGTTCTACCACAACTCCTACGACTGCGTGTTCGACCTTGGCGAGGAGCTGTCCGGCTACTGGGAGCGCTACTGCTACTACCAGACCGACGGCGGCGATATCGACCTGTTCCTGCTGGCTGGTGAGACCCTGCCCGAGATCCTGAACGAGTACACCCTGCTGACCGGCCGCAGCGCCCTGCCCACCAAGCAGTCTCTGGGCTACTGCGCTTCCACCATGTACTACGCCGAGCTGGAAAAGAACTGCGACGAGGAGATCTACAAGGTCATCGATAAGCACGAAAAAGAGGGCATCCTCATCGACAACTTCTGGCTGGCTTCCGGCTATTCCAGCGGCGAAAAGGACAATCTGCGCTATGTGTTCAACTGGAACAACAAGCGCTTCCCGGATCCGGAAAAGTTCTTTGAGAACATGAACGCCCGGGGCATCAACGTCATCCCCAACCTGAAGCCCGGCATCCTGAAGCACCACCCCTACATCGACCTGTTTGAAAAGAACGATGTCTTTATCAAGACCCCGGACGGCAAGGCACCGTACTACGGCCGCTGGTGGGGCGGCGAGGGACGCTTCTTCGACTTCACCGGCCCCAATGGCCGCAACACCTGGAAGCAGCTGCTGGAAGAGAACATCCTCAAAAAGGGCACCAAGACCGTCTGGAACGACAACTGCGAGATGGACGGCGTGGAGGACCGCGACGCCCAGTGCGACTTTGAGGGCAAAAAGGGCACCATGGCAGAGCTGAAGATCCTGCACTCCAACCTGATGGCCTACACCGCCAAGCAGGCGCTGGCAGATGTGTACCCCGGCGAGCGCCCCTACATCATCAACCGTGCAGGTTACGCTGGTATCCAGCGCTACGCACAGGTGTGGGGCGGCGATAACCTGACCGACTGGCGCACCGTCAAGTTCAACATTGCCACCATTCTGGGCATGGGCTTGTCCGGCTGCTCCAACATGGGCTGTGATATCGGCGGCTTTGCAGGCCCTGCACCCGAAGCAGAACTGCTGCTCCGCTGGCTGCAGAACGGCATCTTCCAGCCGCGCTTCTGCCTGAACTCCGCCAATAACGACAACACCGTTACCCAGCCGTGGATGTACGAGGAGAACCTGCCCTACATCCGTGCAGCTTACCGTCTGCGCTACCGTCTGCTGCCCACCCTGTACTCCCTGATGTACGAGTCCAACCAGAACGGTATGCCGGCATGGCGTCCGCTGTTCCTGGAGTTCCCGGATGACCCCAAGTGCTACACCGACAAGAACCTGACCTTTATGTTCGGCAAGAGCATTCTGGTGGCGAACGTGGTGGAAAAGGGCGCAACTACCCGCACCGTCTACCTGCCCGCAGGCTGCACCTGGTACGATATGAACGACGACCTGCGTGCCTACGAGGGTGGCCAGACCATCGAGGTCCCGGTCACGCTGGCAAGCATCCCCATGTTCCTGCGCGGCTCTGCCGTTGTGGTGACCACCGAGGACGTCAAGCACATCCTCAAGGACACCATGCGCCAGATCGACCTGCTGGTTTCTGCCGAGACCGACACCAGCTTTGTGCTGTACGATGACGACGGCCACACCGAGGACTACAAAAACGGCGTTTACGCCAAGACCACCATCACCGTCAAGGCCGGCGACCGCACCGACATCCGCTTTGCCACCGAGGGCAGCTACGAATCCCCTGTGGAGCGCATGACCCTGAAGCTGGTCAGCAAGAAAAAGGGTGCGCTCTGGGCCAGCGTAGATGGGCAGCAGCTTCCCCAGTACATCGTCCGCGATGGCTGGGAGGCCGCAGAGTCCGGCTGGTACTATAACCTGCCTGACCGCACCATCTGGGTCAAGTTCGCAAAGCCTGCCAAGAAGGACTTTACGGTGACTGTCTCCACCGAAAAGTTTGACCTGATCGGTATGGCAGAGGACTAAAAAGCCATCTCTAATCTTCTTTAATTCTTCTTCAGAAACATGAAGGCCCGTGGGGAACTCCCCACGGGCCTTCGTGTTTTTATAATAAGTTTCAGGCTTCGGTCTGCGTCTCCCGCCGGAGGATGCGGCAGACCATGAACAGGCAGTAGAACATTGCCAGACCCCAAGCAAAGGGGTTGGAAAGGCAGATGCCCAGATAGCCAAGGCCGGTATTTACCGCCAGCACGCCGCCAAGACTGCGGCCGATGAGCTCGCCCACACCGGAAACAACCGCCAGCACGCTGTAACCAAGCCCCTGCAAGGTGTTGCGGAAGATCATCAGAAGGCCGTGGAAGCAGAACAGCATACTCATGACGCTGAGGTACTGGATGGCACCCGCCGTGACAGCGGGGTCGGCATCGCCCAGCACCAGCCCCACCGCGTAGGGCTTGATGAAAAAGATCACGCCCCACGCCACGGCGCAGTAGACCAGCTGCACCATACAGCCATCCTTGATGCCCTGTCGGATGCGGTCGGTGCGGCGGGCACCGTGGTTCTGCCCCACATAGGTGGCCATGGCCATGCCTACGCTTTCCATGGGCAGGGTGAACATCTGACGGATCTTTTCGCCTGCGGTCTGGGCGGCCACGGCGGTGCTGCCCAGCAGGTTAATGGCGTCCTGCATGATGACTGCACCGATGGCCGAGACCGAGTATTCAAACCCCATGGGAAGGCCGATATAGGCCAACCGCTTGCAGTGCCCTGCCGAAAACAGGGTGCGCGGCTGCCGGAAGGAAAGCCCCTCCAGCTTTGCCGTGCGGGCAAAGAACCAGTAGGCGCACAGCCCGCCGCTGAGCAGCTGGCTGAGCACGGTGGCAATGGCGGCGCCGTCCACCCCCATGCCCAGCGGCACGATGAAGAGATAGTCCAGCAGAATGTTCACCACGCTGGCGAACAGCAGGAAATAAAACGGGTGCCGGGAATCCCCCAGTGCTCGCAGCACGCTGGAAGTGTAGTTGTACAGCACCGTAGCCGGGATACCCAGAAAAATGATCTGGATGTAGAGCACTGCATCGGCGTACAGCTCCTCCGGCGTATGGATGAGCTGGAGCAGCGGCCCTGCCATCAGGGTGGTGAGCACGGTGAACACTACGCTCAGCACCAGACAGAGCAGAGCACCGTTCAGCAGGTATTTTTGCAGTCCGTCCTTATCCTTTGCGCCAAAGGTTTCTGCCGCCGGGATGCCAAAACCCACACAGGCGCCCTGCACAAAGCCCAGAATGAGGAAGTTGAGGGAGTAGGTGGTGCCCACCGCGCCCAGTGCATCGGTGCCCAGACACCGCCCTACGATGACGGTGTCCGCAAAGCTGTACAGCTGCTGGAATAAGGTGCCCAGCACCAGCGGCAAGGCGAACCGCAGGATCTGGAACAGCGGCTTGCCTACCGTAAGGTCGGTGGTGCCGGAGCGCTTTTGAGAAGTAGCTGCCATAAAGAAAACTCCTTATCTATGGTATTTTAACTATTCTACCATGGACAGCCGCTTTTCCCAAAGTGGTTTTGTGATAGGAAGTTGTCTTTTTGTGACGGAAGAGCCGAACCCCTCCCCAATCGGGAAAAGGTTCGGCTCTTTTGGCTTCTCTGAAAAAGAGGATATTTCATCAGACCTCCGGCGGCGGGCAGCAGCTCTCCCGGGGGATGAGCTTGTGCGGCACGATGATCTTTGTTGCCAGAAGGTTCGGGTTCTCGATGTGGTTGATGGTCTGGCTGGCGGCTTCCATGCCCAGCTGGTAGGGGTTGACGTCCACGGTGGTCAGCTGCGGGCTGGTGATGCGGGAGAACAGCGAGTTGTTGAAGGACACGATGGACAAATCTTTCGGGACGCGCAGTCCCAGCTTGCCGCAGAACTGTTCCAGCACCACGGCAAGGATGTCGTCACTGACCAGCATGGCGGTGGGGTGATTCGGGGCGGTGAGCAGAGCTTTCAACGCCCCCTCGTAGGCATCGTTCAGGGTGTTGACCTCCACACAGTCCTCTTCCCGGGGGGTGATGCCGTGCTTGAGCAGGGACATCTGGTAGCCCCGCTTGCGTTCGGCGGAAAACAGCATGGCATTGCTGACCCCGAAATACGCAATGCGGCGGTGCCCCATCTCGTAAAGGTAATCGGCGGCTTCCTCCCCGGCAAGGGCGTTGTCGTTGTCGATGTAGATGGTCTGGTTCGCGGACTGCGCCGCCTTGCCCACAATGACATGGAGCAGACCTTCATTGCGCAGATACGCCGCCACCGGACAGTCCTTTTTGGAGTAGAGCAGGATAAAGCCGTCCGCCTGTGCGTTGGCCACCATGCTCTGGATAGCGTCCAGCACCTCGGCATCGTCCTGCCCGGTGATGACCGTGTTCACATACCGCCGCTGGTTGCAGAACTGCCCGATGCCGCGGATGATCTCCAGATGAAAGGCGTTTTCGTAGACGTCCCGCTGGGAGGAGGGCAGAATGATGCCGATGGTCTTGGAAAAAGCCTCCACCGGCTCGGCCTCAAAATTCGGCTCGTAGCCCAGCTGTGCCATGATGCGGCGCACCCGCTCCTTGGTCTCCCGGCTGATGGAAGGGCTGTCCTTGCAGGTGCGGGACACCGTGGAGGGCGAGACCCCCGCTGCCGCTGCGACATCCTTGATGGTAACTGCCATAGTCTGTTCCTCCCTGATATAGTAGTTCTATTGTAAAGCCGTTTGCACGCAATGTCAATGTTTGCGCACGGGATTGCGTAAACCGTGCAACACTGAGCTTGCGTACCTTCGACAATTTCCACAAATAAGCGTGCATCCGCTTGTGCAAAACATAGAAATATTATTTTCGCTTCAAAAAACTCTTGTAAAAATTGCAGAGTTGGATTATTCTTGTTGCGTAAAGTAGTGCAAACGCAATGCAATGCTTGCACAAAACGATGCAAAAAGGGAATAAGGAGGAACATCATGGCAACAACAAAAGCGGCTCCGGGCAAAAAGGGGCTCATCAACTTCGACTTCTTACAGAAGCTGGGCAAGGTGCTGATGACGGTCATCGCCGTCATGCCGGCTGCCGGTCTGATGATCAGTCTGGGCAAGCTGGTGCAGATGGGCGGCGGCGATATCGCAGCGGTCATGACCATCGGCACCACGATGGAGAACATCGGCTGGGCGGTCATCAATAACCTGCACATCCTGTTCGCTGTCGCCATCGGCGGCAGCTGGGCAAAGGAGCGTGCAGGCGGTGCCTTTGCCGCCGTGCTGGCGTTCGCCCTCATCAACGTGATCACCGGCAACATCTTCGGCGTGACCAGCGCCATGCTGGCAGACCCCAACGCCGTGACCCACACCCTGTTCGGGCAGGAGATCGCCGTCAACGGCTACTTCACCTCCGTGCTGGGCGCACCGGCGCTGAACATGGGCGTGTTCGTGGGCATCATTGCCGGTTTTGTGGGCGGCGT
>CAKSZF010000042.1 GCA_934525405.1 uncultured Faecalibacterium sp.
GAGGAACCGACCGGGGCGTTACCCGGGGAGGGCGTTCCCGGAGAGGTGAGTGGATATGGCACAGGAAAAGCGTGATTATTACGAAGTGCTGGGGGTATCCAAGGGCGCAAGCGATGCCGAGATCAAAAAGGCATACCGCAAGCTTGCCATGAAGTACCACCCGGACTATAACCCCGGCGATAAGGACGCCGAGGCAAAGTTCAAGGAGATCAACGAGGCAAACGAGGTGCTTTCGGACCCGAAAAAGCGCCAGCTGTACGACCAGTACGGCTTTGCCGGTGTTGACCCCACTTATGCAGCACAGAACGGCGGCGGCCCCGGCGGCTTTGGCGGTTTTGGCGGCGACGGTGTGGATCTGGGCGACATCTTTGGCGATATCTTCGGCGGCGGCTTTGGCGGCTTCGGCGGCTCGTCCCGTCAGGCAAACCCCAACGCCCCCCGCAAGGGTCAGGACATCCGGGTGCGCATCACCCTGAGTTTTGACGAGGCCGTGCACGGCTGCAAGAAGAACATCACCATCACCCGTCAGCAGGAGTGCACCGAGTGCCACGGCTCCGGCTGTGCCGCCGGCAGCAGCCCCGAGACCTGCCCGGATTGCGGCGGACGCGGCTTTGTCATCCGCCAGCAGCGCACCCCCTTTGGCGTGATGCAGACCCAGCAGCCCTGCTCCCGCTGCGGCGGCAAGGGCAAGCTGGTAAAGAACCCCTGCAAGGTCTGCCACGGCAGCGGCAAGGTGGCTACCAAAAAGACGCTGGAGGTGTCCATCCCCATGGGCATCGACGACGACCAGAGCTTTGCACTGCGCGGCATGGGCGATGCCGGTACCAACGGCGGCCCCGCCGGTGATGTCATCGTCATGGTCACCGTGCGCCCCAGCGAGGTGTTCCAGCGCGACGGCTACGATGTGTGGGTCACCGTGCCCATCACTTACAGTCAGGCTGTGCTGGGCGACAGCGTCACCGTGCCCTCCATTGACGGCAAGGTGGAGTACACCGTGCCCGAGGGCACCCAGAGCGGCACCACCTTCCGCCTGCGCGGCAAGGGCATCCAGTACCTGAACGGCCGTGGCCGCGGCGATATGTATGTCAAGTGCGAGGTGGAGATTCCCAAAAAGCTGAGCAAGGCGCAGCGCGATGCCCTGAAGAAATTTGAGGGCACGTTGAAGGAAGAAAACTACGAAAAGCGTAAGGGCTTCTTCAAAAAGCTGAAGGATATGTTCAACGCATAAGGTATGAAATCCCCTGAGCTGCCGGGAACAGCAGTTCAGGGGATTTTTGTTTTTGTTGAAAATCTACACAGAATCGAGTATAATATAACTGATGATTCGGGACGTCGCATTTGGGAAAGAGGTTTATATGGCAAGGTTTATACCGTTTATTCTGAAAACAGATGATGAACAGAAAATAGGTGTGAGGATCACACGCATGAAAAAAGCAGATGCGGCACAGACGGAAAAAGAGCCTGTATGGCAGACGAGTTGGATGTCTGCCTATATCCAGAAGGATGCTTTTGAAAAGTATGCGTTAAAAACAACGGATGGCGAATTGGTTGCACTGGCAGCGTATGAAATACTGGAAAATGATGTGATGGTGCACATCACCTATATTGAAAGCCAGCCGGAAAGCAACCCGACAATTGTTGGTCATTCCAAAAGATATCAGGGAATCGGACGGGTTTTGATTGCCTACGGTATCAAGCTGTCGATCGATCATGGATGTGGCGGGACGGTCACATTTGAAGCAAAGGTTCCGGAATTGGCAGAACACTATATCCGGGATTATGGCGCGTGCCCACTGCCGAGTTTTGGCGGAGCGCCGCGTTATGAACTGTCTGGCGAGGCGGCTATGAATATCTTTGTGACGTATTTGAAGTGAGGTGTTTTCGATGGATGCAAAAGAGTATTTCCAGCGTGACCCGGAACGGGAGGCGTTTTATCGCACGTTTTATCAGATTTGTCGCCGTTTCAATGTTACATGGTCTACGGCAACGCCGGAGGTCAGAGCCTTTGTGGAGGAAGCGACCCGTGTGACCTACGAACAGGAGAAAGCACAGCGCAGCGGGCTTTCGCCCAATACAGTAAAACCATTTTTTGGAGATACCGCTTGCTGAAAAAAAGGCACGATACCCGGGTTGATTGTATTATAAAAAAACCAAACGGCGGCGCGTTCCATCGGAACGTGCCGCCGTTTTTTGCGTTTGAAACCACAAAAACAGCGGAGGCGCTGCCCTTTCGGGCAGCGCCTCCGCTTGCTTTGTTCTTTGGTCTACTCCGAGCCAGTCTTATGAGATAAGATGGGTCAGAGCAGGACGATCGCTGCGTTGATGATCAGGCCGACACCGGTAGCGGAAACGCCGATCACATAAGCGGTGCAGGCGATGTCACGAAGTGCATTAGCTGTGCTCTTCTCCATATCGGCAGCCAGAGCATCCAGACCCTTCTCGGTCCAGGTGGTGGGGTTCTTACGGCGGTAGTCGCGGACAGCGGTCACGCCTCTGAACCAGCCATACGGAGGAATCAGCCAGCACAGCAATGCTTCGGACATCGTAGCATTGGCGCCGCCTTCGGTGTAGGTCATCTCTTCAGTGGACAGGACGTTGTAATACGCGGGCATCATCATTTTTTCCATAACAATACTCCTTTTAAAACAAAGCTATCCAAAACGGTGTATCCAACGCACACCGCTTTATCTGAATAAAGGGGGTCAGCGCGCAATCAGCAGAATGGCGCTCAAGGGAGCCAGTGCCACTATCATCGTAGTGGAAACGGCGTCCCGCACAAAGTTGCCGGCAGACTTGCCCATATCGGCAACAATGGCATCGGTGGCACGACCCATCACGGTAAAGAAGTTACCGTCCTTGTTGCCGTCCTGCTGCAGCCAGGTGCGTGCCTGTTTGATGCCCCAGATATAGCTGGAGGCCAACACCACAGCGCCTACGACTGTTGCGGCAGTGGAGACAAGGCCGACAGCACCATCTACCGCGCCGCCGCCGGTGGTATAGGTCATTTCTTCGCTGGAAAGTACCGCATAATCTGCGGGATAATTCATCTTATTCATCTTCAATACTCCTTTTTTTAGGGAAATGCCGCATTGCATCCCGATCCCTCAGCGTCTGTACCCAAAGGCTGATAGAGCATTGTTCTCTATATCACCATTCTACAACAGTAGTTGGATTTTATCAAGGGGTTTTGGTGCATCTGTGCAAAAACTGGCGGGACGCATGAAATTATCTCAATAAATTTGTGAAAATAGACTGCAATAATTTCGGTATTCGGTTATTTTACCCCGTCACCCCGGCGCGGTAGAGGTAGGGGTCGCTCTTGAAGCTGTCGAAATTGTACAGCACAAGGATCTGGTCGTAGCTGTTATCGGCGATCAGCTTGTCCAAGCCGTAGTTGTAGTTGCGGAAATCCACCACGTCAATGTCGGCGTAGTTGGCGGTCAGGTAGGGCACAAAGCAGTTGGCATAGCTGTCCTTGATGACAAGGATGCGCCCGCTGCCATTGCCCTGCACCCGGCTTAAACCGTTGTTGCCGTGCAGGAACATAGCGTACTTGTCGTAGACGGAAAGCTTCTCCGTGTCGTACAGGCCGGTGGTCTGTCCCTCTGTGGGCTGGCCTGCCGCCGTCACGTTCCATACCGTCAGGGTGTTGTCAAGGTCGTAGTAGGTGATCACGTCCGGCACGGCGTTCCATGTGCGTGCCTTGGCGTAGTGGGTGCCGTAAAAGCCGTCGGCTGTCAGTGCAGTGTGGGCGGCGGTGTCAAAGGGGGTCAGGCCAAGGGCATCGCACAACTGACTGTAAGCGTAGTAGGCGCCAAGGCTTGTCCAGTGGTGGTCGGTGCGGTAGTAAATATATTCGCTCTTGTGGGCGGTAAGGGTCTGGCGCACGTCCACAAAGCTGCCGCCCGCCGCCTGCACCGCAGCGGAAAGCTGGTCAAGGTAGCCGTCCTCGTCCAACAGAGGGGCGTTGGCGGGCACGTTCTCCTTGTAGATATCGCTGGCAGCCGGTGCCAGCAGCACATTCACCTTGCCCGGGTAGCGCTGGCACAGGCTGGTGAGTGCTGCGGTGTTTTTGGGCAGGGTGCGCTCCTCGCTGGAAAGCAGCCCGTAGGTGCGGGGGAACATCATGTGCTCCTTGCCCAGCAGGATGCCGCCGTTCTGCTGCTTTTGCAGCAGGGTGGTCTCCACTACGCTCTGCAGGCTAATCCACTGGTCACGCCCCGCCACCTGATCCTTGACGTATTTGGTGTAGGCGGTAAAGTAGCTGTTCAGCCCCTTGGCGGTGAACTGGGTCAGCGCCGGGCGCTGGCTCAGGGTGGTGTTCTCCAGCTCGCTGTAACTGCGGTCTGGGGTGACCATATCCAGCGCGAACAGCCCGATAAAGAACAGGCTGAACACCACCAGCACCGGGTAATGCAAAAGGGAGGAGGTCTTTTTTTCGTGTTTGGACATCTTCCCGCCTCCTTAAAAGTTAAAATACAGGAACGGGCTGTTGGTGCTGCCCACCACATAGGCGGTGGAGACCACCAGCAGCGTCAGGATGGCGGCGCAGCGGGTGACTGCGTTCTTGCGCAGCACATCCCACAGCTTTTCGATCAGCGGGGTGCAGCACACCACGCTTACCGCCAGCAGCACGCCGTAATTCCGCAGGAAATACAGTGGCGACACCCCGCCGGAGGGGATAAAAAGTTTCTGGAACAGCAGCCCGAAGGACACGCCGGTGTCGTTGCCCACGAACATCGCCCAGCCTACCACCACGAGGAACAGGGTGTAGAGATGCGGCCACACCCTGCCCTTTTTCAGGTAGGGCAGCAGGAACAGCTTTTCGGCCGCCAGCAGCACAAAGTAGTAAAGACCCCAGCAGATAAAGTTCCAGTTCGCGCCGTGCCAGATGCCGGTGAGCAGCTCCACGATGAACAGGTTCAAGATCTGCCGCTTGAGCCCCTTGCGGTTGCCGCCCAGCGGGATATACACATACTCGCGGAACCAGCCGGACAGGGTCATGTGCCAGCGCCGCCAGAACTCGGTGATGGAAGCGGAGATATAGGGGTAGTTGAAGTTTGCAGGGAAGTCGAAGCCCAGCATCTTGCCCATGCCGATGCCCATCAGGGAGTAGCCGGAGAAATCGAAGTACAGCTGTAAGCTGTATGCGATGATGCCCAGCCACACCAGCGGGGTGGAAGCGTTTGCCAGACCCACAAAGGTGGTGGAAGGGCTGTCGGCTACTCCGATGATATCCGTCCACAATGCGCCTACGGCGTCCGCCAGCAGCACCTTTTTGGCAAGACCGAAGGTGAACAGGGTCATGCCCTCTTCGATTTGCTTGAGGTTATAGCGATGCTTGTAAACGTGCAGCTGGTCGGAGACGTCCCGGTACTTGACGATAGGCCCCGCGATGAGCTGCGGGAACATGACCACATAAGCGCCGAAGTCGATGATATTGCGCTCGGCTTTTACATCCCGGCGGTAGACGTCGATGGAGTAGGAAAGGGTCTGGAAGGTGTAGAAGCTGATGCCCAGCGGCAGCGTGCCGATGCCCTGAATTTCGGCAAAGGCGGTGCCCAGCAGGGCGTTTGCGCTGCGCAGCACAAAGTTTGCGTACTTGAAGTAGAACAGCATCCCTAAGCTGCCAATGAGCGCCACCAGCAGAAAGAAGCGGCGCAGCGCGGGTTTTGCATCGAAATGCTCGATGGCAAGGCCGCTGAGGTAGTTGATGAGGATAAGCGCCACCATGACCGGGAAAAAGCGCACTTCGCCCCAGCAGTAGAACACCAGACTGCACAAAAACAGCACAGTGTTTTTCAGTTTTGCGGGGGCAAGATAGTACAGCGCCAGCGTGATGGGCAAAAAACGGAACAGGAAGATGATGGTGCTGAAAACCAAGGGGTCAGCCTCCTTTTTTACACAGGATGAAAGGGAAATCCAGCCTTCCCCCGGCCGGGGGAAGGTGGCATGACGCAAAGCGGCATGACGGATGAGGGCGCAGCTTCAGCAGAAATCCCCCTCATCAGGGGCTTTCTACTGAAAAAAGCCGATGCCGCAGATGGCACCGGCTCAGAAGGTCAGATTCAGCTGTTCAGGGCGCTGTCCACAGCACTGTTCAGGTCTGCGGTGCACGCGTTGGAGGCAATCACCATGACCACACGGTCGCCCTTGGAGGAGATGATGGCGTTTTCCACGTTGCTCTGTGCCTGTGCAAACTCGGCGTAGTTGCCGTAGAAAGCCACCTGATCCTGCTTGTAGCTTTCCAGCGCAGTCACCACGTCCTGTGCCTTGCCGGAAGCGGTCTCCACCACCAGCACAAGGCCGGCATCGCCGTTGTCGTTGCTCTTCACGCCCTTGTAGCTGGCAACGTCCTCGGCCTTCAGGCCGAAGTCGTACTGGATATTCATGGCAGTGATCTCGAACTGGTTGGAGATGGGGTCGGCAGCCAGCAGACCTTCCATGGCGCTGTCCAGCTCGGCAGTGCCGTTTTCAGCGGTATCCGCCGCCGGAGAAGCAGCATCGGAGACCGGCGCAGAGGCGGAGGCGCTGGATACAGAAGAAGCCGCGGAAGAAGCGCTGCCGCCGCAGCCGGTCAGGGCAACAGCCAGCACGGCGCTGACGGCGATCACAGAGAGTTTTGTGCGGTTTATCATAAAATATTCCTTCTTTTGTTGAATTCGTTTGTCGGGGTGCGGGGCTGCGCCGCGCACACGGGCAAACTGTATTTATCTTACCATAACAGCAGGTAAATTGCAACGCACCCCACAGGGTTTTCCGGCAGTTTTCATCGGATTTTAACCGGTCACGGTCTCCCCGGCGGCAATGCGCTGCAAAACGGTAACTGCGTCCTCCAGACACAGGCCGCTCCGGTTGAGCAGGGCGGCGTTTTCCGGCCCCACATAGCGCCAGTGCCACGGCTCGTAGGTGATGCCGGTCACGCTTTCGGCTTCCTTGGGGTAGCGCAGGATAAAGCCGTACTGCTCCGCGTTCTCGCACAGCCAGCGGAAGGCGGCGGTGTCGGCAAAGCCGGTGTCAAGAGCGGTGTGCTCCGGGCTGTTCAGGTCGGCGGCAAGGCCGCAGTTGTGCTCAGAACAGCCCGGCGGGTTGACGATGGTAGCCGCCTTTTCCCGGGCGGCGGCTTCGCTCAGACCCTTGTTGCGGTAGTACTGGGTCTTGTTGTCGTACAGCTTTTTCTGGTAGCTGACGCTGCGATAGCCGCTCTGCATCCGCACATCCACGCCGTCCTTGGCGGCAGCGGCCTGCATGGAGAGAAAGGCATCGGCGGCATCGGTCTGCAAAGTCTTGTTGATGGCGGTGGCCGAGCCGCATTCCTTGGTCTCGACAGGATAGTCCTCCGTTATCGGGTGGGTGCGGCTCACAAGGATCATGCGGGGGTCGTCCAGGATGGCCTGCGCCTGTGCGGCGGTAAGGGTGCTCTGCTGCGTGCCGTTCTCGGCGGGCAGCTGCACCGGTGTGTCGGGCAGGGTGCTTGCGGCCTGCACAAGGCTTTCAGCGGGCTGCTCCGGCAGCTGCGGCACCGCAGTCTTGCGGGTGCAGGCGTAGGCGGTGCCGCCCGCCGCAAAGCAGACCAGCGCCGTCAGGCAGAGCAGACGCAGGGCGTGATGTTTATGGTGATGGGAAGAATACATAGCATCTACCTTCTTTCACAAAAAAGGATAAGCACCCGCCGCCCCGGGCAGACTATCCGCAAAAGGGGGCGCGGGAAGATGAAG
This sequence comes from uncultured Faecalibacterium sp., assembly GCA_934525405.1. GTDB lineage: Bacteria > Bacillota > Clostridia > Oscillospirales > Ruminococcaceae > Faecalibacterium. The sequence goes on from CAKSZF010000042.1 coordinate 7,719, forward strand.
ATGACAGCGCAGGAATATGCACGACGGGTACAGAAGGCGGGGCCGCACTCGCCGCTTTTGGCAGACTGCCTTTGGGCGTTCTGCGTGGGCGGCGGTATCTGCCTGCTGGGCGAAGGGCTGCGGCAGCTGTTTTTGCGGCAGGGCGCGGACGCCGAGGCGGCGGGCACTCTGACCAGCTGCACCCTGATTTTGCTCTCGGCGGTGCTGACCACGCTGGGCTGGTACCAGAAGCTGGCGGCAAAGGCCGGGGCGGGATCGCTGGTGCCCATCACCGGCTTTGCCAACGCGGTGGTCAGTGCGGCCATCGAGTTCAAAGCCGAGGGACGGGTGCCGGGCACGGGAGCAAAGATGTTCCTCATCGCCGGGCCGGTCATCGTGTATGGCACGCTGGCGGCGGTGGTGTACGGTGTGGTGCTTTGGCTGTTGGGAGCTTCTGCTTTATAATACGGAACAGCCCCGCCGGATATTGCAGCGCCACAGCACCAGTATAGCACGTTCCGGGGCATTTTTTGCAGAAAAGGAGAAATTTTTTATGACAGAGCGCCGGGGCGATACCCTGTTGTTCCATACCCCGCCGGTCATCGCCGCACAGGCGGCGGTGGGCGGCAAAAAAGAGAGCGAGGGCCCGCTGGCGGCGGGCTTTGACGAGCTGACCACCGAAAACCGGCTGGGACAGCGCAGCTGGGAGGCTGCCGAAAAGCAATTGCAGCTGCGGGCGGCGCGGCTCTGCCTGCAAAAAGCGTCTCTGCCCGCAGAGCGGGTGGACCTTGCGCTGGCAGGGGACTTGCAGGCGCAGTGCACCGCCTCCGGCTACGCGCTGCGGGAGCTGGGCGTGCCCTTTGCGGGGCTGTTCGGGGCGTGCAGCACCATGGCCGAGGCGCTGGCGCTGGGCGCGGCGCTGTGCAGCAGTGGGGCGGCGCAGAACCTGCTGGCTATGACCTCCAGCCATTTCTGCGCGGCAGAGCGTCAGTTCCGCACCCCGCTGAGCTACGGCGCAGTGCGCACCCCCACGGCACAGTGGACGGCTACCGCCGCCGGGTGCTGCCTGCTGCGTCCGGCAGGGCAGGGGGTGGGCATTGCCGCCGCCACCCTTGGGCGGGTACAGGACTATAACATCAAGGATATCAACAACATGGGCGCAGCTATGGCACCGGCAGCCGCTGCCACGCTGCTGCATTATCTGACGGATACCCACGCCGAACTGCGGGATTTTGACTGCATCTATACCGGCGACCTTGGGCTGGTGGGCAGTCAGATGCTGCGGGAGCTGCTGGCGGCAGAGGGGCTGCTGCTGAAAAACCACGCGGACTGCGGCTGCCTGCTTTACGATGCCGGGGAACAGCGGGTAAAAAGCGGCGGTTCGGGCGCGGGCTGCTGCGCCGCCGTGCTCTGCGGGCATATCCTGCCAAAGCTTCTGCGCCGCGGCAGCCGCCGGGTGCTGTTCATCGCCACCGGGGCACTGATGAGCCAGACTACCTTTTTGCAGAAGGAGAGCATCCCGGCGGTGGCACATCTGGTAGAGCTGACCGCGCCGGAAAAGGAGAACTGAAATGAACTATCTGTGGGCGTTTCTAGTGGGCGGCGCTATCTGCGCGGTGGGGCAGCTGCTCATCGACCTGACAAAGCTGACCCCGGCACGCATCCTGACCGGCTATGTGGTGGCGGGGGTGGTGCTCTCGGCGGTAGGGCTGTATGCGCCGCTGGCAGAGTTTGCTGGTGCGGGGGCAAGCGTGCCCCTGCTGGGCTTCGGGCATCTGCTGGCAAAGGGGGTTCGCACCGCCGTGGCGGAAAAGGGCGCTGTCGGCATCCTGACCGGCGGGTTGACCGCTGCTTCTGCGGGCGTCACCGCAAGCCTTGTCTGCGGCGTGGTGTGCAGCCTTGTGGGCAAAAGCCACGACCAGAACTAAGCTGTTTTGTCCGCGCTGCTTCGCTATATTTTGCACCCGTCGGCTGGTAAACTGGGAGCAAAACGGAGGTGAGGCGGATGAAACACAGCGGACAGACCATATTGTGGGAGCTGTGGGCGGCGCTGTGCCTGTGCACAGCGCTGGTGCTGCCGCCCGGCAGTCCGTGGCTGCACGAACCCGCACTTTTGTACCCGGGACTTGCGCTGGCGATGCTGGTGCCCGCCGCGTGGGCGGTGTGGTGGGTGGCGGTGCCGCCGCAGCCCCTGCCGCCGGAGCAGCTGCTGGAGCCGGTGCAGCGGCAGAGCCTTGCCGCGCTGTGCGGGGCATAGCCCCGGAAAAAACAAAAACCCCTGTACCGGGTACCCGGTACAGAGGTTTTGTTCGTCAATCAAACTGCGCGATCAAGCGTTCTTGTTAGCACGCTTTGCCATACGGCTGATCTTGCGGCTGGCGGTGTTCTTCTTGATGACACCCTTAGCGCGAGCCTTGTCGATCGCGGAAACAGCAGCCAGGACGGTTGCGTCCTTGTCAGCGGCATTCGCATCGATGGCAGCGTCTGCCTTCTTGACGACTGTTTTCAGGTTGGTCTTAATGGCCTTGTTGTGAGCCTGCTCTGCAGCAGCCTGCACGACGCGGTCCTTCTGAGATTTGATGTTAGGCATTCGTTCCACCTCCTTGGCTACCTATAACAGCGCACCCTATGATACCATATTTCGCGTACCAGCGCAAGCGTTTTTTTGATTTTTGTTTGGAAAAGTTTTATTTTTCCCATACTTTCCGGCAATAAGGCGGGCTTTTGCCCCAAAAAGGAACGGAGAGTGTGGAAAATGCGTACTACGGATATGGCCGACGAGCTGTTTTCGGCAGCAGCGCAGCCGCTGCCCGCAGGGGTGCGGCTGGCCACCGCCCGCCACGGCGGGGTCACGGTGACCAGGGTGGAGATCGCCCGCGAGGGGCTCAGCCGCCCCCGGGGCAGGTATGTCACGCTGGAAATGCCCAGCGTCAGCGTGCTGGACGAGCGGGACGCCGCCGTCATCGAGGTGTGCGCCCGGGAGCTGCGCGCCCTGCTGCCGCCGGAAGGGCTGGTGCTGGTGCTGGGGGTGGGCAACCGCCGCATTACCGCCGATGCCCTTGGCCCGCGCACGGTGCAGCGCATCCTTGTCACCATGGGCGCGGGCGCTGTCCCACCGGTGCGGGGCCTGCGCCCGGTAGCAGCCGTTGCGCCCGGGGTGGCGGCAGCCACCGGGTTGTCGCTTCAGCAGCTGGCGGCGGCGCTGGTGGGGCAGCTGCGCCCGGCGGCGGTGGTCTGCGTGGACAGTCTCTGCTCCGCCGAGGGGCAGCGGCTGGGGCGCACGGTGCAGTTTTCGGACTCGGGGCTCTACCCGGCGCAGGCCGACCACACCCGCCACCTGACCCGGGACACCTTAGGCGTGCCGGTGGTGGCGGCGGGCATCCCCACCCTGATGCAGGCGCAGGAAGGGGCAGACCTTGTGGTCACCCCCCGCGCGCTGGACAGCGTCATTGCCCACGGCGCGGCGCTGCTGGCAGGTGCGGTCAACCGCGCCCTGCAGCCCCGCCTTACCGTGCAGCAGCTCTGCTGGCTGACGGGGTGAAGAAAGGAGGTCTTGCCATGCGCAGCAGAGAGCCTTGGCGTCTGCCTGCGGGGCAGAGCAGGGCAGTGCCCTTTTTGCAGGCTGCGGTGCTGTTTGCAGCCCTGTGCATCTTTGCCCGCAGCGCCGCGCTGGTGCTGGCGGCCTTTCTGGCAGCGCCGGTGCCTGCGGCGCAGACTTTGCTGCATCTGGGGCAGCAGACGGTGGAGAGCCGGGCGGCTGCGGCTGCAGAAAGCGCGCCGGAGGCTGCATCCGCGCCCTCTCCGGCGCAGGAGGCTGCCGCTCCGGTACAGACCGGGGTGGAGCAGTATCTTGTGGCCTTGCAGCCGGACGAAGCCCGCCCTGCCGATGCGGGTACGGTGACAGAGCAGCAGTTCGGGCAGGGCAGCGGCGAAAAGTACATTCCCTGCGGCGCGGGCAGCATCAAGAATAACACCCGGCAGACGGCGGCAGATATTGCCGCCGAGGCGGCGCAGCCCCTGCCCTTTGCTATCGAGAAAGACAGCGCCGCGCCGCAGGTGCTCATCATGCACACCCACGCTACCGAGGACTACCGCCTTTCTGCCGGGCTGTGGTTCACCCCCGGGGACGGTGCCCGCAGCACCGACCGCAGCATCAATATGTGCGCGGTGGGGCGGGTGATGGCGGATACCCTCAACGCGGCGGGCATCTGCACCCTGCACGATGAGACCCTGAACGACTACCCCAGCTACACCGGCAGCTATGCCAACAGCCGGGCGGTGGTGCAGCAGTATCTGGCGCAGTACCCCAGCATCAAGGTGGTGCTGGACGTCCATCGCGACGCCATCGAGCGGGAAAACGGCACCCGCTGCGCCCCGGTGTGCACCGTAGACGGGCGGCAGGCGGCGCAGGTGATGATCATCTGCGGGTGCGACAACGGCACCAGCGTGCAGCTGCCCGCATGGCGGCAGAACCTTCGTTTTGCCGCTGCGTGGGAGCGCAGCATGGAGGCAAAATACCCCGGATTTACCCGCCCGGTGCTGTTCAGCTACCGGTTCTATAATCAGGACCTGACTACCGGCAGTCTGCTGATCGAGATCGGCGGGCACGGCAACAACTTAAATGAGGCCCTGTACGCCGGATATCTGGCAGCACAGGGCCTCGCGGATGCATTATTAAGCTGAATCAGCCGCCAAGGCTGTGGATCATGCTGCTCTTGGCAGACTGATAGTAACTCCATGCCTGATCGGCTACGGTCTCGGGCTGATTATACTCCCGCAGGATGCTGCGCATCTCGCTGACCACCGAGGAGACGGCACTGTCGTAGGTGCTCTCCACCGAGGA
>CAKSZF010000043.1 GCA_934525405.1 uncultured Faecalibacterium sp.
GCGCTCACCTCCACGGCGCGCAGCGCGGTAGCCGTATCGGTAGAGAAGAAGGGGTTGCCGGTGCCGCCGCCGAACACTGCGATCTTGCCCTCATCCATGGCGCGCAGAGCGTCCTTGCGGGTAAAGGCAGGGGCCACTTGCGGCATGGTGATCGAGGTGAACACCTCGGTGGGCACGCCCAGCTGCTCCAGCTTATCAGAGACGGCCAGTGCGTTCATCACCGTAGCCAGCATACCGATCTTATCGGCCAGCGTGCGCTCCATTTTACCGCTGGAGCGGCCGCGCCAGAAGTTGCCGCCGCCCACAACGATGCCGATCTGCACACCAAGCTCGTGTGCCTTTTTCACGCCGCCGCAAATAGCGTCCATGGTGGGCTCGTCAAAGCCCATGCCCTTTTCGCCGCCCAGCGCTTCGCCGCTGATCTTTAAAAGGATACGCTTATATTTCAATGCCATAATCCAAACACCACCTATTTTATCTTTCGCCGGATAGCCCCGGCATTTTTACTATACTATATTTTACAATAAAATTCCCGTAAAGTAAACAGTCAAACGCGCCGTTCTTCGCAAAGCTTTTGTGAACGAATGCGCAGCGCCCGCAAAGCCTGCTTTTGTTCCGGGGGAATGCGGTAGCTTTCCACTGCTTTCTGGATGGTCTTGTTGTGCGTCCACACGTCCAGCCGCTTTTCGGTCAGCCACGGCAGTGCCGCTGCGGGCTGCTTTGCCAGTGCAGTGGCAAAATACCACGCCCGCATCATATTGACATAGTATTCCTCGCTGTGCACCGCCGCCACCCAAGCCAGATATTCAGACCGGAAGGCGTCGTCCAGATAATACCGCATCAGCATCCCGATCCCGTAACGCACGGTATACGCTTGGTCAGAGCCCAGCCAACGCCGGATAACAGGCAGCAGCTCCGGCTTATGCTGTGCAAACACCTTGGGGCTGAAGCTGTCGCAGACTGCCCAGTTATCCACATAGGGCAAAAAGCGCTCGGTGGCCGCCAGCGCTGTGCCGAAATCCCGGACAGACTCCAGCAGAAAGGCGTGGAGCGCGTTTTCTTCATAATAAAAATGCGGTAGTTCTTGCAGAAATACCTCCGCTTCCGGGGTATCTGCCAGCTGTTTTGCCAGCTTACGCAGCAGCGGCACCCGCACCCCGATCACCGTTTCCGGTGGCAGGGTGGGCATCAGGCGGCTGTAAAAAACCTGATATTCCTTATCTTGCAGCGCAACCAGCTGCGCACGGATCACATCCACTTCCGGCATTTTGTCACTTCCCTTCTGCATCATTGTACCAGATGGAAGGAAAAATGCAAAGAGAAAAGGCTCCACCTTTTCAGATGAAGCCTCGCGTTATCCTATACTTTTTTATAATTGTATGTCCATCCCTGTTTATATTGGCTGTTTACCCCACCCTTTGCCGTTTATCCAGCCGCATCTTGTCAGCTATCATCGCGATGAACTCCGAGTTGGTGGGCTTGCCCCGCAGGTTATGGATGGTGTAGCCAAAGTAGCTGTTGAGGGTGTCCACATCTCCCCTATCCCATGCCACCTCGATGGCATGGCGGATGGCGCGCTCCACGCGGCTGGCGGTAGTGCCGTTTTTCTTGGCGATTTCCGGGTACAGGCGCTTGGTCACGGCGTTGATGTACTCCGGCTCGTTCATGGTGAGCAGGATGGCATCCCGCAGGAACTGGTAGCCTTTGATGTGGGCGGGGACGCCGATCTGGTGCAATATTTCGGTGACAGTCAGCTCGTCGCTATCCACACTGGTGTGGAGCAGGTGCTTTTCCTGTCCGCTGGCTGCCTTGAGCACCCGGGCGGCAAGGACGCTCTCATCAAAGGGCTTGACGAAATAGTAGGCAAAGCCTTCGTCCAGCAGTTCCTGTACCATTTCCTCGCTCTGGAACGCGCCGGTGACAAAAAACGAGGTGTGGCGCTCGCCTGCGGCGTTGTAGCGCTGCTTGACCGCCAGCGCGTCCAGCCCGGGCATAAAGGCGTCCAACAGCACTACCTGCGGGCGAACCGCCAGCATCTTCTGCAAAACCTTGTTTCCATCCTTTTCCACAACGGTCACTTCCACGCCCTTTTGCTCCAGCGCCTCACGGCAGGCTTCTGTGATCTGAGCACCGGTATCCGACATCAAGAATCTCACTTTATCCATGGTTGTTTCCTCCAATGTGTGCAGTTCCCTTAACACCATGGATTTTACCATAATTTTCCAGATAGTTCAACGGTTTATTTTGGGAAATTATGGTAATTCCGCTCGAATGTCATACTTTTTTATGCTGCTACGTCCGTTCCGGGCACGGAATGTGCCTGTTCCAGCATGGTTTGTGCAAAAATGCCGTAGCCTCGTGTCGGGTCGTTGACCAGCACATGGGTCACTGCACCCACCAGCCGCCCGTTTTGCAGGATGGGGCTGCCGCTCATTCCCTGCACGATGCCGCCGGTCTGCGCCAGCAGTGCCGGGTCGGTGACGCGCAGCACCATGTTGCGACGCGGGTCGGCGTCGTTCACCTTTTCTATATAGACACGGTAGCTGCGGGGCGTTTCGCCGCTGGTAGTAGTCAGGATCTCTGCCGCACCGGGCAGCACCTCCTGCGCAAAGGCAAGCTCTGTCTGCTGCCCGGCAATGGCGGTGCTTACCGTGCCGTAGACGCCGTTTTCGCCGTTGATACAAATTCTGCCAATGGCGTGGTCGCTGATAAATTTGCCCTTCAGCTCCCCGGGGCTTCCGGCGGTACCGCCGGTGCAGCCAACGATCTGGCAGGCCACAATCTCGCCGCTGCGCAAGGCGACCTGCTCACCGGTGTCGCTGTCGCTGATGGGGTGTCCCAGTCCGGCAAACACCCCGGCCTGCGCATCTACAAAGGTCAGGGTGCCCACCCCGGCAGAGGAATCCCGCACCCACATCCCCGCCCGCCACTGGGCGTTCTGGGTATCCCACACCGGCAAAAGGGTGGTCTGCCGCTGCTCGCCCTTGCGGACGTAGACCACCTCCACCGCCGCACCGGCAGCGGCTTCCAGCGCGGCATGGACCTGCTCATTGGTCTCGGTGACGGTGCTTCCCATGCGGATGACTCGGTCACCCAGCCGCAGCCCCGCCTGCTTTGCGGGATTCCCCGTACCGGCAGCGGTGTGCACCTCGGAAAAGCCCACCACAAGCGCCCCCTCCGAGAACATCTTCACCCCAAAGGGCGTGCCGCACACCATGACCGTGGGGCGCTGCATCACGGTGGCGCGGATGGTCTTGACCGGCAGCCAGCCGCCCAGCGCCAGCGTGGTCTGATAACTGCCCACTGCCCGGGTGCTGGCCACATTGCGGCTGCCGTGTCCGCGCAGCGGCTCCACCCAACTAAAGCGGGGCAGCGCAAGGGACTGCTCCGGCTCCAGATAGACCTCCTCCGGCAGGGCGCACCAAAGCCAGCCCAGCGCCGCCACGGCGGCTACCAGCAGATAAACACCTATCATCTTTATCCATCTGACGATGCTGTGCTTGGACATTTTACGGCCTCCCTGCGCATTTTTCGGGGTTAGTATGCGCAGAAAAGGACGAAAAAACCGCACCCGCATCCAAAAATGGACACAGGTGCGGTTATGGTTTTACAGGGACAGGCGCTTATGCGTCCTGCAGCTCGCCGCGGCTGGCGGCTTTGAGGTAGGCGAAAATGAACTCATCGATATCGCCATCCATCACGGCATCCACGTTGCCGGTCTCGTAGTTGGTGCGGTGATCCTTGACCATGGTGTAGGGCATGAACACATAGCTGCGGATCTGATGACCCCAAGCGATCTCGTTCTGCACGCCCTTGATGTCGTCGATCTTATCCATGTGCTGCTGCTTGGCGATCTGGTACAGCTTCGCCTTCAGCATTTCCATAGCGTAGTCACGGTTCTGGAACTGGCTGCGCTGGGTCTGGCAGCTGACCACGACGCCGGTGGGCTTGTGGATCAGACGGACAGCGGAAGAGGTCTTATTGATGTGCTGGCCGCCGGCGCCGGAGGAGCGGTACACCTGCATCTCGATATCCTCGGGGCGGATGTCCACCTGAATGGTGTTGTCCAGTTCGGGCATAACTTCCAGAGAGGCAAAGCTGGTCTGGCGGCGGGCGTTGGCGTCAAAGGGAGAGACACGCACCAGACGGTGCACGCCGTTCTCGCTCTTGAGCAGACCGTAGGCGTTGGCACCCTTGACCATCATGGAAGCGCTCTTCAGACCGGCTTCGTCGCCGTCCTGATAATCCAGCACCTCCACGGTCATGCCGTGTGCCTGTGCCCACTTATTATACATACGATACAGCATCTCGGCCCAGTCCTGTGCCTCGGTGCCGCCGGTGCCTGCGTGGAAGGTAAGGATGGCGTTGCTGTGGTCGTACTCGCCGTTCAGCATGGTCATCAGCTGCAGTTCCTCCACAGCCTTGCCCACGGTGTTCACGGCCTCCTCGGCCTCGGGGATCATGGCGGGGTCGTACTCCTCGTCCAGCATTTCCAGCATGGTCTCGGCGTCATCGTACAGGCCCTGCAGCTTTTCAAAGCGGTTCAGCTTGCCCTTCAGGTCGCCGACCTCGTCAAACACCTTTTTGCTCAGCTCTGCATCATCGTAAAAGCCGGGGCGGGACATGGTGTGCTCCAGCTCCTGCACGCGCTTGCGGCTTGCTTCAATGGCCAGTGCTTCCTCCAAGTCCTTAACGGCCTTGGCGTGCTCGGCCAGCTGCACTTTCAGTTCATCAGTCGTGATCATTCTCTAAGTTCCTCTCGTTCAAGGGTTTCCATCATAGCAGATAACATCCCCGGCAGGATGCAAAACGCACGCGCAGCGCACATTTTCTGCCCTGCCAAAAGACACAGTTTATACACAGATACTTCATTAGTATACCGAGAATCTGTGATAAAGTAAAGAGGAAAAATACTATCTTGCCGGAATTTTGAAGATTTTCACCTTTTCTTTTCATTCCCGGGGGAGTATAATACCAGTATGATCGATTTCACAGGAGGATATCATGCCGAAATATTATGGCTGTCCCTGTGAGGGCTGCGGCAAACCGCTGACCCTTCAGGACGACATCGTGGTCTGCCCGGACTGCGGTGCACCCTATCACCGCACCTGTTACGAGAAAATGGGTCTGTGCATCCATGCCCCTGCCCATGGCGCAGGCTATGAGTGGAAGTTCCCTTATCAGGATGCACAGCTGCGCACCTGCCCCACCTGTGGAGAGCGCACCCTGCGCAGCGAAAGTGTCTGCCGCTGCTGCGGCGCTGCCCTGCCCCCTGAGAGCGCAGAACAGCCCAACGACCGCGCTGCCGCCAGCGCCGAGCAGAACCGGGATTTCGATTACAGCGGGATGTACCGGGACGAAATGTACCGGAACTTTACCGAAAAGGTCGTTGACCCGGTGCACCGCAACGTGCGCGCCGCCTTTGGCAAGGATGAACTGATCGACGGCGTACCTTATCAGGACTGGGTGGATTTTATCGGCACGGCCGCGCCGGTCTACCTGAATGATTACAGCCAGATGCAGCTGCGCCACTCCAAGATTTCCATGAGCTTTTCGGCGCTGTTGTTCGGCCCGTTCTACTTTTTCTATCGCAAGGCGTGGAAACCGGCCTTCGGATTTCTGGCCGCAGAGCTGCTGCTGTTCGTCCCTACTCTAATCAGTATGATGCAGACCACCGGCAGCCCGCTGACCGCCGGGATCAGTGCCACCACATTGGTGGTGCTGAGCCGCATCATGTCCCTCCTCAGCTTTGCGCTGATGCTGGTACGGGGGCTGTATGGCAAGTGGCTCTACCGCCGCAGCGCAGCAGCACGCATCCGCCGCATCCGTGCCGAGTTCCCGGACCCGGAGCAACGTCGCGCCGTGCTGAACGCACAGGGCGGTGTCAGCATTGCAGCCTGCATTGGCGCATTTATCCTGCTGATGGTTGTAGGCAGCCTTTGCTCCATGCTGCTGGGGCCGGACCTGAATGCATTGGTAGGCACCTTTATTTAATATGTTTCATGCAGGATGGGGATCCTGCTGAAAAGCGCGGTTCGCCGTGCATAAAATGAAAATATGGGAGAATCATTATGAAAAAAGTCACCAAAGCCGTTATTCCGGCTGCGGGTCTTGGTACCCGCGTACTGCCCGCTACCAAGGCAATGCCCAAGGGCATGTTGCCCCTCGTGGACAAGCCCGCCATCCAGTATCTGGTGGAAGAGGCCGTTCGCTCCGGCATTACCGATATCCTGATCATTCTGGGCCGCAACCAGAGCATTATTGAGGATCACTTTGACCGCAGCCCCGAGCTGGAAGAAAAGCTGGCAAAGCCCGGCAAGGAAAAGATGCTGGAGGAGTGCTTGGGCATTGCCAATCTGGCCAACATCCTGTTCGTGCGCCAGAAGGAGACGCTGGGTCTGGGCCACGCAGTCAACACCGCCAAGGCCTTTACCGGCGATGATCCCTTTGTGGTCATCTACGGCGATGACGTGATCTGGGGCGAGGATCCGGTCTGCGCCCAGCTGATCCGTGCCTACGAGGAGTTCGGCCGTCCGGTCGCCGGTGTATCTGCCGTGCCTTGGGAGGACGTGAGCCGCTATTGCAGCTTAAAGACCACTCCCATCCACGACAACTACTTCTTTGTGGACGATATGATCGAGAAGCCCAAGAAGGGGCAGGAGTTCAGCAACTATTCCATTCTGGGCCGCGTGCTGCTGACCCCGGAGATTTACGAGATCCTTGCCAACACCAAGCCCGGTGCCGGTGGCGAGATCCAGCTGACCGATGCCATGGCAGAGTATGCCCGCACCCGCGGCGGTATGACCGCTGTGGAGTTTACCGGTAAGCACTACGATATGGGCAACAAGCTCAAGGTCGTGGAGGCGCAGGTAGAGCTGGCATTGCAGCACCCTGAGATCGGCGAGGAGTTCCGCGCCTACCTGAAGGAGTTCTGCAAAACGCTGTAAAGACGCTGCGTAAATAATAAAAACGGGGCTGTTGCACGAAATTATGTGCAGCGGCCCCGTTTTTTGCCTATATTCAGATAAAAAAGGGGTTCAGAAACGCCCGCAGGCCTTTCTGAACCCCAAATATGAAAATCAAATTCCTGATTTAGTTTGCCTGACTGGGATGCGGCACGGGCGGGTGCTTGGTAAACATGGCCTTGAGTGCCAGCGGGGTAGTCACGCTGGACACCACGATCAGCAGGATCACAGCGGTAAAGTAGACCGGGTCTACTACGCCGATAGCCAAGCCCTTCTGTGCCACGATCAGCGCCACCTCGCCGCGGGTCATCATACCGACACCGACCTTCAGGGAATCGTCCCAGTTGAAGCGGCAGATCTTTGCAGCCAGACCGCAGCCGATGATCTTGGTGATCAGTGCCACCACCACGAAGCAGACGCAGAACAGTAAAATCTCCGGGGTCAGGCCGCTGATGTCGGTCTTGAGGCCGATGGAGGCAAAGAAGATCGGCGCAAAGATAACATAGTTGCTGATATCCACCCGGCGCTCTACATAGGGCGCATCATCCATGGTGCACAGCACGATGCCTGCAATGTATGCGCCGGTGATATCGGCGATACCGAAGTATTCCTCTGCGATGTAGGCCATGGCAAAGCAGAAAGCCATACTTACGATAGTAATACGCTGGGTGTGGGGGTTGCGCTGATCCAGCCATTTCATGGCGTAGTGCACCACAAGGCCAACGCCCAGTGCGGTGGCAAAGAACAGCAGGGTGTTGAACAGCACCTTGCCCAGACCCGTACCGGTGCCGCTGCTGGCACCCAGCACACAGGTAAGCACTACAATGCCGATGACATCATCAATAACAGCGGCACTGACGATGGTAGTGCCCAGAAAGCTCTTCAGGTGTCCAAGCTCCTGCAAGGTAGCCACCGTGATGGACACACTGGTAGCGGTCATGATGGTGCCGATAAACAGCGCGCGATAGAACTCCGGGCTGCCAACTGCGGCAAAGCCGTAGAACGCACCATATAATAAGGTGCCGCCCACCAAAGGCACAGCCACACCAACGGTAGCAATCAGGGTGGCGATAGGCCCGGCCTTGATCAGCTCTTTCAGGTTGGTGCCGAGGCCGGTGGTGAACATGAGCATCACAACGCCGATCTCTGCAAAGACGGAGATGGAGTCGCTGATCTGCACCAGGTTCAGCACGCAGGGGCCGATAAGCAGACCGGCGATGATCTCGCCCACCACCTGCGGAGCCTTGCACTTGCGCGCCACCAGTCCAAAGAATTTCGCGCTTAAGATGATGATTGCCAGATCTCGAAACAACGAATACATGGATTATCCTCCTTTAATTTTCCCGCTTCCCTGCCACTGCCGGAGCCCCGGCCCTGCCATATTGCAGGGAAATCGTTTACATTATAGTCCTTTTGACCAAAAAATGCAAAACATTTTTTATCGTTCTTTTTGTCAAAAAAAGCTTGACAGAAGCAAAGAAGCTTGCTATAATAAGTTGCTGTCTGAACAGACACGCCACACAGGCTGCGATGCCGCTGCCTGTGTACCCTTGGCCTTGCAGATCCGCAGGGCCCTCAAGTCCAAAAGGAGGTGCTACAAAAATGGCAAAGTACGAAACCATGCTGATTACCAGCGCCGCTCTCGATGAGGAGGCTTCCGCCGCTCTGGTGGGTAAGTTCAAGTCCCTGATCGAGGCTAACGGTACGATCGATTCTATCGACGAGTGGGGCAAGCGCCGTCTGGCCTACCCCATCAACGACGAGGAAGAGGGCGTCTACACCGTGATCAACTTCACCAGCGAGCCCAGCTTCCCCGCTGAGCTGGACCGTGTGTACAAGATCACTGAAGGCGTTATGCGCAGCCTGATCATTGCTCACGAGGAGTAATTCTTCTGTGACAGAAAGGGAAACCGTACTATGTTGAATGTTGTTGCTATCATGGGTCGCCTTGCGCGTGACCCTGAAATGCGTCAGACCACTACCGGCAAGAACGTCGCTTCGTTCCGCATTGCCTGCGACCGCGGGCGCCGCGATGCCAATGGGCAGAGCGTGGCAGACTGGATCGATGTGGTTGCATGGGATCGGCAGGCCGAATTCGTCTGCCGCTATTTCCAGAAAGGTTCCCTGATCGTTGTGGACGGCCGTCTGCAGTCCCGTCAGTATCAGGATAAGACCGGCGCAAACCGCACTGCCGTTGAAGTGGTTGCCAGCAACATCAACTTTGCAGGCCCCAAGAGCAGCAATGCAGGTGACGGAAACGGCTATCAGAATGCCGCTCCGTCCTACCAGAACGCAGCGCCTGCCCGCCCGGCTGCTGTGGAGGCAGCTCCCAGCTACTCTGCCGGTAATGCAGACGACTTCGCCGTCATTGATGACAGCGATGACCTGCCGTTCTGACACGAAACGGTCCATCCGTTAAAAATCCAATAGGAGGTAATAAGCAATGGCTTTTGAAAGAACCGAAGGCTCTCGCCCCGCACGCCCCATGCGTCGCGGCCGCAAGAAGGTTTGCAGCTTCTGTGTCGATCGCATCGACACCATCGATTACAAGGACGTGCCCCGTCTGCGTAAGTACGTCTCTGAGCGTGCAAAGATCATTCCCCGCCGTGTGACCGGCACCTGCGCTTACCATCAGCGCGCACTGACCATCGCCATCAAGCGTGCTCGTCACGTTGCTCTGATGCCCTACGTCAGCGACTAATCTTTAAAAAACCAACCCGATCAAAATAATCAGCAATCAGCAAAGCGCTCTCACCGATGACAAGGTGAGAGCGCTTTTTTTGCTTGCGTTAGATATACTGTTCACACCACTGTTTTGCCTTCTCCCCCACCTGCCGAGCTGTCAGCCCGTCGGTAGAAAGAAATGTTACGTCTTTCTTTTCCCGGAACCATTCCCGTTTCAGCGGCAGAAGATGGTTCAGGTAATACGCAAAGAATTCCCGGGAACGGGTGGTATCTCCCGCTTTACGGGCACGCAGGACGGATTCGGAAGCGTCCAGAAACAGAATATGCTCCGGCATACAAGCCTGCACTGCTGCAAGCTCCGGTGCTAAGGCTTGCCGAATTGCTTCGATCTCCCACTCCAGCCCCCTGCTTTTGGGGTAGTTCAAGGTATAGAACTCAATCTCCTCCGCGCCGAAATCCATCACAGCGTGGGGATATTTTTTTGCTTTCTGCCCGCGGCGTAGCTCATTGCGCAAAAAAAGCCGTTGGATTTCCAGATAGTCCGCATAACAGTTCTTATTCAGCCCACGCCGCTTTATCTCTGCAAGGACGGCAGCGTTGTCCTCAAAGCAGACCTGTACCTGCTGGCAGTGCTGTTCCAGATAGCGGGCCACCGTGGTCTTTCCCACTGCCATGCAGCCCTGCAAGGATAAGATCATAACATTTCACTCCTCTCTTTTTCACATAGTATAGCACATTCAGCTGCGTACCGGAAGGCGTTTTCTTCGCAAAAAGTTACAAACCGGTACGATTGTCCCGGTTGTTACTGACTTGTACCGGAAATTATCGGTATTTTCAGTTCTGCTGCTTTGTCCGCAAATCAAACTGCACAAACACAGGGCAGTTCATTGCACACCTTGTACAAAGTTGAATTAACCTTATTGATTTTTTATACAGAATGTGCCATACTAATGTCGCTGGGAACGTTCCCGACAACGTTCCCGAAGCATTTTCAGAAAGCGAGGCCCGCCGACATGGCAAACCTGACCATCAAGGATATCGCACGGATCAGCGGCTGCTCCGTCAGCACCATCTCCCGTGTGATCAACGATAGGCCGGATGTCCGTCCGGAGACCAAGGAGCATGTTCTGAAAGTGATGCGGGAGGCCGGGTTCGTACCCAACACCAACGCCAGACAGCTGAAGATCCAGCAGTCCCGCAGCCTTGTGTTTGTGGTAAAGGGCACCCGGAACATCTTCTTTTCCGATTTTCTGGTGCAGCTCCAGCGTGCCGCTACCCTGTACGGGTACAACGGCATCGTCTCTTATCTGGACGAGAACGCCAACGAGATCGACGCCGCCGAAAAGATCCTGCGGGAGATCAAGCCCAAGGGCATCATTTTCCTAGGCGGTAGCGTGGCCAACTTTCAGCGGGGCTTCGACCGTATCAATGTTCCCTCGGTACTCACCACGCTGGTCACGGATGAGTTGGACTTTCCCAACCTTTCCATGGTAGGCGTGGATGACCGGGCAGCGGCCTATACCGCTGTGGACTACCTCATCCGGCAAGGACACCGCAAGATCGCCGTTCTGGGCGGTCCGGTGACCAGCTACCCCAGTCTGATGCGCCGTCAGGGCGCACAGCAGGCCATGGAGGATGCGGGTATCCTGTTCAACGACAAGCTGTACGGCCTGTCCAACTACGATTTCGAGTCCGCTTACCACGCCATGAACAGCCTGCTGGCTCGCCGGGCAGATTTCACCGCCCTGTTCGCCATGAGTGACGTCATCGCCTTTGGTGCCATCCGGGCGCTGGTAAGTGCCGGGTTTCGGGTGCCGGAAGATGTTTCGGTGATCGGCTTTGACGGCATCACGATGTCCCGCTACTGCGTGCCGGTGATGACCACCATTGTTCAGCCCAGCGAGCAGATCGCGCTGCAAAGCATCGAGCTGCTGGTACGGCAGATCGAGCATGGCTCCCCTGCCCAGACCGTGACCTTGCAGCCGGAATTGCAGCAGGGCGAAAGCGTAAGGGCCATTTAAATTTTGTATTCCCTCCGTCGAAGGACGGAGAGTATATAGTTGATCTGTAATTTTAATAAGAAGGAGAACTTATTATGAAAAAGATGATCACTCGTCGTAACTTCCTGAAGGCCGCTGGCGTTTCTGCCGCTGCTCTGGGTCTGGCTGCCTGCGGCGGCTCTTCCAGCAGCACCGCTTCCTCTGCTGCCAGTTCTACCGCTGCTTCCAGCACCGCTGCAAAGGCAGACGGCAAGGTCTACTACCTGAACTTCAAGCCCGAGCAGGATCAGGCTTGGCAGGATTTGGCTAAGGCTTACACCGAGGAGACCGGTGTGCCCGTGACCGTTGTGACCGCCGCTTCCGGCCAGTACGAGACCACCCTGATGAGCGAGATGGAGAAGAGCGAAGCTCCTACCCTGTTCCAGGTGAACGGCCCTGTGGGTCTGGCAAACTGGAAGGATTACTGCTACGATCTGTCCGGCAGTCAGGTCTACGGCGAACTGACCAGCGACTCCTTCGCTCTGAAGGACGGCGACGCTGTTACCAGCATTGCATACGTCATTGAGACCTACGGCATCATCTACAACAAGGAGCTGCTGACCGCCGCTGGTTACAAGCAGGAGGACATCAAGGGCTTTGCCGACCTGAAGAAGGTTGCTGACGACATTCAGGCACGCAAGGCTGAGCTGGGCGTGGACGGTGCTTTCACCTCTGCCGGTATGGACGGTTCTTCTGACTGGCGTTTCAAGACCCATCTGGCAAACCTGCCCATCTACTACGAGTACAAGGCAGACGGCATCGGCTCCACCGACGCCATCAAGGGCACCTATCTGGACAACTACAAGCAGATCTGGGATCTGTACATCACCGATTCCAC
>CAKSZF010000044.1 GCA_934525405.1 uncultured Faecalibacterium sp.
AATACCTATACCACCCTGTACGCGCACATGCGCTCGGTGGCTACCAGTGCAGGCAAGTATGTGAAGCAGGGCGAACTCATCGGTTATGTGGGCACCACCGGTAATTCCACTGGCAACCACCTGCATCTGGAGGTGTGGAAGGGCGGCTCCAAGGCTAACGCCGTGAACCCCCGCAGCTGCATCCCCATCCCGCACAACTAACAAGCAACGCAAGGAGTCTGGTTGATCTATGAACGAACAAAAACGCAAGCGCGTGCTGCGCATCGGCTGTCTGGTTCTGGCAGGGGTGTTTGTACTCTCGCTGCTGGGCAGCATCCTTATGATGCTGCTGCTCTGACCGGAGGAAACAAACCATGAACCGTAAAATTTCTTTAGGTATGGCGGTCACTATCGTGATCCTTGCCATGACCGTAACCTTTTCCATCACGATGCTCATCGCCATGCGTCTGTTCGACAGCACGGTCAACAGCGTAAAAGAAAAGGAAAGTATGTACAACAAGATCGCTGAGGTGGACCGCTATGTCCGCAGCAACGATTACTACACCATTGACGAGACCACCCTGTACGACCGCCTGACCGCCGGTTATCTGCTGGGCACGGGCGACAAGTACGCCCGCTACTACACCGCCAACGCCTACACCGAGCTGATGAACATCCAGAGCGGCAAGATTTTGGGCATCGGCGTGGAGCTTGGCATCGACCAGACCGGTTACGCCAAGGTGACCCGTGTCTACGATGGTTCTCCTGCACAGGAAGCAGGCATCGCCGTGGGCGACTACATTACCACCGTGGGCGATACCGATGTCAAGAGCCTGTCCGGTGCAGATGCTGTGTACAAAGCCTTGCAGGGCGAGGCCGGCACTACCGTTACCGTGACATGGCTGGACAGCGCTGCGGCCAGTAAAACCGCTGAGCTGACCCATTCCGGCTACACCAGCACCACCGTGGATTACCAGCTGCTGGACAATGTGGGCTATATCTACATCCGTCAGTTCGACGGCACTACACCCAGCGAGTTGGACTACGCCCTGCGCACCCTGACCGCAAACGGCGCGGCCAGTCTGGTGTTTGACCTGCGGGACAACGGCGGCGGCATTCTGGAAGATGCCATCAGCTGCATCGACCTGATCGCCCCGGAGGGCACGGTTGCCTACGCCGAGGATAAAAACGGCAATCGCACCGTCATCGGCAGCAGCGATGCCGAAAGCTCCGTCAGCCTGCCGATGGTCTGTCTGGTCAACGGCAACACCGCCAGCGCAGCCGAGCTGTTTGCAGCCACCCTGCGCACCATGAACGGTGCCCGTCTGGTGGGTACTACCACCATGGGCAAGGGCACTATTCAAAGCAGCCCGCAGCGCCTGTCGGACGGCAGCGCCGTGGTCATCACGGTGGCAAAGCTGGTCTGCGGCGATGGCAGCTGCTTTGACGGCACCGGCCTGACGGTGGATGTGGAGCGCGCTTTGAGCACAGAGGAAGCGACGAACTTCTACGACTACACTCCCCAGACCGACCCGCAGGTGCAGCGCGCTGTCAGCGCTGCCCAGCAGCTGAGTGGCACCACCACGCTGGCAGGCGCAAGCTCTGCCGCCGCAGCGGACAGTACCGCCGCGTCTGCGGCAGCAGACGATACCGCCCCCGCAGAGAATGCAGAAGGGGAGACCGCCGCGTCTGAGCCAGAGATGGCTGCAAGCGCAGCGGAGTGAACCCCGCGCATTTGAACCATAAACACCAAAAAGGCTGCTGCGTTCTGCAACAGCCTTTTTCTGAGAAAGGAATTGACCCTATGCCGGAACTGACCGACCTTTCTGTGATCCGTGCCCTGTGCGAAAAATACGATTTTGCGCTCTCTAAGGGCTTTGGGCAGAACTTTATCATCAACCCGGGCATCCCCACCAAGATCGTGGATGCCAGCGGGGTAGACAAGCGCTACGGTGTCATCGAGATCGGCCCCGGCATCGGTGTGCTGACTAAGGAGTTGGCTAAGCGCGCCGCCAAAGTGGTGTCCATTGAGGTGGACGAGCGTCTGCCGCCCCTGCTGGCTGAGACCATGGCCGGGGTGGACAACTTCAAGCTGGTGCTGCAGGATGTGCTGAAGGTGGATCTGAAAGCTCTCATTGCTGAAGAGTTCCCGGGAATGCCGGTGGCAGTGTGCGCGAACCTGCCCTACTATATCACCAGCCCCATCGTGATGAAGCTACTGGGCGACCGCCTGCCCATCGAGAGCCTGACCGTCATGGTGCAAAAAGAGGCCGCCGACCGGCTGGCTGCTGTGCCCGGCACCCGTGCTTCCAGCGCCATCAGCTGCGCGGTGAACTACTACGCCACCTCCAAGCTGATGTTCACCGCCGCACCGGGCAGCTTTTACCCCGCCCCCAAGGTGACCAGCGCCGTGGTGCGCATGGATATCCGCCCCACCCCCGCCGTGCAGGTGGAGGACGAGGCGGGCTACTTTGCGCTGGTGCGTGCAGCCTTTGGGCAGCGCCGTAAGACCGCTGCCAACGCCATTGCAGGCGGGCTGAACCTGCCCAAGGAAAAGGTCATTGCCGCCATCGAGGCCGCAGGCTTTGATGCCCGCATCCGCCCGGAAGCTCTGACGCTGGAGGATTTTGCAAAGATCCAACAGGCACTGGGCTGAGCAAAAAGCAGGATAGTCGGTGGATAATAGCTCACTGAAAAAATGACCGCAAAAAACCCGGAACCTTTTGAGTCCTCGCGGCTCTGAAAAGGTTCCGGGTTTCTGTTTTCAGCGGTTATGCGGCAGCTTTCGCCTTACTCAAAAGGGGAAGATGCTGACGATGCGGTTCCATGCAGTCTTGAGTGGGGAACCGGAGGAGACGCCGCTGGTGGTCAGCTGCACATCGCTGAAGGTGACGTTGGCGTTGCGGGCAATGTAGAAGCCAACATAGATGTAATCGGAGTCCACAGCGGTCAGGGCGTAGTCGAAACCGGCAGAAGCGGTCTCGTTGTCGCCGTAGGTCAGGGTGAAGCCGTCGGCGGTGCCCACAAGCTTCAGATCCACAGTATCGCCTGCGCCGTACTTCACGGTTGCGGCGGGGCCATCGTACAGCGCACCGCTCTTGCGGCCGAAGCAGTTGACAGAGCCCTGATTCCGGGTGCCCACGGCTACATAATCGCCCATGGGGTCGGAGATGCTGGTGTCAACGTACATCTCATCGCGCGCCATCAAGCCGAAGGAGACCTGATTGTTCTTGGCAAGCTGGTTCACGGTGGCCTTGGCGGTCAGGGTGAAATTGGTACCGGCGGGCAGCTGGACGTAGTACATCATCAGGCCGTCCACCGTGGATGCGACCTTGCCGCGGTTGTTGGCAACGCCCAGCGTGATGCTCTGGCCATCGACAGCGGCGGTGAAATCGCCGCCGGAGATCTTGTCGTCACCGCCTACGTTGCCGAAGACAGAGCCGTTCCATACCGTGCCGTTGGCATCGGTAAAGGCAGGCCACAGCTTGCTGGTCTGGGTGGGTGCGGTATAGCTGGAGGGTACATAGTCCGGGTTTGCGGCATCACCGTAGAACTGCTCGTAGGTGGGCTTTGCCTTGTTCCGGTTGTAAGTGCCCAGCGGGGTGTCGGCGGTAAGCTGGGCAATGAGCCATGCGTTCAGCTTTGCGCCGTAGCTGTTGGTGTGGGTCAGGTCAAGGCCGGTGGGGGAGAGTTTGCCGCGCTTGTCGGCCTTAGCGCCGGTAAAGCTGTGGGTGTACTGCGCTTTTTTGCCCATAGCAACGTTTTCGTTGATGGTGGCGCTGGTCAGGTCTACACAGATGAGGTGCAGTTCGCTGCACATATCCCGGATGGCCTGTGCGTAGTCACCGCCCTCATAGACGGCATCGCCGATGGTGACGGTGGTGGTCTTGTGGCCGGAAGCACTGTCATAGCTTGCCTTGTTGTTTGCTTCGGTCAGGCGGGCAATGGGGGTGCACACCACGGGGGTGACACCGCGCTCCAGTGCGGGCTGGATGTAGTTGACGTAAAGACTGTTGGCAAAGGAACCCTCGGTCTTGTAGTCGCCGTTGGGGTTGGTATAGCGGGCGGGCTCGGTCTTTTCGTCGTTGTGGCCAAAGCCGATGAGCAGGAACTTGTCGCCGTCGGCATTGCCCAGTGCGGGCACCGTGTCGGAACCCTTCAGCAGGGTGGTGTAGTTGGCCATGCCGGTAAAGTCCTTGCTGGATGCGCCGGAAACGGCCAGATTGTAGACGTTGGCGTTGAAGTAGTTCTCAAGCTCCTCGCCGTAGCCCTCGCGGGGGAGATAGTAGCTGTCGTTGAAGGGGGAGACGGTGGAGTCGCCCACCACCCAGAAGGTGGCCTTGGCGGCTTCTGACTGACCCCACACAGAGCCGCGCGCACCGGCATCGGTGGCAGCCAGACCCTCGGCGGTGAGCAGCAGCAGGCCGTGCATATCAATGCTGCCGTCTGCGTTGCGGGTGGGAGTAACGGAGGTATCCAGACTCTGGAACCAGCTCTCCTTCACGGTAACGGTGTTGGTGGACTTGTTGTGGCTGGTCTGGGTCTCGGCGTCCCAATAGAAGTTGTCCGGGCCGTAGACAGCGGTGCTGCTCTGGCTCTGGAGCGCCAGCTGCTCCTTACCGTCCGTGCCCTTGCGGAAGGAAATGATGCCGTCAGCGGCGTAGTCGGTCACGGCAGACTTGTTGCCGGTATACAGTGCAATGTTGTAGCCCTCGTTGTTGTAGGAGGTGGAGTTGTACACCTTCACGTCCGGGCAGGAGTTGGAGTCGATGCCCTTGGCGGCGTTGTCGTAGGAGATGGAGTTTACCAGCTTGTGGTTGCCGGGCAGGTTGGTGCCGCCCATCTTGAAGCCGTTGCCGTTGCCCGCCTCGACAGTGGCGGCAACGTTGCTGAAGCTCAGGTTGCCGTTTGCGTCACAGGCAACGGTGGGGAATTGCAGCGGCTGCTTTTTGACCGGCTCTGCGGCCAGCATCAGGTAGCCGTTTTTGTAGGCAACGCAGTTCTGGATGGTAACAGCGCCGATGGAACCGGTGGCAGCCTTGGCGAACAGGTCCCAGCCGTCGTCGGCGTTGTAGGCGGCGATGCAGCCGTCAAAAACGTTGCCCTCGCCGGTGGTCAGCTTGGCGGCAAAGCCGTCGGCGTCCTCCATGGCACGGTCGGCGTTGTTCATGGAAGTGCAGTTCCTGATGGTGTTGTAGCTGGGCCACAGGGCCTTGTTGTCCGTGGACAGGCCGGAGACCTGCAAGCCGGAGTTGCCGTTGTTGTAGAAGTTCATCTGCTCCAGCACGCAGTGGCTGCCGGCCAGCTGCATGCCCTTGGCACCGTCCTTGGTGTTGGTGATGTTCAGTTTACTGATGTTCCAGTAGTTGCCCCAGACGCTGAAGCCGGTGCCTACGCCGCCAAAGTCCAGCGTGGCGTAGCTGCCGTCTGCGGTGGTCAGGGTGATGGGAGCCTCGGCGGTGCCGTCGCGGCCGCGCTCTACCTTCAACTCACCGGTCAGGGCGTAGGTACCGCCTGCCAGCTGAATGGTCTGGCCTGCGGCGGCGTAGTTCAGCGCGGTCTGCAGGTCTACGGCGTCCGCAGCGCTGGTGCCGTTATGGGCTGCGCTGCCGTCCGGAGTGACCACGATAACGCCGTTTGCGCCCAGTGCCCGCAGTGAGACCTTCTTTTCAATGGTGGCGGTCTTGTAGCTGCTCAGCTTCTCAAAAGCGCTGATGACATAGTTCTTGTCCGGGGTGAACACGACCTTGAAGGTGGTGCTGCGGGTCACGGTGTAGCTCCGGGTCAGGGTCTCACCGGCCTTGACGGCAAGGTTCTTGTCCACAAGCTTACCGTTGGCGTACACCTTGGCGGTGCCGTCCGCATTGGCCTTGAAAGCCAGTGCGTAGCTGCTGCCGGTGCAGGTGGAGGGGCTGGTGATTTGATACACCGGGTCGATGTAGCTGGTGGGCTGCAAGCTCCACTCCGAAGCATTCCATGCACTGGTGGTGTAGGTGATGTTGGAGAAGGTCACGTTCATGCCGCGGGCAGCTGCAAAGCCCAGATACGCCTTGTTTGCCTCCTGCACGGTCATGGGGTCGTCCAGCTCAGCGTACTTGGAAACGCTGGTGGCGGTGCTGCTCTTTGCCGGAATGTACAGGGTAGAAGAGCCGATGACCGCGCCGGTGGTGCCGTCCGCATTGATAGCGTACTGGGTGGCAACGTAGCTGTTGCTGGTCTTAGCCAGACTCACGCGGTAGGTATCACCCTGCTTGATGGTCTGGCTGCTGAAAGCGGCGCGGGTCGCCTTGACCTCGTTGGAGGCGGCGGTCTCGTTGGAGATGATGCCGGTGTAGCTACGCACACCCACGGCGTCCTTGATCTCTACGCCGTCCAGCGGGAGCTTGGTACCGGCAACCGAGATCTGGTTGGAAAAGTAGCTGCCGGAGCCGCTCAGGCTATCGCGCAGCATCAGCGCAAAGCCCTCCTGTCCATCCGGGGCAGGGTTGATGTAGTCGATGGTTACATCGGCTTGCAGATAGAAGTTTTCCTTGGTGGGGTCGATGGTGGTGTAGTAGAAGGAAAGGCCATCTGCAGGGGAGTCGGCAACAAACTTGCCGCCCTTCTTGTTGATGGTGCCGTCCTCCTTGACGGTGCAGGCGTTCAGGGTGACCTTGCTGTGGATGTCTGCACCCTCTGCAAGGGTGTTGACCTCTGCTGCGGAGGAGGTGCCGAAGGCCTTGAACTGCCAGCCGTTTGCAGAGGTGCTGTCCTCTGCAAATGCAGCCAGCGGCGTTATGCCCAGCAGCAGCGCACCTGCCAGCAGCCCGGCAACAGTGCGCCGGATGCTTTGCTTTGCTTTTCTCATGAGTGTTCTCCTTTTTTTCTATGCGCCGCAGAACGCGAGTTTGTCCGCGTTAGTGCGCACAATGTTGTATTCAAGTTAACATGGATTTCACATTTTTACAAGAAATATTTAGAAAAACAAAACAACTTTGGAACATGATATAAACTTTTTAAAGACTTATTGGACAAAATGACGAAAAAGAAAGGAAAAAAGACACGAATTGCCTGACTAAACTTGTATACTAGTATATGAATTTTGGAAATCTGGAGACATTTGCTGCCTCGACAGCGGCAAATAACAATGGACTGGCTGCTGCATGGCATGGGAGAGGAATTGCTTTGTGAAATGACGGGACGAATGCGCAGGGCTGCCGACCTTTTTGTGCTCTGCGCACCGGGCGAAAAAAGAAACATTTTTTCATAGCTGTACGGTGGGTAGGACGAAACTTTGTCAAATGCGTGGAATATTACAGAAAAATTTGTGAAAAGCAACCAACGGATATCCCCTAAACGTGTTGATATTGAGAAAAAAGACGGAGGATTGTTTACAAAAGGATTACAGGCTGGTATACTTTGTAACGGTAGATCCCTATGAGATCCGCAAAGAAACAAGAAAGGAAATACCGAACCGTGAATACCACCGCACCGCACGCCCTGAAAAAACGATTGCTGACCCTGATATTGAGCCTTGCTTTCCTGCTTACCTGTCTGCCCGCTGCACTGGCAGTGGACCTGAACGTGGATGCAGGTTTCTACTTTAAGCAGAGCCGGGGCGGCACCTGTACGCTGGCTTCCGCAGCCATGATGCTGCGCCGCCGTGCCTACTTTGACGGGCTGAATGACTGGACCAATGTGACCGAGAACAGTGTGCGCTCCACAGCATGGGCCAACGGCCTTGCACACAGCTTTACATATAAGGAGATGCAGGTGGGCTACGCCACTCTGCCCTCCAGCCTGCAAAGCAAAACGGCGGTGCTGATCTCCCTGCTGGAACAGCACCCGGAGGGCATCGTCCTCTACGACCGCACCCAGCCCCATGCGGTGCTGCTGACCGACTACACCAACGGTATTTTCTATTGCTCTGACCCGGCGGGGAACATCGGCTACGGCCGCATCCCTATTACCAGCTCCAGTGTGTCCATTGCAAGATCCTCCTGCTACTGGTACGTCACCGCAGATCACAACAGCGTGGCGGCACAGGCCGATGGTCTGCGGCTGGAGGGTGTGCGCTATCCGGTGAATCTTCGCACCGGCAGCGGCATGGCACTGACCGGTACGGCCAACAGCGCTAGCGGCACTACCCTGACCAGTGTGCAGGTGGCTGTTCTGGATGCGGCAGACCAGACCGTGCAGAGCGCTGAGGCGCAGGTGAACGCTGCTGCCTTCTCCCTGAACACGCTGGACAGCCAGATCCGCTTTGGCGAGCTGCCGGAGGGCAGCTACACCTACATGGTGCTGGTGACCGACTCTGCGGGCGAGAGCTTGTGCTTTGCCTCGGACTTCACGGTGTCCGACAGTGCAAGCAGCACTCAGACCTACTGGTCGCTCAAGGATGCCGAGGGTTCCAAGCTGCAGCAGACGGTCGAACAGATGGAGACCACGGTAGAGACTGCCGCCGAGACCACCGTAAGCTGGTTCGCACAGCTGTTCGGCTGATAAAAAATTGAACATCATTCGGGGCTGCTGCACAAAGCAACGTGCAGCAGCCCTATTTGCGTAACGCAGGAAGCTTTTTGCAAAAACGTAGTTCAGAACCGCTGAATATGGTCAGAGCAGCGCGGAGACTGTTCAAAATCGTCTTTCTTTTGTCGCTATTACTCCCGCAGCTCTGTGCCGGGGTAGTAGTGCGCCAGAATGGTGCGGTAGTCTGCGCCCTGCTCTGCCAGTGCCTTTGCACCCCACTGGCTCATACCTACGCCGTGACCGTAGCCCTTTGTGGTAAAGGAGAAGGTGCCGCTCTGGCAGACTACCATAAAGCAGGTGCTGCGCAGCCCCAGCGCCTTGCGCAGGGCGGTACCCTGTACCGTCTGCCCGCAGACCAGCAGGCTGTCCACGTAGCCGGAGGGTGTGAGCACCGGCGTGCCGAACCACTGCGCCTGCTGAGAAAGGTCGGCGGCGATGCCCAGCCGCTCGGCCAGCAGCTGTTGTAATTGGGCGGCGGAAAGGTTCAGGGTGTATTCGTAGTTGTCGGCGGCGGTGTCAGTGCTGCTGTCCACTGGTACCAGATAGGGCAGGGCGGTGCCCCAGACATTCTCGCTGGCCTCGGTGCGGCCATTGGACATGGCAAAGTAGCTTGTCCCGGCGGGGGCATCCCCATAATACAGCACCTGCGTCTGTACTGCGTCTATCAGCGCGGAAAGCCGGGCGTAGTTGGCTGCGTAGGCAGTGCCCCAGTAGCTGTGCAGCACTGCATCGGTCAAGCAGCCTTGCCGCCGGGCGGGGTCTGCGGTGAACCATGCGCCGTTTTCCTCGGTGCTGTGATCCCGGCGGTAGAGGGCATAGCTGTGCGCCGCCACTGCCTGTGCCTTCAGTGCTTCGTCCGGCCAGCTGACCGGCATCTCGGCAGCAACTGACCCGATGAGGTATTCCCGCAGCGGCAGCTCCACCGCCTGCCCGGTGCTCTGGTCCGTAAAGCAGACGGTAGCGGTCGTGTCGGCAGGGAAGGGGGCTTCTTGTTCGCTGTGTTCTTCCGAAGCGGCAGGGGAAGCTTCGGCTGCGGACGAGGCAGCACCCTGCGCAAGGGTCATGCGGGCAAGGCGGTAGGCAGCACACGGCAGTGCGCAGCCCAGCACCAGCAGAACGGCGCACAGCAGCAAAAAGGAACGTTTCATGCTAGACCTCCTCCCGGAATGCAAGCTTTGGGCACATCATACGCCCGGCGGCGTGCAAACCGGCGGGAAATGCGCAGAGGAACCCCGGTATTTTTGCGCTTTGCGGTGAGAAGTACACACTTAGCGCTTGAATTTACTGCACAAAAGCGATATTATAAAAGTATGTCCATCAGAGAGTAGGATGGACGGGATCGGAAAGTATAAAAAGTAAGAGACGGAAAGGAGCACTCCTATGAACTTTGCACACGCAGAAGTGGCAACGCTGGACCCGACGACCATGCGTACCCTGTGCGAGGAGTACATCGCAAACAACTACATCGACCCGGAGACCAGCGAGCGGCTGGGGGTCAAGCGCGGCCTGCGCAACCCGGATGGCACCGGCGTGCTGGCCGGCCTGACCAACGTCTGTGACGTTGTGGGCTACAAAAAGGATCAGGAAGGTCATGTGATCCCCACCCCCGGCAAGCTGATCTACCGGGGCGTCAACATCAACGAGATCGTGGACGAGGCTTACCGCAACGACCGCTTCGTGTTTGAGGAAGTGATCTGGCTGCTGCTGTTCGGCAGCCTGCCCACCCGGGAGCAGCTGGATGATTTCTGCGAGATCCTGGCAGAGTCCCGCGCCCTGCCGGACGGCTTTATGGACACCATGAACGCCCCCTCGCCCAATATCATGAACAAGCTGCAGCGCTGTGTGCTGGGCCTGTACTCCTACGACGACCGCGCCGAGGATCTGAGCCTTGAGAATATCCTGAACCAGAGCATCAACCTGATCGCCAGCATGCCCACCATGATGGTGAACGCTTACCAGATGAAGCGCCGCTACTACGATAAACAGAGCATGTTCTTCCACCTGCCCAAGCCCGGCCAGAGCACGGCAGAGCACATCCTCAGCACCTACCGCCCGGATCAGAAGTTCACCCACGAGGAGGCAAAGCTGCTGGATATGTGCCTGCTGGTGCACGCAGACCACGGCGGCGGCAACTGCTCCACCTTTACCACCCGCGTGCTGTCCTCCTCTGGTACGGACACCTACTCGGCCATCTCTGCGGCCATCGGCGCCCTGAAGGGCCCCAAGCACGGCGGCGCGAACCTGATGGTCAACCGCCAGCTGCAGGATGTCCTCAAGCATGTTGAGAACCCGGACGATGACGATGAGGTGCGCGAGTATCTGCGCCGCATCCTGCGCAAGCAGGCAGGCGACGGCTCCGGCCTGATCTACGGCATGGGTCATGCGGTTTACACCATCAGCGATCCCCGTGAGGTCATCCTGAAGCAGCGCGCAAAGCATCTGGCCTACGAAAAGGGCTTTGAGGAAGAGTACAACATGCTGTGTAGCATCGAGCGGCTGGCACCCGGCATCTTTGCCGAGGAAAAGGGCAGCTCCAAGCCGGTGTGCGCCAACGTGGACCTGTTCAGTGGACTGATCTACAACATGCTGGGCATCTCGGAGGATCTGTACACCCCGCTGTTCGCCATCGCCCGTGTGCCGGGCTGGTGCGCACACCGGGTGGAAGAGGTGATCTTTGCCAACCGCATCATCCGCCCGGCCTACAAGTATCTGGGCGTGCGCCAGAAATATAAGCCCATCGAGGAGCGTTAATGAAACCGTTAGAGTTCGTTGTTGTTCTGCTCTGCGTGCTGCTTGGCCTTGGCCGCGGCGCAGACCTTGCCTTTGCTACGGCCGCCGCCACCGGTCTGTGCACCGTAGGCGCGGTGTGGTGGCGCTATCTTGCCTTGGGCGCTGTGGTGCTGGCCACCGTATTGGCCGGACGCAGCCGCCCACTGCCCCCGGAACCGCTGCGTAGCCGTCGCCCGGCGACAGGCGTTCTGGCCTTTGCCGGTGCAGTGTGTATGCTGGCTGCCGGTGCAGCGCAGTTTGCGTTTTCCGCCGGTACGGTAAGTACCTTTGTGCGCATTCTGCTGGAAGTGGTCTGTGCTGTGTGGCTGAGCAACCTCGGGCGCAGCTGGCTGCGCGGAGACGGCTGGAAAACGCCCGCCGGCGGTCTGCCGGTGGCCATAGCGGGCAGTGCGCTGTTCTACTGGAACGTGCTGATGCGCTTTATGGAAAACAGCTCCAGCTGGCACAGGGTACAGCCTACGGCAGCGGTCTGGCAGGAGATGGCGGCGCTGCTGCTGCTGGCGGCGCTGGCACGTACACTGTACCTGCCCCAGCCGGAAAATGGCCGCACTCTGCACGCAGCGGCGCTTGCAGCTTTCTGCCTGTGCCTGTGCTGGGAACTGCCCCGGGTGCTCCTGCTGCTGGCAGCAGGCTTTGACGGCGGCATGGCGGCGGTGTTGCCGGAACTGCTTTCCGGCCTTGCACTGTGCTGCATCGGCGGCATGGGGCTTGCCTGCATCGGAAAGGGAAACGCTGGAAATAACTGACAAAAGCGGCTGCGCACCCTTGGTATAATTGAACAAAAGCTTTGTTGCGGGGTGCATAAAATCATACAAAAGTAAAAAAAGATGAAATTGTGTTGTTAATTTTTTAGCAGACACTTGAAAGTTTGCCGGTTTTGGTCTACAATAAAGATACCGTGATTTATCCGATTATGGGTAAAATAATTAGGAGGTACTATTACAATGGCTGTTAGAGTTGCTATCAATGGTTTCGGTCGTATTGGCCGTCTGGCTTTCCGTCAGATGTTTGATGCTGAGGGTTACGAGGTCGTCGCAATCAACGACCTGACCAGCCCCAAGAT
>CAKSZF010000045.1 GCA_934525405.1 uncultured Faecalibacterium sp.
ATCAACTACTTCTACGGCGGCCAGTTCTACGGCGATGCCAACATCACCTCCCGTATGGAGGGCTGGTACTCCAACGGCACTCAGGTCGTCTTTGCCTGCGGCGGCGGCATCTACACCTCCGCTGTTGAGGCTGCTCTGAAGAACAACGGCTACGTCATCGGCGTTGACGTTGACCAGAACTACATCGGTGCAAACGGCGTTGCAGATGGCACCTACGCTTATAACCCGTTCATCACCTCTGCTATGAAGGGCCTGTCCGAGGCTGTCAACACTGCTCTGGCTGATATCGAGGCCGGCAGCTGGGGCGACATCGCAGGTTCCAATGGCAACTTCGGTCTGGAGGACGGCGATTATATCGGCCTGCCCACCGATGCAGACAGCTGGAACTTCGAGTCCTTCACCACCGACGAGTACGAGGAAGTCAAGGGCAAGATCAAGAGCGGCGAGATCACTGTTGATAACAGCTCCGACGACGCTACCAAGCCCACCGTCAGCGAGTTCACCACTGTCAACTACATCCAGTAAGTTATTGTTCGGCAGGCCTGCCTGCGGACGATCGATAGGTCTTTTTAAAGCGGGGCATCCTGTAGCGGGGTGCCCCGCTTTTTCTGTCAGCTATTGGCGTAATGCGGAAAAAATGCAGCGGACTCTTCGTGAAAAGAACACAAAAGTAATACTATTATCTGTGCTTTCTGCCAAAAAGCAAAAAAGACATGTGCAAATTGCTGCAAATCAGGTATAATGAATACTAAAGAAGTATCTGTGTCGAAACGACACGAAAGGAGAGTGAGCAGATTGGCAGAGGATTTTGTGATCGAAATGCTCCACATTACCAAGGAGTTCCCTGGAATCAAGGCAAACGACGATATCACCCTGCAGCTGCGCAAAGGCGAGGTACATGCCCTGCTGGGCGAGAACGGCGCCGGCAAAAGTACGCTGATGAGCGTGCTGTTTGGCCTGTACCAGCCGGAAGCTGGTCAGATCCGCAAAAACGGCAAGGAGGTTGCCATCCGCAACCCCAATGATGCAAATGCACTGGGCATTGGCATGGTGCACCAGCACTTCAAGCTGGTGGAATGCTTCAGCGTGCTGGACAACATCATTCTGGGCGTGGAGCCCAACAAGATGGGCTTTTTGCAGAAGGCCGAGGCACGCAAAAAGGTGGTGGCGCTGAGCGAAAAGTACGGCCTGCGGGTGGACCCGGATGCGCTGATCAGCGATATCTCAGTCGGTATGCAGCAGCGCGTGGAGATCCTGAAGATGCTGTACCGTGACAACGAGATCCTGATCTTTGACGAGCCCACCGCTGTGCTGACCCCGCAGGAGATCGACGAACTGATGGAGATCATGCGCGGGTTCAAGAAGGAGGGCAAGTCCATCCTGTTCATCACCCATAAGCTCAACGAGATCATGGCTGTGGCCGACCGCTGCACCGTGCTGCGCAAGGGCAAATATATGGGCACGGTGGATATCAAGGACACCACCAAGGAAGAGCTTTCCCGCCGCATGGTGGGCCGCGACGTGCAGCTGCAGGTAGAAAAGCAGCCCGCGCACCCCGGCGAGACCGTGCTGGACGTGGAGAATGTTACCATCCACAACGACCAGCGCAAGAAGGACGTGGTAAAGGACGTATCCTTCAAGGTGCACGCAGGCGAGATCGTTTGTCTGGCGGGCATCGAGGGCAACGGCCAGACCGAGTTCATCTACGGCCTGACCGGCCTGAGCAAGCTGAACGGTGGCAAGCTGGTGTTGGACGGCAAGGATATCACCCACGAGAGCATCCGCCAGCGCTCCAAGGACGGCATGGGTCACATCCCGGAGGATCGCCACAAGCACGGTCTGGTGCTGGATTTCAGTCTGGAAAACAACATCGTGCTGCAGCGCTACTGGCAGCCGGAGTTCCAGAAGGGCGGCTTTATCCGTGCCGATAAGGTGCGCGAGTACTCCGACCGGCTGATCGAGCAGTACGACGTGCGCAGCGGTCAGGGCAGTCTGACCACCGTGCGCAGTATGTCCGGCGGCAACCAGCAGAAGGCCATCATTGCCCGCGAGATCGACCGCGACCCCAAGCTGCTGGTGGCAGTGCAGCCCACCCGTGGTCTGGACGTGGGTGCTATTGAGTACATCCACCGCCAGATCGTGGCCGAGCGCGACAAGGGCAAGGCCGTGCTGCTGGTCAGCCTTGAGCTGGACGAGGTGATGAACCTTTCTGACCGCATCCTTGTAATGTACGAAGGCGAGATCGTGGGCGAGTTTGACCCCAAGACCACCACCGTGCAGGAGCTGGGTCTGTATATGGCAGGTGCCCGCAAGCAGGGAAAGGAGGAGCAGTAACACATGAATAAGAAAAAACTTTCCCGCAGCGGCAGTCTGCAAAGCTCTGTTACCAGCGTGCTGGCTGCACTGCTGTGCATCCTGATTGGGTTGCTGGTGGGCTTTCTGGTGCTGGTAGCCATCAACCCCGCACACGCATGGGGCGATGGCTTTGTGCGCATCATCAAGGGCGGCTTCCACGATGCCCCCTACGGCGTAGGCAAGGAGCTTGCCAATGCCGCACCCCTGATCATGACCGGCTTGTCCGTGGCGTTTGCCTTCAAGACCGGCCTGTTCAACATCGGTGCAGCCGGTCAGTACACGCTGGGCGCTTACGGTGCGCTGTACTGCGCCATCATGCTCAAGCTGCCTTGGTTCGTCTGCCTGCTGGCAGCAGCAGTGCTGGGCGGCCTGTGGGGCGCGATCCCCGGCTTTTTCAAGGCATACTTCAACATCAACGAGGTCATTACCTCCATCATGTTCAACTGGATCGGCCTGTATCTGGTAAATGAGCTCATCTACCAGAACGGCACCGGCCCCATGTACGATGTGCGCAACACCCGTACCTTGAACCTGAGCAAGAACGCTGACTTTGCCCAGTCCCTGATCCCGGACTTCGGCCTGAACAAGCTGTTCCAGACCAACAGCACCACCATTGCCATCTTCTTGGCGGCAGCGGTGGCCGTGCTGATCTGGGTGGTGCTGAACAAGACCACCTTCGGCTACGAGCTCAAGGCCGTTGGCCTGAACAAGAACGCCGCCCGTTACGCCGGTATCAACGAGAAGAAGAACATCATCCTCTCCATGGCCATTGCCGGTGCGCTGGCAGGCTTCGGCGCAGGTCTGTTCTATTTGTCCAACGTGTCCCAGTGGAACCCGCTGAACTCCACCAGCCTGCCGGGCATGGGCTTCAACGGTATCTCAGTGGCACTGCTGGCAAGCTCCAACCCCATCGGTACCGTGTTCTCCGCGCTGTTCATCTCCCATATCTCGGTCGGCGGCTCCTTCCTGTCTACCAAGTATTACCCCACTGAGATCTCGGATCTGATCAGCGGCATCATCATCTACCTGTGCGCATTCTCTATGCTGTTCCGCGGCAAGATCCAGAGCCTGCTGTTCCGGAATGCCGAAAAGACCAACGTGAACGCAGAGCCTGCGCCTGCCGCAGAAAAGACCAAAAAGGAGGGCAAGTAATATGCTGCTTCTGATCAAATATACCCTGCTGTACGGCATCGTGCTGATGCTGGTGGCACTGGGCGGTATGTTCAGCGAACATTCCGGCATCATCAACATTGCGCTGGAGGGCATCATGGTCATCGGCGGTGTGGCCGGTGTGCTTACCCTGACCATGCTGCCTGCAAGCCTGTCGCCCTTCCTTGTGGTGCTCATCTCTATTCTGGTGGCAGCGCTGGCGGGCGTGGTTTACAGTCTGCTGCTGGCTTTTGCCTCCATCAACCTGAAGGCCGACCAGACCATCGGCGGCACGGCACTGAACCTGCTGGCCACCGCCATTGCCGTGGTCATTTCCAAGTACTTCAGCGAGAGCGGCAGCGCCAAGCTGAACTACTCCAACAAGCCCTTCCTGTTCAGCATCGGCGGGCTGGAGCTTAGTGTGTTCGTACCGCTGGGACTGATTTTGCTGGTGGTCAGCTACATCGTGCTGTATAAGACCCGCTTCGGCCTGCGTCTGCGTGCCTGCGGCGAGCATCCGCAGGCTGCGGACTCGGTGGGCATCAACGTCTACAAGATGCGCTACGCCGGTGTGATCCTTTCCGGTGCGCTGGGCGCCATCGGCGGTCTGGCCTATATCGTGCCCCCGGTGCAGACATGGAACTTTGAAGTCGGTGTGGCCGGTGCAGGCTTTCTGGCACTGGCAGTTATGATCTTTGGCCAGTGGAAACCCTTCCACATCTTTGGCGCGGCCATGTTCTTTGCCGTGTTCAAGAGCCTTGCCAATATTGCAGACTCCACCTTCCTCGCGCAGCTGCACTGGTCCAGCAACATCTATAATATGATGCCCTTCGTGGCCTCCATGGTCATTCTGGCCTTCACCTCCAAGAACAGCATGGCACCCAAGGCCGAGGGTATCCCCTATGACAAGGGCTCCCGTTAAGCGCATTCGCTAAAAATCCGCAAAAAAAGGCATCCGCAGCCAACAATGTGCTGTGGGTGCCATTTTTGTACGGGAGATGGCACAATTTATCCATCTGTTTGCCGGCAAAAATGGCATTTTCTGCTTGTAAAATACAACGAGATGTGCTATTATCATAAAGTGAATGTGTATCTATAGGAACCCGGTGTACATTTCTTGCACTGCGGAACAACAGGAAAGGTGAGTTTCTCTATTATGGACGAAAAAACAACTATGGGACAATCGCTCCGCAGCATGGAGGACGAGGAGACCATTGATCTGATGGAAATCGCGCGCCTGCTGTGGGCACATATTGTGCAGATCGTGGCGGCAGCTGTTGCAGCAGCGCTGATCTGCCTGCTGGTGTGTATGTTTGCGCTTACACCCAAGTATCAGGCTTCCATCAACATGATCGTGAATACCCGGCAGGACACGACCACTACCTTTACCAGCGATAACTTCAACTCGGCTAAGAACCTGATCAGCACTTATGCAGTTATTATCAAAAGCAACACCGTGCTGAACGAGGTGATCGACACGCTGGATCTGGACATGACCTATGGTCAGTTGTACGGTATGGTGAATGTTACTGGTGTGGATGATACCCAGATCATGAAGGTTGCGGTCACTGATACCGATGCAAAGCGTGCGGGCGAGATCGTGGAGACCATTGCGGACATCGTGCCTGACGTGCTGGTGGAAAAGGTGGAAGCCGGTTCCTGCAAGACGGTCAGCGATGTGTCTGTCAATCCCAACAAGGTGTTCCCCCAGACCAAGAAGTATGTTGTAATGGCCGGTCTGCTGGGCGCTGTGGCAGTGTGCGGCGTTCTGGTGCTGGCACATCTGCTGCATGATACCATTGTGGACGACGAAGATGTTCAGAAGAAGCTCGGCCTGCCCATGCTGGGCCTGATCCCGGAGGTGTAAGACGATGTTTGGTAAAAATAAAAAGGGTGGTATTCACGACAAAGGGAATGGCCACCGCACCCTGCAGCTGATCACCGATAAGGGAATGCCCTTTGGCTATGTGGAGGCCTACAAGTCTCTGCGCACCAATCTGGACTTTATGGCAGGTTCCATGGACGTGCACACGCTGGTCATCACCAGTACTGTGCCGGAGGAGTCCAAGAGCAATGTGGCGATCAATCTGGCGCTGACGCTGGCCGAAAGCGGCAGAAAGGTTGCTCTGGTGGACTGTGACCTGCGCAAGCCGGTGCTGCACCGCTACCTGAAGGCTGGTCATAACCTAAAGGGCGTTTCCAACGTGCTGTCTAACCAGTGCACGTTGGACGAAGCTTTGCAGGAGATTCAGGAGATGAACCTGACCTTCCTGCCCGCCGGTACCCCGCCGCCGAACCCCTCCGAGATGCTGAGCCAGCCGCAGATGCAGGCTATGGTGGATACCCTGCGCCAGAAGTTCGATTTTGTCATCTTTGATGCACCCCCGGTGTCTGTGGTCACCGATGCAGCCGTTATCGGCCGCTATGTGGATGGTGCCATCTTTGCAGTGCGTTCCGACTACGCCCCCGCCGATGCTGTGCGCGGCGCAGTGAAGAAGCTGCAGGATGCCGGTGTCCGGGTGCTGGGCAGCGTGCTGACCCGCTACGACATGAAGAAGGCACTCAAGGGCTCCAGCTACGCATACAGCTATGCCTATAATTATAACTATGCCTACGGCAAGCAGGAAGCCGCTGCCGGTAAATAATAAGGAAGCATTATGACCGATCTGCATTGTCACATTCTGCCAGGCATAGATGACGGCGCAAAGGATACGGCGGTCTCGCTGGAGCTGCTGCGCAGGGAATATGAGGACGGTGTGCGGAACATCGCGTTCACCAGCCACTTCAACAGCGAGCGCACCACAGTAGAAGCCTTTACAGCAAAGCGGCAGGCTGCTTTTGAACAGCTGACCGCCGCGCTGGAAGGGCAGCCCATGCAGTTTGACTTCAAGCTGGGGGCGGAGGTGTTCTTCTCTCCCGGCCTGTGCGAGCTGGACACCCGGGCGCTGTGCATGGGAGACACCGCCTATCTGCTGCTGGAGTTTCCCACCACCCACAAGCCGCATTTTATCCGGCAGACCCTGTACAATTTGCAGCAGCAGGGTATCGTGCCGCTGATCGCGCATATCGAGCGCTACCCCTATGTGTTGGAGGATCCCACCCTATTGTACGACTGGGTGGCCGCCGGTGCCTATGCGCAGATCAACGTGGGTGCCCTGTTGGAACCCAAGCTCTGCAAAAAGCTGTGTAAGTTCATCCAGTGGGGGTTGGTTCACGTCATCTCCACCGATACCCATTCCCCGGACAAGCGCCCGCCCTGCATGGCACAGGGAGTGCAGCAGCTGGAAAAGCTGCTGGGCAAGGAAACTGCCGCCCACATTGTGCGCAACGGCGATGAGCTGTTCCACGATCAGGAGCTGGACGCTGTTACCCTGCATCAGCCCAAAAAGTTTTTGAGCATGTGGGTCTGATCCTAAAGTAAGGAGAAAACTGCCCGGGTGGAGGTGTACTCTGCCCGGGCAGCGGATTTTAGTATGAAGAAAAATAAGGTCCTGAAGATCGTATTCATCGTGCTGGGCGCGCTGGTGGTTCTGCTGGCAGCAGCAGTTCTTGGGGTGTTGTTCTACCTCCGCAGTATGGCAGCGGGTATTCCCGAATCCCTGCCTGATGCCCCGGCAGACAGCACACAGCTCACCCTGACGGATGATGACATGGATAAGCTGCTCAGCGGCGAAATCACATTGGAGCAGCTGACGGGTGAAGCAGCTGCATCCAGCGGCGAGGAACAGGAAGCATCTGCCAGTGCTCCGCAGGAGGGAGCGGATTCAGTGTCCGCTTCGGCAGGCTCCACTGCCTCGTCGGCAAGTTCTGCCTCTTGGACGGAGAGCAGCAGTACGGCTTCCTCCGGCAAGCAGGAGAGCACCACTGGCACATCCGGCTCAAGCACATCCAGATCCGGCGCAGCATCCACAACTGAAAAACCGGCGTCCTCGTCCGGCAAACAGGAGGCCTCCTACGAGGCCGAGGTCAAGGCACTGCTGAAACAGCTGTACAGCGTCAAGGCGCGTGCTGAGGCAGAGCTGAACAGCTGTATTGCCGGGGCAAAGGCAGAGTTCAAGGCACTGCCGGAGTCTCAGCAGACACAGGCGCGCAAGATCTCCATTGTGCTGGCAAGAAGCGGCAGACTGTACTCCATGCAGGCATCCTACGACAGGGAAGTGGAGAGCATCGTCAGTCAGATGCGCGCCGTTCTGACCGCCAACGGTCAGAGCACTGCACTGGCCGACCAGGCTATGGCCTCCTATAAGGCACAAAAGAGCGCCATGTACTCCAAGCTGACCGCAAAACTGTACTCCTGACCCGCAAAAGGACCTATAACCACCCGCAACTGTTTCTCCGAGCACTGACTGTACCGGAAAAAGGCTGCGGGTGGCTTTGTTTTGCCATTTTTGCTGCAATATGGAGAAAAATACTAACGGTATGGATGGATGGTTCCGGGGCAGAGACACTGCTTTTTGCACCGACAGGGGAGGGCAGATTGTACGCACCAACGGAACAATCACCCCAAAAGCCGAAAAAGTAGCACTTTTACCTACAAATATACAGAAAATTTGTATAAAGTATAATATTTCGCTCATGCTTTGCTGAAATGAAGTGAATTTTTTTCATGTAAATTGACAAAATCCGTGGTTATCCTTATAATATATAGAGTGTTTCTCGGGTATGGACGATGGTGTTTATGCAGCCGCAAGATGCCATCGTTTTATTATTCGCTTATCTGTCCGCGTGCCAAGGACAGACGTCCGCTATGTGTGAGGCTGGCGGACTGCGGGAAAGTGTGGCTCGGCCTGAGAGCAAAAATAGTAATTCATTGATAGGATTGGAGTGGCATCAAACGATGGCAAAGTACATCATCAAGCGTGTCGCAATGGGTATCTTCAGTATCTTCATTGTGGCCACGGTTACCTTTTTTGTCATGAACCTGGTCCCCGGTGGCCCGTTCGTGGCAGAAAAGTCCATCAGTGCCGCTGCTCAGCAGGCTCTGGCCGAAAAGTATGGCCTTGATAAGCCGCTGGGTGTGCAGTACGTCAACTACATGGAGAGCCTTCTGCACGGCGATCTGGGTCTGAGCCTGCGTCAGCGCGGCCGTACCGTGAACCAGATCATCGCCAGCAAGCTGCCGGTGTCCTGCCGTCTGGCAGGCATTGCAGTGGTCGTGGCTCTGTGCGTGGGCATCCCGCTGGGCTGCATTTCCGCTTACAACCGCGGCAAGTGGCTGGATAACGTTATTATTGTGTTTGCTACCTGCGGCATCGCGATCCCCAGCTTTATTTCCAGCGTGCTGCTATTGTACCAGTTTGGTATGAAAATGAAGGTGCTGCCCACCGTTGGTCTGAACAGCGCAGCCGCCTATATCATGCCGGTCACTGCACTGGCCATCTATCCCTCGGCTTATATCACCCGTTTGATGCGCTCCAGCCTGCTGGACGTTATGGGTCAGGACTATATGCGCACTGCCCGCGCAAAGGGCGTGTCCCAGTTCATGATCCTGTTCAAGCACGCACTGCGCAACGCCATCCTGCCTGTCATCACCTACGTCGGCCCCATGCTGGCCAGCCTGATGACCGGTTCTTTCGTGGTGGAAAAAATCTTCTCCGTGCCCGGTCTGGGCCGCGACTTCGTGTCTGCAATCACCAACCGTGACTACACCATGATCATGGGCACCACCATCCTGCTGTCCAGCATGGTCATCATTGCAAACGTGATCGTGGATATCCTTTATAAGGTCATCGACCCGCGCATCAAGCTGCAGTAAGAGAAAGGAGCGATTTTCATGGAAAACATTAAAAAGAATCCGCTCAGCCTGCAGCTCAACGCGGAGGATTTTCTGCCCGCCAGCAATGAGGAAAAGCAGAGCCTGGTGGTCATGCGCGAAAGCGTCAATTTCTGGAAGGACGGTATCCGCCGCCTGAAGAAGAACAAGATCGCCATGGTCAGCTTTGTGTTCATCATTGCCATTGCCATCTTTGCCTATCTGCTGCCCGCCGTTTGGCCTTACAGCTATTCCGAGCAGATGAAGGGCAGCAACAACCTGAAGCCCTTTGAGTACTCTGCCTCCGAGCAGGCGCGTATCGACGCGGGCGAAAAGGTGTTCCCGCACATTCTGGGCACCGACCGTATGGGTCGTGACTTCGCTGTGCGTATCATGATGGGCACCCGCGTCAGCCTGTCTGTCGGTCTGATCGCTTCTGTGCTGGTGCTGATCATCGGTGCCACCTATGGTGCGGTTGCGGCTTTTGCCGGCGGCTGGGTGGACAATATCATGATGCGTATTACAGATATCCTGTACACCATCCCCGATATTCTGCTGATTATCCTGCTGGGCATGGCTCTGAAAGATCCGCTGGATGCACTGGCTACCAAGCCCGGCTTCAAGTGGATGCAGACCCTTGGCCCCAACATGATCTCCATCTTCATCATCTTTGCTCTGCTGTACTGGGTCGGCATGGCGCGTATCGTCCGCAGCCAGATCCTGATCCTGAAGGAGAGCGAGTACGTTACCGCTGCCCGCGCACTGGGCGCATCCAGCGGCCGTATCATCAAAAAGCATCTGCTCACTAACTGCATCGGTACCCTGATCGTTACTACTACCCTGCAGATCCCGGCTTCCATCTTTACCGAGAGCTACCTGAGCTTCATCGGTCTGGGTGTTGCAGCCCCGCTGCCTTCTCTGGGTTCTCTGGCTACCGATGCCGTCAAGGGCATGAACACCTACCCCCATCTGCTGATCGCCCCCGCACTGATGATCAGCGTGATGATCCTTGTGTTCAACCTGTTCGGCGATGGCCTGCGCGATGCCTTTGACCCGAAGCTGAAGAATTGATGAGGTGAACAGAAATGAGCGAGAAAATTCTTGATATCAAAGATGAACGCCTTTCTTTCTTCACCCCTGCGGGCGAAGTAAAGGCACTGAACGGCGTTTCCTTTACCATGAATCAGGGCGATGTTCTGGGCGTTGTGGGCGAGTCCGGCTCCGGTAAGTCGGTCACCGCCTACTCCGTTATGGGCCTGACCGCTTACCCCGGTAAGCTGGTGGGCGGCAAGGTGTGGTTTAACGGCCACGAGATCGAGAACATGAAGGAGAAGGACTTCCGCAAGATCCGCGGCAACGAGGTCTCCATCATCTTCCAGGACCCCATGACCAGCCTGAACCCGGTGTACACCATCGGCAACCAGATCGTGGAGGTCATCCGCCTGCACACCGATAAGAACAAGGCCGATGCATGGGCACGCGCCAAGGAGCTGCTGGAGCTGGTTGGCATCAACGAGCCCGAGAAGCGCCTGAAGCAGTACCCTCACGAACTTTCCGGCGGTATGCGCCAGCGCGTGATGATCGCTATTGCACTGGCCTGTGAGCCCAAGCTGCTGATCGCCGACGAGCCCACCACCGCTCTGGACGTGACCATTCAGGCACAGATCCTTGAGCTGATGCAGGATCTGCGTAAGAAGCTGGGCATGAGCATTATCATGATCACCCACGATCTGGGTGTTGTGGCTTCCATGTGCGAGAAGATCGCCGTCATGTACGCCGGCCACATTGTGGAGTACGGCACTACCGATGAGATCTTCTACCAGCCGGGTCACGAGTACACCAAGGGCCTGATCAACTCTATCCCTAAGCTGAACACCGCAGAGCACGAGCGCCTTGTGCCTATCGAGGGCACCCCTGTGGACCTGCTGAATCCGCCGGCCGGCTGCCCCTTTGCGCCCCGCTGCAAGAACTGCATGAAGATCTGTCT
>CAKSZF010000046.1 GCA_934525405.1 uncultured Faecalibacterium sp.
CTGCTGCGCAGCCGGCTGCACTTTCCCCGCCCCTACGAGCAGCCCGGCTTTACCCCGCTGGTGGCAAAGGAGAGCCGCGGGCACTCCATGCCCTCCCGCCACGCGCTGAGCGCCGCCGTGCTGGCGGCGGTGTGGCTGTATTTCTATCCTGCTGCGGGCTGCGTGATGGTGGGCATTGCCCTGCTCATCTGCTGCCTGCGGGTACTCACCGGGGTGCATCATGTACGGGACGTGGTGTGCGGCTTTGCACTGGGCTTTGCGCTGGGCACCGCCGGAATGTGGCTGCTGTAAGGCCGTTTTTGCCCGCAGCGCAAAAAAAGTTGAAACTTTTTTCAGATTTTCCTTGACAGAATGCGATGGGTATGGTATTATTTCTCTCGCAGCCTGTGCCGACACAGCGCTGCCGCCATAAAGGAACCCATTGGGATAACAACGTGCGCCCGTAGCTCAGGTGGATAGAGCAACTGCCTTCTAAGCAGTGGGCCGGGGGTTCGAGTCCCTTCGGGCGCATCTATGTGGTGCCCATAGCGTAGTCGGTTAACGCGCCAGATTGTGGATCTGGAGACCGTGGGTTCGAGTCCCACTGGGCACCCCACAAAAAAGTCCGCTGTTTTGAACAGCGGACTTTTTCTTTTGGCGGGATACTGCAAAAGTACGGCACCCCGGCAAAGCAGCTGCTTTGCCGGGGTGCCTTTTTTCTTACTCGTTCATCTCCTGTAAGATCTTTGCGATCTGGGCGGGGGTATAGCCCTCCTGCCGCAGGGCAGAGGTAATGGCTACATTGCTCTTGCCCTGACTGCGCAGCAGCGCTGCCGTGTAGGGCACTCCGGCGCCGACGGCGCTGCGGCTGCCGCCGGAAGCAGAACCGCTGCCGCCGGTGGTCTTTCCGCTGCCGGAGTTGCCGGATCTACCGGACTTTGTGCCCGCAGCCGCTGCTCTGTTGGCGGCCTGTGCGGCCTTCTGCTGGGCATTAGCCTGCTTCAGTGCCCACTCACCCTTAGCAATGTTCAGCTTCTGGCTGGTCACGTTATTGTTGAAGGCCTGCTGCTTCAGCGCGTCCTGATAGGCGCGCTCGCTGGCGGTGTTGTCGTACTGCTGCTGGGTCAGTGCGTCCTGCCGCTGCTTCTCCTGCATCTGCTGGCTCCACTGGGTATCGGCACGCTCGGCCTCGTAGGCGCGGTTGCCAGCGTAGATGTTGTACCCGGTGTTCAACAGGCTGCCCGCCAGACTGCCCAGACCGGTAGTGCCGCTGATGGCCAGCTGCACCACATCCCCGATGACACCCAGCACGGTCATGATGTTATTGAATGTCTGCTGGCGCTGACTGATCTGCGCCTGCTCCTGTGCGGTATAGTAGCCGTGCAGGGTGTCCAGCCGGTTCAGATGCTCCTGATACTGGCCGTAGTCCTTGGCGTAGGCATCGTTGTAGGCCTCGCCCTTCTGCTGCAATTGGGTGTAGTAGTCCTGCAGCTGACGGTCGTACAGGGTCTGGGCGTTCTGCTCCTGTCCGTTCAGCTGATCCAGCCGGTTCACCAGTTCCTCGCCGCCGCTTTGGTAGGTATCCAACGCCAGACTGTACAGGGTGGGGATGGCGCTTGCCAACCCGCCAATCTGCTGCTGATAGGCCTGCTGCGCCGCACTGGTGGCATAGCTGGAACCGTAGCCGCCGGTCAGGGCAGCAGCCTGCGCTGCCGCATCCGCGCTGGCGTTGTGGGCATTCTGGGTATACAGCTGCTCGTACTGGCGGTAGAGTGGGTCGCGGGTGTAGCTGTACTGAAAATTCTCCCGTTCCAGCAGCTGCCCCAGCAGTTCGTTGATTCTGTCCTGATAGCCGCTCTGGTAGTCTGCGGGGCGGTTCTGCTGCCACTGCTTCAGGGCGTTGGCTGCATCAGTCACCTGCTGGCTGGGGCGGTAGCTGGCATTTGCCATGGCCTTTTCCACATCGGCGCGGCTGTCCAGCCC
Source organism: uncultured Faecalibacterium sp. (assembly GCA_934525405.1). Classification (GTDB taxonomy): domain Bacteria; phylum Bacillota; class Clostridia; order Oscillospirales; family Ruminococcaceae; genus Faecalibacterium. The sequence continues at coordinate 1,963 of CAKSZF010000046.1, forward strand.
CTCGGTGGTGTAAGCAGACTGCGCAGTGGGCTGTGCCTGCGTTTGCACATCCGGCTGCAACAGCTCCTCCTTCTTTTTGGATGCCATAAAATTCTCCTTTCACACTTATAGTCCCTGCAGCTTGCTGCGCAGGGTGTCGGACATATTTTCCGTATCCAGATTGGTCAGTACATACTGCAGCTGCTCCTGCATCTGGTACAGATAGCTGCGCAGTGCCCGGGCATCCTCCGGGTCCATGTGATCGCTGAGCTTGGGTACGCCCAGCTTGCTCAGGCCGTTCATGCTTGCCATGAGGCATCCTCCTCCCATAATTTTCCCTTTGCCGGGGCGATGGTGCGCACAAGACCGCGCAGGGTGATCTGTCCTTTGCCGCGCAGCCGCAGCCGCAGCGACCCGCACCGCCGGGGCACAAAGGGCAGGTCATAGCAGCGGCGGCTGCCTTGGGCGGCAAGGGAAGCCACCGTCTCCCACGCGCCGCCGTCATAGCTCACTGCCACCTCCACCGTGCTGGTGCGTTCGGCGTCCAGCCGCAAGGTCAGCCGGGAGAGGTACCGCTGCTCGGTGCCGTCCAGCCCCACATCGCCGGTGACCAGCTCAAAGGGGATGTCCGTCTCCACGCCGTCGGTGGTCTGCCAGTCCGGCTCGCGGGTGGGGTCTGCTGCCCACAGCGCCTGTCCGTCCCACAGATAAAGCTGCCCGCCGGTGCTGGTCATATCGCAGGAGCAGACGTCCTCCTCGCTCCACAGCCCTTTCTCGGTATCATAGACCAGCAGACGCGCACTCTCCCGGGAGATGTGCAGGTAGTACCGGCCATCCAGCGCACCGCCCACGGCGCTTTGCACGTTGGCAAGCTTTGCGGCGTCCAGCGCACCGGACACCTTGGTGGGCAGACTGCCGTCCCACGCCATGACACCGTCCGGCGAGAGATAATACAGCGTCTCGTTCAGCACGCACAAGCTGCGGGCGGCGTTTTTGGCTACGCCACGGCAGCGCAGACTGGAAAGCTGAAAATCCGAAGGCTTGGAGCCATACAGCTTGTGCAGGGTGTTCTCCTTGAAGAACAGCGCATAGCCCATGCAGGAAGCCGCCCCGGTAAAAGCGCCATCGCTGCCCACAGTGACGGCGTAGCTGTCTGCGGCGATGCCCCGGTAGCTGAACCAGTTGGTGGGGTCGCCCAGCTTGCAGCCGTAGATAACATTCTCTTTGCTGTTGCAGCCCCACACCCGGTTGTCGCACTCGGTCACAAAATCCAGTTCCGGCACCCGGCGCTCCATGGATACCGTCTGGGTTGTCTCCACACTGCGGTGCTGTTTGCCGTCCATGCTCTGCCACTGGGCGGCGGCGGCGTTCTGCACCAGTGTACCGTAGAAATACTCGCCCTGTGGGGTGCAGCGCACCCGCAGCCAGTCCTCGCCCACGTCATACACGATTTGGTCTCCGTTCAGCTCCGGGCTCTGCCCCGCCGCCTCGGCGGCTGCACCCTGCACGGTCACGGTGTCCCACTGCCGGAACAGCTTGCCCAGCCCTGCCGCCGTGATGCGGCAGTATTCCAGCGGGATGGCCGCCCAGCTGCCGGAGTTTTTGCTGTACATCTCCAGCGTGCTGTCGTACCGCCACGGATGGTCGGCATCTTCTACTTTTAAGAAAAGCTGTCCGTCTGCCGGTTCGGCGGGCTCCTCCCGGCCAAAGGCTTCCACCTGATAGGTCTTACCTGCGGCATCGCAGGGGGCAAAGGTCACGCTTTGGCCCGCCGCCGTCCACAGCGCCCCCAGTGCGGTCACACTGCCGTCTGCCGTATCAAAGGCCAGCTTGTCCGGGAAGATCAGAATTTTTGTGCCGATGCCCACCAGCGCCTTGCGGCCGTCGGTCACGGCGTCCAGCTTCGTCACCGCCGGGGCGGCGGCATCATCTGGGGTATAGATGATATCCCGCCCGCAGACGGTCAGCAGACCGTTCAGATGGTACATCCCGTTCAGTCCGGTCAGCGCTCGCAGTTTGCGGCGGGGCGTGCGGGTGCTCAAGGCGGGAAAATCCCGGGTAGAAAAGTTCACTCCGGCGCTGTATTCAGCCTCCGAGCAGCCGTAGGTCTCGTTCAGGCCACCAAAAGCCCGCAGCAGCTGCCGGGTGTTGGCAAGCCGTATTCTGTCTGCCAGTACCATGGCCTCACCTCCTTACCAGCGCCACTGCGCCCGGCTGCGGGGCGGGTAGTTCTGCCGCAGCCAGACCGCCAGTTCTGCGTACAGGGCGTTGTACTGCGCCTGCTCCCCGGCGTAGCGGTCGGTCTCGCCCAAGGCGGCATCCATCTGCGCACACAGCAGGTGCGGGTACAGCGCATCAAAGGGCGGCGGTGCCAGCAGCGTCTGGTCATCCTGTATCGGCTGCTCCCACGGACGGTCTGCGCCCACGGCGTCAAACGCCCCGGCTGCGCTGCGGTCAAACAATTTTGTGCGCAGCAGGGCGTCCGCCTCCCGCAGCCATTGCAGCCGTGTCTCGGTTTCAATGCGGCAGTTTGGGCGCAGCTGTTCGGCACGCTCCAAAGCCTCTCCTATGGTCAATCTCATCACATCCTTTTTATAAAAAGCCCGGCCGGGGGCATTTTTCCCAGCCGGGCAGCGTTGTTTTTACTGTGCCGCGTTCTCCGCAGCGGCAATGCGGGCAGCAGTCAGTTCGTCCTGACGCTGGCTGTGCTCCAGCACCTCAGCTACGGCGGGCGGCACCTCCACCTCCACGCCCCGGCGGATCTTGTAGTTCACGCCGTTGACGCTGACGAACAGATCGCCCTTATAGCGGCTGTTGTCCTTGAACAACCGGATGCGCACGTTCTTTTCAGCCATGGGCACCTCCTTAGTTGGCGGCAGCGGTGGCAGAGTAGCTGGACACGCTCTCGATGCGCACCATGTACTGCTCCACCAGACGCTCAGCGGCGCGCATCCCCTTCCAGCCCACAGAGGCGCGCTGGTTCAGCGGGTCGTCACCGTAGCCCAGCTGCTTGACGATGTGCTCAAGGCCGCCGCCCTCCAGCTCGGTCACGCCGTAGGCGTGGGCGCCCAGCACCAGCGTGCCGAACACCGCAAGACCCGCCGGGCAGGTGTCGTCCTTCCAGATCTTGGCCTCGCTGGTCTCGATAAAGCGGATGTTGCCCAGCTTGCCGATCTCGCCGCGGAACATGGTGTCGGGGTCGGCGTACTTGTGCACCTCCATGAACTCCTTGCAGGTCTTGAGGTCATAGGCCGCATAGGGGTGGATGATGGCAACGTAGCTGTCACCGATGGGGTCGGCGTTCATTGCGCCCAGCTGCGCCGCCGCCTGAAAGAACAGCTTCGGGGTCAGGGTGCAGCTCTTGTCCAGCGCCTTGCGGCTGGTAACGGCGGTCTCGGCACCGTCTGCGCCCAGCTTCGGGGCGTAGATGACGTTGGTGCCGCCCGCCAGCACATCGCGGGTGATGCTGTCCATGGTGCGGCCGGCCTGACTTGCCAGCACGCGGGTAGCCTGCACCACATTGTTGTCGATGGCGGTCATCTGCAGCACATCGGTCAGCGGGGTCCAGCCGCCGTACTGGTGCAGGTCGCTGGTGATACTGGTCACGTTCAGGGCCTGACCGTTGGGGGTAACGCCCTCAGTCAGCGGGGTGCTGGCCTTGGGCAGGCTGTCATACTTGCGGAACTCGATGGTCTTGCCGCCGTTCTGGGGCACAGGGTAGTAATCCGCAAACTGGTCGTGCACAAGGCGCGGCTCGGCCTGATCGATCAGGCGCTTCTCGTAAAAGGTTTTCATCTCCACCGACATGGTGCCGGTGGTATTGGTCTGCGCGTCCGCAAACAGCTGGATGTTAAAATTCATCATGCTTTTTTCCTTTCTCCTGTCGGGTTAAAGTTCAATTTGTGCACCGTGCAGCACACGGCGCTCCAAGGCTTCCCGCTGGGCGCGGGTCATGGCGGTCACGTCCGGCCGTACCGAGGCAGCTGCGCCGGGGCGCAGACCGTTTTCCAACGGACGCGCAGCGCGCTGCTGCACCCGCTCCACCACCCCCTGCTCCACGGTCTGTGCCGTGGTGCGCAGGGCATCCTCGTAGTGGGCAAGGCGGTAGGCATCCTGTACCCGCATACCGGGCAGCTGCATCAGACGGCGCATCTCCGGGTTCTTCAGCTCCGCTTTCAGGTCAAAGCCCGGCTGGCTGCGGCGCATGGCCGCTTCCTCTGCCGCCCAGCGGGCGTGCAGACTATGCACCGTGTTCTGCACCGGCAGCGGCAGGGGCGGCAGCGCCGGGCGCTCCGGCTGTGCGGGTGTTTCCGGCTGCGGCTCCGGCTCTGCCGGGGTCTGCCGGGGCGCTTCCGGCTGCGCAGCGGGGGGTTCCGGTTTCAGGGTGCCCGCAGCCACCGCCTGTCGGCTCTGCTCCGGGCTCAGCGCGGGGGCAGCTTCCCCCTCCGCAAACAGCTGCAAGTCCATCATGCTCTGCTGTCCGCTGCGGCTCACATCCGCAAAGCGCAGGTTGTCCGGGTAACGCTCTGCCAGCAGGGTAAAGCCCGCCTTGGCCAGCTCAAATGCGCCCTGCACCCACGGTGCTACCGGGGCCTGTGCCGCCACGGCAAGGCGCGGGCCATCCGGCTCGTCCCATGCATCGCTGCGGGCGCTCTCCTCCCCTGCCAGCAGGTACACCAGCGCCTGCATCAGGGTGCTTGCGCCAGCGCATACGATGTCCTGCCCGGCGGGCGCATAGCCCGCGTGACCGGCGGCTTCCAGCCGTAGGCTCAAGCCCTTGGGGCCATCCAGCTCGCTGTAGCATACCTTGATCATCTCACTTCACCTCCTTTCCGTTCCAGTTCATGGCGCGGGCAACCGCCGCCACCGGCAGCTGTGCCGTCAGACTGGCAGTATCCTGCGCCGTTTGGGTGCCGCTGGGTTGCCGTGCAAGGGCGGCAGACAGTCTTGCCATCTGCCCTTGCAGCTGCACCAGCTGCTGCGCCAGCGTGCCGTTCTGCCGCACCCGGGCGCGCACCTTTTCCACCCCTTCAAAGTCCATCATTTCCAGCGCCGCAAGGGCAGCGTCCGCGTTGGCGGGGTCGAAGAAGCCCAGCTTGTAGCACTCCTTGGCGGTCTCGTTCTGGGACAGGCGGCTGAAGGTGCTCTTTTTGGCGGCGCTGACCACGATATCAAAGACAGGCTCCCGGCTGCCCAGCTCCACCCCGCCCACGGCGGGCACGGGCTTTGCGCGCAGCCCCTGCGCCGAGAAGGGCACGAATTCGCTCTCGCCGCGCTGCCCGGTGATGCGGAACACCCGCTGCTCGTCGTAGAACTGCCGCATCAGCTCAATGATGAGGTAGCACTGCCTTGCAAAGGCGCGGTAGGCGCTCTTGAGCATATCCCGGCTCAGCTTGCTGCCCGCCTCCTGCAAAGCGGCAATGGCACTGGCAGCGGTCACGCCGCCGGTGGTGCCGCCCTGCGTCAGGTCGCGGTTGCCGCTGATTTCCTTCAGCTCCTCGATGCGGCTGTTGCGGTAGCTCAGGCTGTTGCCCTGCAAGCCCGCCGTTTGCAGCGGACGGAAGCTGTCCTCGTTCAGGCGTCCCACAACGTGCACGATGTCCCGGCTCAGGTCGGCAAGCTCCTCTTCGTTCACACCGGCGGTATCGCTGAGCACATACCGCTGGCGGGAGGCCAACAGCACGTTCTCGTCCATGGCGTGGTTCATCTTATCAATGGCATTCTGGCAGTCCTTCATCACGTCGATGTAGCCGAACCCGGCAGGGGAATCCTCTTCCACGAACAACGGGTCGAACACAAAGGGGTACTTGCCGTGGTCGTATAATCCGCGCGCCGCCAGCACCGGGTCGTTCTGGCTGGCATACAGCACCACGCCGTTGCACAGCTTGCAGTAATGCAGCCGCAATTTGCCGTTCTCGTCCGGGCGCTTATAGTACCAGTCCACCACCACACTCTTGTTGGCGGTGGTCTGGCCGTCCTCATGGATGTACCGGGGCACGTCCACCACCCCGGCGGCGTGCCCCGCCAGCTGCGGATACTGCGCGGTCAGCCGGGCGGTATCCTCAAGACTGAGGTGGAACAGATCCGGCGAGTCCTGAATATCCTGCACGCCGGGCTCCCAGTAGAGCATCAGCAGGTTGACGCTGCGCACCGCAATGTCGCCCAGCCCGCCGCGCGCCGCCGGGTCCCAGAAGATGCCGGTAACGCCAGTGCCCTGCTTGAGCTTGCGCCACCAGACATCGCTGTACACCTGCTCGTAATCCGCCTGCTCCAGCACCACCGGCAGCACGCTGGAAAGCGCCTGCGCCGTGGCCTGATCGTCTGCCGCCCGGGGCAGCACCATGGGCTCGGGGTAGTTGTCCATGGCATCGGCGTGCTTGTTGGCGATGCTGTTGAACAGCCACCCGCTGGAGGGCTGCGCCTTGCCGGGCATCAGCGGGTCGCGGTAGTTTTTCCAGTGTCCCATGCGGAACCACAGCTCGTTGTCGATCAGGCGCTTGTCCAGCGCCGCCTTGCCCGCCTTGTAGCGCTGCAGCGTCTGCAGCGCAGCCGCCGCCTCTGCCGCGCCGATGGGCAGGGCTTCTGCTCTTGTATCTTCCATAATCTTTCCTTTCTGTCCTGTTTTTTCAGATGCGGTAGAACCGCGCCTGCCGGTGCAGCTCCAGCGGGTCGTCCGGCCTTGGCGGCGCGGCAGAAGCCTCGGGCGGGCTGATGGGATGCTCCATCAGCACATAGCGGCACTCGTCGTAGATATGATCCTCCTGCCGGGTGTCGATATCCTCCACATTGCTCTCGTCGTACACAAGGTTTGGCAGGGTGCGGATGAAATGCTTGCAGCTGCTGAACACCTGCAGCATCGGCCGCCCGTCCGGCGCAAACCTCAACCGGTAGTGAAACTGCATTTTACCGGCCAGCCGGGTGTGGTCCCCGGGCTGCCAGTGCAAAAAATGCGGGCTGCGCTCCATCATGGCCGCAATGCTCTCGCCCCGGCTCTCGTCAAAGATGGCGGGGTCTGCCACTCCGTGGATCACCCTGCCCCGCAGCAGCGGGTCGTTCTGTTCGGCCTCCCGGATGCGCTTGGCCTGCTCCACCGGGTCGATGCGCAGACCCTCGTTGGGGCGGCCGGTGCAGCCGTACAGCTCCTTGATGCGGTACAGCCGCCCCTCCTCGTCCACCGCATACCACCCCACCGAAAATGGCTTGGAAAAACCGAAGTCGTACCCGCGCCAGATGGGCCAGTGCTTGGGGATGGCAAATGGCGCGATGACGTGGGTCCAGCGCTGATCCTGATAATGCGCCGGGTCGTTGCGCCATTCGGTAAACACCTGCCCGGAAAAGCTGTCCCAGCTGCCGTAGAGCAGCGCCTGCTTTTCCGCCTCCGGCAGGCTGGCAAGGCTTGCCAGATACCCGGGGTCGTTGGCCAGCAGGGCAGGGTTATCGAACACGCTGGACGGGATGAACACCCGTGCCCGCTCCATCTGCTGGTCGGTGCCGTCCGGCAGGCGCACCGTGACCGTTTCCACAATGGGGGTGCCGGGCGGGGCAGGCGTGATGAACCGCGCCTTCACCCAGCCGTGGCCGATGCCGCCGGGGTTGGTGGTGGCACGCATATACACCCGGGTGCCCGGCCCGGTGGGACGGTTGCGGCTCATCATGTAGCTGTATTCGTCCCACTCAAAGTGGGTCAGCTCGTCAAAGCCGATAAAATCGTAGGCTTTGCCCTGATAGTTGGTGCGGTCCTTGGTGTACTGCATGGAGCCGAACCAGATCTTTGCCCCGCTGGGAAAGACCCACACATGGGAGGTGGCGTTGTACTGCGCCTCCGGGAACGCCCGGCGGTAGTACATCTGGCTCTTATCCACAAGGTCGGAAAGCTGTGGGTAGGTCTTGCGCAGGATCAGTGCCCGGTAATGCGGGATGTGCACCTGCCGCAACGCCTCGATCAGCAGTGCATCGCTCTTGCCGCCGCCTGCCGCGCCGCCGTACAGCGCCTCCGGCTCCGGTCTGCGCATAAATTCCAGCTGCCGGGGCTGCGGCTTCCACACAATGACTGCCCGCTCGGTTCTGTTCATTCCTTCTCCTCCTGTTCCACCGGCGGCAGCAGCACCACGCCGCACTCTGTTCCTTCCAGCTCCGTGCCCTGATCGTTCAGGGTCTTTACCACACCCGCCAGATCCTTGAGCACGGCGGTGGCCTCCTTCAGCCCCTTCATCATCCCGGGGTCGGGGGTGTTTTCCCGCCGGGCGGCCTTCTGCCGCTCGTTCAGCTCCTTTACCTCCTGCGCCAGCAGAGTGCTCAGGGTATCGGCGGCGCGGTTCAGGCTCTTCAGCCCGGCGGCGGGCTTTGTCTGCCCCATGATGTTCTTCCTCCTTTCGTCCGGTGTCCCGGGCTTTGTACACAGGATATCACCCGCCTGCCGCACCCGACAGTGTGCACTTTTGCGGGGTCACCGAGTATTTTTGTGTTGTTGTTGTCCAAATAGTATATTTTATATTTTCAAGGCATCACGCAGCTGCGTCAGTTTCGTTTTCCCGGCTGGTGCAGCGCGCAGAAAATGGCCGTTTGTATTTCGGGCACTTCCCATAAAAACGTTCGCTGCGCCCTGCCCTCCCTATCACTATAAAGGTACAGTGCCGCCGTGCGCTAAGACCGCAGCACCGTCCCTACCCGGAGGAGCAAAGCTTTTTCGCGACCTGTGTTGTTTTTCTCGCCCGGCAAGGCTGTATAAAAGGCACTTTCTTTCCGCTGTGTAGTATCCCTGAAAATATCTTTCAAAAGATGTATCGCCCATTTTCGCGCTTTTTTAGCAGCCGTGCAACATTCAGTCATGTTCAAGCATGTTTTTTTACATACCTGCATCATATTTGTATGTTGGTTGCATCGGCATGAAAAATTGTGATAATTCGCGAAAAGATTTTGTAACCTTTGGTCCGCTTTTGTAGAAACGTAACAAAACATTTGCACCAATCTTGTGAACTTATTCTCTTGCGGAACACCCCCATACAAGGGTATAATACTGTCAGGGATTACGGATGCATGCGACAAATGCGTCTGTGAATATGCTGTGACACACAAATGAAGGAGATTACTATTATGAAAATGATTTCTCGTCGCGACTTCCTGAAGGCTTCCGCTGTTGTGGGCGCTACCGCTGCTATGACCGCTTGCGGCGGCTCTTCCTCCACCAGCACCGCTGCTTCCAGCGTTGCTTCTTCCACCGCTGCTTC
>CAKSZF010000047.1 GCA_934525405.1 uncultured Faecalibacterium sp.
CGGCGTGCGCAACCCCGCCCCGGTGGTGGCAAGCTCCGACGACGAAAAGCGCCCCGCCTGCCCCCGCCGCCGCGCAAATGAGAAAGAATGAGCATAATGGCGTGCGCCCTCTCAGCCTCGCCTTGCTCGGCAGCTCTCCCAAAGGGAGAGCCAAGTGCACTCCCAGACAGTTCCCCGTTTCTCCTAAAGCTTTAGCAACGAGGGCAGCGGCTTGCGCCCTCTCCGTCATCGCTGCGCGATGCCACCTCTCCCAAAGGGAGAGGCAAGAGCGCTGCCGGACGCTTTCTCATTACACCTAATACTTTAGCGCAAAACTTTACGGCTTGGCTCCCCCTTCGGGGGAGCTGGCGCGGGAGCGCCTGAGAGGGCGTACTTGCGGGAGCGCCTGAGAGGGTTCGTTTGTGGTTAGTATTATAAAACTAACCAGGCTTCGTGATTTTCGCTAAAAATCTCCGGCAATTTTGGCTATAAGTTAGGCTGTGCTTTTGTGCAACCCCACAAAATATTTTATTTTGTTGTTGTGGCAACACGGTTAGTCTTGCCTTTTCCGGCGTGCTTTGTTAGAATGCAGACAAGGATACAAATTCCGGGGGGCGTGCGTGGCCGTGCCAAGGTACGTTTCTTCATACATTACATCGGCACGGGATAAAAAAGGAGAGTTTATTATGGCACACAAGGTTTCTGACGCATGTGTTGGCTGCGGCGCTTGCGAGGGCGCTTGCCCGGTTGGCGCTATCACCATCGAGAACGGCGCTGCAGTTGTGAACGCTGATTCCTGCATCGATTGCGGTGCTTGCGAGGGTGCTTGCCCCACTGGTGCAATCGCTGCTGAATAATCAGTAGTTTTTGCTGAAAACGCATCAAAGACAGCAGACCTGCCAAAGCGGGTCTGCTGTTTTTTGTTTCATGCACAAATTCCGCAGGAAAATACCCTGCATTTTTTGGAAGGAAAACGGCACACTGTCTATGGAACATTCTACGGAAGTTTTGTATAATAGAACTATGGTCTACTGCACCCCGGAACACCGGTTCGGCTCGGATGCGCTGCTGCTGGCACGCTTTTGTGAGCCGAAGCGCAGTCAGAAAGCCGCAGACCTGTGCTCCGGCTGCGGCATCGTGGCGCTGGAATGGCACGACCGGGGGCACCGCGGCCCCTGCACCGCGCTGGAATTGCAGCCCGAGGGCAGCGCCCTGCTGGCGGCAGCGGTGGAAGAGCAGCAGCTTACCCACATCACCCCCGTCTGTGCCGACCTGCGCACATGGCGGCAGGACGAGGGACAATTTGACGTGTGCGCGTGTAATCCCCCTTATTTCACCGAGGGGCCGCAAAGTAAGAACGCCGCCCATGCCCTTGCCCGGCACGAAAACACCTGCGCGCTTGAGGATGTCTGCGCCTGCGGCTTCCGGCTGTTGAAGGACGGCGGGCGTCTGGCGCTGTGCCACCGCCCCGAGCGGCTGGCCGAGGTGCTGGCGGTGCTACGCGCGCACCGGCTGGAACCCAAGCGGCTGGCCTTTGTAAAGAACGCCCCGGAAAACGCTCCGTGGCTGTTCCTCGTGGAAGCCCAGAAAAACCGCAAGACCGGCCTGCGGGTGGAGCCGGACGTGCTCATCCGCGCCGGAGCAGCGCTGTACGGACGATAAATTCAGGAGGTAATTATGGCAGGAACTCTCTACATCGTGGCGACCCCCATCGGCAATCTGGAGGATATGCCGCCCCGGGTGGCTGCCACCTTTGGCGCGGCCGACTTTATCGCCGCCGAGGACACCCGTGTGACCATGAAGCTGCTGAATTATCTGGGGCTGAAAAAGCCCATGGTCAGCTACTACGAGCACGCCCTGCAGAAGGGCGAGGCCATTTTGCAGCGCATCGAGGCAGGGGAGAGCTGTGCTTTGTGCAGTGACGCCGGAATGCCCTGCGTGTCCGACCCGGGCGAGGTCATCGTGCGGGACGCACTGGCGCGGGGCATCAAGGTAGTGCCCATCCCGGCCGCTTCTGCCTGCGTTACGGCACTGGCAGTCTCCGGGCAGGACACCTCTCGCTGGGTGTTCGAAGGCTTTCTGCCGGTGAACCGCAAGCAGAAAAAGGAGCGTCTGGCCGAGCTTTTGCAGGAAAAGCGCACCGTCATCTTTTACGAAGCGCCCCACAAGCTGCGCACCACGCTGGACGATCTGACCGCCGCCTTTGGCGCAGAGCGCAGCATTACCCTGTGCCGGGAGCTGACCAAGCTCCACGAGGAGATCTGGAAAACCACCCTGGGCGAAGCCGTGGAGCACTACCGCGCCGCCGAGCCCCGGGGCGAGTATGTGCTGGTGATGGCGGGTGCGCCCGCCGGTGCCGCCGACGAGGAGGAACTGACACTGGAACAGGCGGCGCAGCGCGCTTTTGCGCTGACCAGTGAGGGCTTCAGCGCTTCTGCCGCCGCCAAGGCTGCTGCGCAGGGCACGGCCTATTCCAAGAGCGAAGTGTACAAGCAGCTGCTGCTGTTGCAGCAGGATGCCGAATGAGTATAGAGGAGGATATGTTTCCGTGACAAAACTACTGGTCCTGAGCGACAGCCACGGCGCGCGTGACGCCATTGAGCGCATTTTGAACAAAGAGCAGAACAACGTGGATGCTGTGATCTTTTTGGGGGACGGCCTGCGGGATCTGGAACAGGCGCTGGCCTTTTTCCCCCATCTGCGGGTGTACTCCGTGGCCGGCAACTGCGATTACGGTGCGCTGGAGCCGCTGGACGGCCTTGCAGGCTTTGATCAGACGGTGGTTTTCTATACGCACGGTCACATGTACGGTGTAAAATACGATCTGGACACGCTGGCGGACGCCGCCACCGCTCGGGGGGCCGAGGTGGCGCTGTTCGGCCACTCCCATATTCCCCACGCAGAGCAGCGGGGCAATGTATTTTTGTTCAACCCCGGCTCCTGCGGGCGCTGCTACACCGGCCCGGACACCTACGGTCTGCTGACGCTGGAAAACGGCGCAGTGACCGCCTATGAGCACAAAGAGGTACCCAAGCAATGAGCATCAACGAGGTGCGCTATCTGCCGGAATGCGGCAGCACCAACGCCTATGTAAAGGAACATTTCGAGGAGTTCGGCCCGGTGGCGGCGGTGTATACCGAAAACCAGACCGCCGGGCGCGGGCGGCTTGGCCGCAGCTGGGTAAACGCCGAGGGCAAGGCGCTGTACTACACGGTCGCCATCAAGGAGCCGCTGGCACAGCCTGCCACCCTGCCGCTGCTGGCAAGCCTTGCGGTGCGCCGCCAGTTGCAGCTGCGCTACGGCGTGGACTGCCAGATCAAGTGGCCCAACGACCTTTTGCTGAACGGCAAAAAGATCGTGGGCATCCTGTGCGAGAGCGTGAGCTACGGCTACCAGCAGCAGGGGCGCGGCATTTTGTGCGGCATCGGCATCAACCTTGCCCAGCCGCAGAGTTATTTTGACGCCGCCGACCTGCCCCACGGCACCTCGCTGGCGTTGCAGGGCGCTGCGGTGGATCTTTCCGCCGATCCCGCATGGCTGGCAGAGGGGCTGACAGATTTCGGCTTTGACCGCAACCTGTACACCTTTGCCCGGGACGGCTTTGCGCCCTTCCGGGAGGAATACAAAGCCGCCTGCATCAATCTGGGCCGCCGGGTCACCTTTGACCTGCCGGACGGCAGTCAGGGCGCAGGCGAAGCCGTGGATGTGGACGCTGAGGGGCGTTTAGTGGTGCGCACCGATGCCGGGGAGCAGCACGTTTTCACCGGGGAAGTGTCGGTGCACGGCATCTACGGGGCAGTATAACGCAAAAAAGGGGCAGATGCACAACCGTGCATCTGCCCCTTTTGCTTATTTTTAGTAAGCTCGCCCTCTCAGGCGCTCCCGCGCCAGCTCTCCCAAAGGGAGAGCCAAGATTTAAAGCCTGTTGCTAAAGTTTTAAGTGTAATGGGAAAGCTTCCCGCCGCGCCAGAGGCTCCCTCTCCGAGGGAGCTGGCAAAACCGTCAGGTTTTGCCTGAGGGAGTTATTTTTTATCTTCTCTTCTTCATCTGGCGGCGGCGCTGGTTGAGGGTCATCCCGCCGCCGCAGCGCAGGGTGACAAAGCCCAGTGCGCACAGAATCAAAATCAGGGCGCAGAGCAGCAGCAGGGTGGCCTTGATATCGGTACGGAAGTCCGACACATACTCCCGGTGGGTCACAAGGTCTACCTGTCCCACCTCGTAGCCATCCAGATAGACGGTGGCGGTGCCCAGCTTCTGCCCCTCCTTGACGGTGGCAGATACGCGCTCGGGCAGGTCGAAGGAATAGCTCACCTTATCGTCGCTGTGGCCGTAGCCGCTGACCGGCGCGGCGGCGTACAGCTCCACAGCCGACTCGGTGCGGCACTTGTTCAGGTCTACGGTGGTCAGTACAGTCTTGGTATCCACCAGCGGACGGTCGGCAAAGCTGGCAAAGGCCCAGTCAAAAAGGTCGTCACACGCGGTAAACAGATGGTCCAGCGTGTCGCAGCCAAGGATCACCAGCCCGTAGTTGTGGCCGTCCTGCTGGGCAAAAGCCACGATGCAGCGGCCTGCCAGCGTGGTAAAGCCGCCCTTGACCCACTTGACGTACTCCCGGTAGTTATCGCTTTCGCTGTTCATCAGGCTGTTGGAGCTGCTGATGGTGTACTCGGCCTTGCGCAGATTGGTGGCAGGCAGCACATAGCTGGCGGTGCCCGCCACCTGTGCAAAGGTCTGGTTTTCCGCGCAGGCGGCGGCGATCTTTGCCAGATCCTGCGCGGTGGACACGTTGCCGTAGTCAAACAGGCCGTGGGCACAGGTAAAGTTCGTGCCGGTGCAGCCCAGCTCTGCCGCCTTGGCGTTCATCTGCTGCACAAAACCCACCACGCTGCCCCCCACGTCCCACGCAATGACGCTGGCGGCGTCGTTGGCGCTGACGATGAGCATGGCGTTCAGCAGGTCGATGCGGCGCACGGTCTCGCCGATGCGCAGCCCTATGGTGGTGCCGTTGGCGTTCTGGATATCCTTGAACTCCTGCGTTAAATCGGTGGGCACGGTCACTTCACCGTTCAGGTCCTTGCCGCTTTCCACCAGCAGCAGGGCGGTCATCAGCTTGGTCAGGCTGGCCACATATTTCTGCTGGTCGGCGTTCTGGCTCAGGATGGTCTTGCCGGTGTCCGCGTTGAACAGATACACCGCCTCAGTCTCGGTTGCAGTCTGGACGGGCATGGGGTATACTGCAAATACCGGCAGCACTGCCGAAAGAGCCACTGCCAATGTGAGCACCAGCGCCGCCAGACGGCGGCAGAATGTGTTGTGAAGCATGAGCGTACCCCCAATTCAACTTCTTCAGCTAAAGCATATCACAGATGCCGGGAAAAGAAAACCGGCTTTTTTTCAGGCGGCAGCCTGCGGCTGCGGACAGCCCGCAAAGGCCCAGTCCAGAATAGCCGCGGCCTCGGCGTAGATGTTTTTCCGGTCCGAGCCCAGAATGACCAGCCCGTAAATGCTGTCGCCCTGCTGGGCGGCGGTCACATAGCAGCGCCCCGCTTTTGTGGTAAACCCGGTCTTCATGCCGTGGATATAGGCACGGTAGCAGCTGTTTTCCGGGTTCAGCATCTTGTTGGTGGAGCGGATGCTGCGTGCCGCGTGCAGATTGGTGGCCGGGATCTCGTACTGCAGGGTATCGGCGATCTGGCGGTAAAGCTCGTACTGGGCACAGGCTATCGCGATTTTTGCCATATCCTGTGCGGTGGAAACATTTCCATCGTCGTACAGGCCATGCGGACAGGAGAACCGGGTGCTGGTGCAGCCCAGCTGCGCCGCCCGGGCGTTCATCTGCTGCACAAAGGCGGGGATGCTGCCCGCCACGTCCCACGCGATGACACTGGCGGCGTCGTTGGCGCTGCACACCAGCAGCGCATACAGCAGGTCGATGCGGCGCAGCTGTTCGCCCGCCGCCAGCAGAAGGGTGCTGCCGTTCTGGCTGCGGATATTCTGGAACTCCTCCGTCAGGTCGGCGGGGATGGTGATGGTCTCATCAAGGTTCTTGCCGCTTTCCAGCAGCAGCAGGGCGGTCATCATCTTGGTCAGGCTGGCTACGCAGCGCTGCTGGTCAGAGTTCTGATCCAGCAGCACCTCGCCGGTAACGGCGTTGATCAGGTAAATACTTTCCTGCGCATTGGCGGTCTGGATGGGCATTGCGTATACCGCCCCGCCCGGCAGCGCCAGCGCCGCAGTCAGTGCCAGCGTGAGCACCCATGCCGCCAGTCGGCGGCAGCTTTTTTGTAGATTCATGGACTTCTCCCTTGATGATAACGCGTCAGCTTGCTAGAATAGAAACGGCGAGACCCGTCTTTATAAAGAATACCATAAACCAGCCAAAAGAAAAAGGGTGAAAGGTGGTTTTTAACAATGTTCTTGTCTTTTTGTGGAAAAAAACCTTGCGATGAAGGCGCAGCCTTTGTAGCTCCCAGCGCTACGGTGCAGGGGGATGTGATTTTAAAGCCTGGCTCCACCGTCTGGTACGGCGCGGTGCTGCGCGGGGATGACGGCACCCTGACCATCGGCAAAAACAGCAACGTGCAGGACAATGCGGTGCTGCACTGCGACATCGGCGGCTGCGTGACCCTTGGCGAAAACGTCACGGTAGGGCACTGTGCACTGGTGCACGGCTGCACCGTAGGGGACGGCAGTCTCATCGGGATGCACGCCACCCTGCTGAACCATTGCGTGGTGGGCAAAAACTGCATTATCGGGGCAGGGGCGCTGGTGCCGGAGGGCATGGTCATCCCGGACAACTCGGTGGCAGTGGGCGTGCCCGCCCGGGTCATCAAGCAGGTGAGCGCCGCGCAGGTGGAAGCCAACCTGCACAACGCCGCGCACTATGTAGAGCACGGAAAACTGCACGCAGCGCAGCTGAAAACCGATTGACTGTTTCTAGCGGATATGCTATGCTGAAAAAAGTGCATTTGCGCACAGGAGGAGTTTTTATGCAAGCTTTTAACCGACGCACTTTCCTGAAAGGCACCGGCACCCTTGCGCTGGCTGCTGCCGCTTCCGGTCTGCTGTGCGGGGCAGCGGAAGTGCCGACGGAAGCTGTTCTTGGCGCTGTGGACGGCATTTTAGTCCACTCGCTCAGTGTCCGCATCTCCAATGACTGGAACGAAAGATACTTTGTGGAGGCCCATTTCATGCTGGAGAACACCAACAGCACAACAGCCTTCTTCGTTAAAGAGCATTTCAGCGCTTCTTCTGCCGGCAAGACCCTCTACAAATCTGGTCTGAACAAATGGAACGGCTCCCACTATATACAGGATATTCAGCTGGAGCCCGGCGAACGGCAGCTCATTTCTGCGGACTTCCTTCTCGAGCACGACGACCTTGACTCTGCCTTGCAGGATGGGATGCGGTTCACCTTCCAGCACGACCTGCAATCTCAAACTTTTGTTGGACGGCCTTTATTTGGCAAATACGGCGGCGAGTTTACCGCAGAGCCCGTGCAGACGCTCACATTTCCAACCGTAGGCGGACTGCGGGTGCATTCTGTTTGTGTGACCCCTGAATCAATCAATGGCCGTTATCTTCTTTCCTTTGACTGCGCGCTGGAAAACACTTACAGCGACCCAGTGGAGCTCCGCGGAAGGAACTTTGTCATGCAGATCGGGGATGAACGCATCGACAAGTATCTGAGCGTTTGGAATCTGGGTGTCAACAGATATTATCGCACCGCATCTATTGTGCCGGTTGCACCCGGTGTCCCGCAAACCGTAAATATTCAGTGCTATTGCTCTGCGGACGCTTATAAGCGGCTGACCCGGCACAGCGATCCCGAACCTTGGAAGTTCACCCTGCTTTACGGGCAGGAAAGGCTCTCCTTTACCGGCTATGCCGCATCCCCCGATACCTATTCCGTTGGGGAAACGCAGAGCACCGCGCTGCCGTCTGTTGGCGGCATCCAGCTTTCCGATCTATCGCTTACCGATTCTTATACGCAAAGTAAAACTTACTCACTCCGGCTGTACTTTACGATGCAGAATCTCACCGATGCACAGATCGATCTGCCCATTCCCGCCCTGCATCCAAACGACAATTTACCAAACCATTTTACCCTGCAATTTGACGGCACAGAGAAGTATCTTTACGGGCCTTTTTCCTGCGAATACTACGATGACGGCGACGGCCAGTATCACTATTGGCCCAAGTCCCTCGGCGCCTTTGAAGCGCTGGCACCCCATGAAAGCAAATTGGCCGAACAGGTAGTTTCCCTGACCGAGCGCGAACACACTTCCCTCTATACACAAAATCACACGGTAGAGCTTACCTTTACCTGCAACGGCGAAAGCCTGACGATCCGTCTTGACCCGCGCACCGGCGTATTTTACGCCGTTTGAAAAACGCTTTTATACACAGGAGGAGTTTTTATGCAAGCTTTTAACCGACGCGCTTTCCTGAAGGGCACCGGCACCCTTGCGCTGGCTGCTGCCGCTTCCGGTCTGCTGTGCGGAGCGGCGGAGGTGCAGGAGGAAATCGAACCGGACACCACATTTTGCACCATTGGCGGACTGCGGGTGCTCGATGTCAGTGCACGGGTCTCTAAGTTTCCCAGTGACAACTACCCCTATTATCTGGAAGTCTATTTTGATTTGGAAAACACCAATGATTTTCCTGTATACTTCAATCAGGAAAACTTTCTGGTGTATCTGGACGATGCGCGTCTGGACACCTACTATCGTTTCTCCGGGCTGAACAAATGGAACGGCTCACGCTATATACAGGATGTTCATCTGGAACCCGGAGAGTGCCAGACGATCCATTACGGCTGCAATTTGCAGGCCGCAGAGTTTGAAGCCGGACTGCGGCAGACAGACCCGGCTCCATGGCACATCGCGCTACTTTACGGCCAGCAGCGGCAGACCTTTACGGGCTATCTGCTCGCAGACAAGTACAGTTCTGACTTTACCGCCGGACCGGTAGAGAGCACCGCGTTTCCGACCGTAGGCGGGGTGCAGCTCTCTGCCCTGTGGTGTGATGATTCCTGCACGCAGAACGGTTTTTATTATCTTTCCTTTTATTTTACGCTGCAAAATAAAAGCGATACCGAGATCGCGCTGCCCTTCCGTGGGGTGTCGGAAGGCGATGTGCAGGACAATTTCAGTGTAGAACTGGATGGTCAGCGCAAAAAGCACTACCGCCTGTGTGTTTACACCCACGATAAAATATTCCGTCCGCAGGATGGTGGTCATCTTGAATCCCTGCAGCCCGGCGAAAGTCAGTTTGCCACAAACGCGATTTCTCTGACCAAAGAGGAATACGATACCCTGTATAACGGCGGTCACACCGTAACGTTTACTTTCAGCTGCGGTGACGAAAAGCTGACCCTGCGCGGCGACCCGCGCACCGGCATTTTTGAAGCGGTTTGACCGCAGACCGTACCGCCATGCCAAAGGCTCCCTCCCAGAGGAAGCTGGCAAAACCGTCAGATTTTGACGAAGGTAGTTCATTTTTTCCTTCTCAAACCTTTCATTTTTTGTTTTTTCGCACTGTGGTACAAATTTTCAGGAGCTTTTTTGATTTTTCACAGAAATGTAATGACTTTTTGCTTAAAATCGGGTATACTGTATCTTGCAGGGACAGTGGGGCCGCAACCACTTCCCCGCACATGATTCCTCCTCACACCAAAGCAATACCCCAAACAAGAAATCCCTCCGGTGTACCGCAAGCTCCGGAGGGATTTCTTGTTGTTTCGTTATTTAAACGGTGCGCAGCTTTGCCGCGAACACCGAAAGCACCACCTTGGGGTTCACCTGTGCGCCCAGCCGCTGCAAGGCGGCATCTGCCAGACGTACCGCCTGCCGCGCCTGTGTGCCCTGCACCGGGGCGCGGGGGCTGCTGCGCAGTCCCGCCGCTGCCACGGCGCGGAAATCGGTCAGCAGGGCAGAAGCGGCAGCCTTGTCCTTTTCGTAGGCGGCAAGCAGCACGGCGGCGGTGTAGCTATCGCGGGCGGCAGCGGCGCGGGCAAGTTCCAGCGCCTTTTCCACCTGTGCAGTGCGGGCTTCGTCCCGGGCGACCGCCAGCACCGTGCCGATATGACCATCGAACAGCTCACTGTACAGTGCGGCTGTTTTTTTGTCCACCCCCTGCGCCGCGCAGTAGCGGGTGCAGTCGGCGGGGGACACCGGTGCCACCGCAAAGCTGACGCAGCGGCTGCGGATGGTGGGCAGCACGCTGGCCAGCGAATCCGCCGTGAGCAGGAACAGCACCCCCTCCGGGGGCTCCTCCATCACCTTCAGCAGGGCGTTGGCGGATTCCTCGTTCATGCGCTCCACATGGTACAAAAGCACCGCGCGCCCCTCGGCGGAGAGGCTGGTGTTGAAAATTTCGCTGCGCATGGCGGTGACCTGACCCACCAGATACTTTCCGCCGCTGCCCATGCCGGACACCGAGATGGCCTCCCGCACGATGCCGGTCTCCACCGTGCCGCTGTCGCGCTTACCGGCCTTTGCCACGGCGCGGCAGCACTCGCCCCGCAGCAGCGCTTCGGCGGCGGCACCGCCTGCCGGGTAGAGGTAGTCGGCGGCGATGCAGCGGGCGGCAAAACCGGTGCCAAGCCCGGCTTCGCCCACCAGCAGCACACTGTGGGTCAGCCGCCGGGTGGTCAGCATCTGCTGCACGCTGGTTTTCAGTTCTGCGTTGCCTTCCATGCGGTCCAGCATCATGATGGGGGTACTCCTTTTGTGAGACGTAAGACGATTTAAAATGCCCTCCGCGTTGCTCTGGGCATGATTCAAGGAAAAAATATTTATAATTTCGGAATACCGGAGCGTCTGCGGACGCTCCGGTATTCCATTTTCACGGGAGGGGGCGTAGAGGAAAACGGCATTGCAGCGCCGCTTTCTACGAAAGCGCGGCGCTGCGGGTGGGCGCTTGCTCCCCCTCGGGGGAGCTGTCGCGCAGCGACTGAGGGGCTATGGATGGAGAAGCGAAAAAAGCGTTAAAGCGATAGCGCCGACTGGCGCAGCGCTAGCTTTTTTGTGCTTCGACTTCTTCTTTAGGTTTGTCAAGGGCGTGCAGCCCTTG
>CAKSZF010000048.1 GCA_934525405.1 uncultured Faecalibacterium sp.
GTTCTTTTTCTACCGTTTCAACGCTACGGCTCTATTCTTCCACAAGCATAGCTTGTGGTTTTCTATATGAAAAAGGGGTTCTGAAAAGCCCGCAGGCTGTCCGGTGTCCCTTTTAAATAAACTTACTGATCCTTTTCCACCATCATCTTGCTGGCTTTATAGATATCGCCGCAGCCGAGGGTGATGACCAGATCGCCGGGCTGGGCGTTCTGCTTGACCCAGTCGGCGGCTTCCTGCAGGCTGTTCACCAGCACGGAGCCGGGGATCTGCGCTGCCAGCTTTGCGCTGGTAATGGTGGGGTCGTTGGGCTCGCGGCTGCCCATGATGGGGGTCAGCACCGTGATGTCCGGGATCTTGAGCACATCCACAAAGTCGTTGAACAGCATCTTGGTGCGGCTGTATGTAAACGGCTGGTGGACGGCGATCAGGCGCTTGTAGCCCATCTCCTTGGCGGTGTTCAGGGTGGCGCGCAGTTCGGTGGGATGGTGGGCGTAGTCGTCAATGACCAGCGCACCATTGCACTCGCCGTACACCTCAAAGCGGCGGCCTGCGCCCTTGAAGTTCAGGGCAGCCTCGGCGCACTGCTCTGCGCTCAGGCCCACAAAGCGGCACACGGCGCACATGGCCAGTGCATTATAAATATTGTGGCGGCCGGGCACGGACAGGCGGATGCGGGTGGTGTCGGTCGTATTCCACTCCTTCAGGTCGAACTCAAAGAAGCCGGGCTTATACTCGTTGACGTTGACAGCGCGGTAGTCGCCGTGGTTGTCGATGGCAAAGGTGCGCACCCGGCGGTCCAGCGTGTACATCACGTCCATGGTGTTCTTGTCATCGGCGTTGGCAAAGATCATGAACTGGGTCATCAGGGCAAAGCGCTTGAAGGCGAACTTCAGCTCGCCCATGCTGCCGTAGTAGTCCAGATGGTCGTTGTCGATGTTCAGCACCACGGACAGGTAGGGGGTCAGCTTCAGGAAGGTCTCTGCGAACTCGCAGGCCTCGATAACGATATCATCGCCCTTGCCGGCCTTGCCGTAGCCGTTGATGAGGGGCAGCTTGCCGCCGATGACGGCAGAAGGATCGCGCCCTGCCAGTTCCAGCGCGGTGGTAATCATGGATGTGGTGGTGGTCTTGCCGTGAGTACCGGACACGCAGATGCTCTGCTTGTACAGGCGGCTCACATAGCCCAGCAGCACACTGCGCTCCACGGTGGGGATACCGTAGGAGGCGGCTGCGTTCAGCTCCACATTGTCCTTGGAGATGGCGGCAGAGTATACCACCATGTCCGCGCCGACAACGTTATCTGCATTGTGACCAAGGCTGACCTTTACGCCCATCTCCCGCTCGTAGCGGATGATGCTGCCGTCCAGCACATCGCTGCCGGACAGCACGTAGCCCTTGGCGGCCAAGATCTGGATCAGCGGATACATTCCGCTGCCGCCGCAGCCGATAAAGTGGATCTTCTTTACATGGTCCAGCAGATGCTGGCTATAATCCGAGTACATGAACATAGTAAGGCTCTCCTCCAAATATTAACGGCTGCAGCGCAGACCGATTCCTTCCAAACATAGGGACACACTCTTATTATATAATTTTTGCAGCATAAAATAAACAGGTAAGGCCGAATTTTCGGAAAGAACCATAATTTTTTTGTGAATTTTGTGATATGTGTACAACAAAATCCCGGCAGTATTACTTTTCTGCCCGCCGCTGCAGAATCTCGTCCAGAATGGCATCGGCTACATCTGCCTTGCTCATCAAAGGCAGCTCCCGGGTGCCGTCCGGGGTGATAAAGGTGACCACGTTGGTGTCCACCCCAAAGCCCGCACCGGCCACCTTGAGGTTGTTTGCCACAACCATGTCCAGATTCTTCTTGGCAAGCTTCGCGGAAGAGTTTTCCACAAGGTCCCGGGTTTCCATGGAAAACCCGCACAGGAACTGGTGGGTCTTGCGGGGGCCGATGGTGCCAAGGATGTCCTCGGTGCGCTCCACGGGGATGGAAAGGTCGCCTTCCTTCTTTTTGATCTTGTCATCTGCCACAGTGGCGGGGCGGTAATCCGCCACGGCGGCGGCCATGATGAGCACATCGGTGGTGTCAAAGCGGTCAGTCACCGCCTCGTACATCTGCCGGGCGGTGGTCACCGGCACATCGGTGGTAAACTTGACCGGCGGCAGTGCGGTCTGCCCGTGGATCAGGGTCACTTCGGCGCCCCGCATGGTGGCGGCGCGGGCAAGGGCGTAGCCCATCTTGCCGGTGGAGTGGTTGGTCAGGTAGCGCACCGGGTCCAGCGCCTCCTGCGTGGGGCCGGCGGTCACTGCGATGCGCAGCCCTGCCAGATCCTTCGGGCGGGCGATGGTGTGCAGGATGTGCTCCAGCAGCACTTCTTCCTTGGGCAGGCGTCCGCTGCCCACATCCTTGCAGGCCAGCACACCGCTTTCGGAGGGGATGACGGTAAAGCCGTACCGCTCCAGCGTGGCAAGGTTATCCTGCGTGATGGGGTTTTCCAGCATCCCGGTGTTCATGGCGGGGGCTACCAGCTTGGGGCACTTGGCGGCCAGCACCACGGTGGTAAGCATATCGTCCGCAATGCCGTGCGCCATTTTAGCAATAACATTGGCGGTAGCGGGGGCTACCAGAATCACATCTGCCTTTTTTGCCAGCGAGATATGGGTGACCTCAAACTTGAAATCCCGGTCAAAGGTATCCACCATGCACTTGTGGCCGGTCAGAGTCTCAAAGGTGAGAGGGGTAATGAACTGGGTGGCGTTCTGGGTCATGATGACCTCCACATCCGCACCCAGCTTGCGCAGTGCACTGGCCACATTGGCCATCTTATAGGCGGCAATACCGCCGCTCACGCCCAGCAGGACGCACTTGCCGTTCAGATCCATGGTTCGTTTACCTCCCGGAAAAACAGTTCTTTTCCACATATCTTACCTTAGTATAATGCAAAACTTCCACCAGCACAACAAAATCTTTGCCGGGAACTTGTATCCTGCGCAAAAATGCGGTAAAATACGCTTGACAAAGAGCAAACCGGTTCTTTTCTTTTATTTTGAAAAGGAAAACAGAATTATGATCTTAGCCATTGATATAGGCAACACTACCGTCGCCCTTGGGGGCATCCGGGACGGACGTGTATGCTTTGTGGCGCGCATGGACACGGTGCGCACCCGCACGGCTGCGGAATATCGTGCCGAAATGGATAAAATTTTTGCGCACCGCCGCCACCCGGAGCGCCCCATGCGCTTTGAAGGTGCGGTGCTTACCAGCGTAGTGCCCCAGATCACTGGGGCACTGGCTGAGTGCGCCCGTCACTACACCGGCAAAAAGCCGGTCATCGTTTCGCCGGACATCCGCACCGGACTGACCATGGGGGTGGACGAGCCCCGCGCCGTGGGCAAGGACAGGCTGGTGGATGCCGCCTACGCGGCGGCAAACTTTCCGCTGCCGGTCGTCACGGTAGACCTTGGCACCGCCACCACTTTTAATGTAGTGGACAAAGACCGGGTGTTCCGGGGCGGCGTGATCTGCACCGGCCTTTCCACCGGACTGCGCGCGCTGGGCGAGCGCTGCGCCCAGCTGCCACAGGTGCATCTGGGCTCCCCGAAAAAAGCCATCGGCACCAATACCGAAAGCTGTATGCTGTCCGGCTCGGTGCTGGGCACCGCCGTGCTCATTGACGGCATGGTGCAGCGCATCGAGGAGGAGTTGGGCAGCCCGGCTACGCTGGTAGTCACCGGCGGGCTGGCAAAGTATGTCACCCCGCTGTGCCGCCACCCCCTGACCTACGATCCGGAGCTGCTGATGAAAGGGCTGGCACTGCTGTACCAGCTGAACGCCCCGCAGGAGCACGGCCGCAGCCATGGCGGCGGCAAACACTACGGTCAGCAGGGACGCCCCCGGGCAAAGCACCCGTACCCCAACCGCCGCACCCGCCGCGAGCCGGAAGCGCTGGTAGGCTGAGGGAACAAGAGGATAAGGGAGAGCATTATGAAACTGGGCATTCTTGGCACGGGCAAGATCGTGCAGGAATTTTTGCCATGGCTTGTGGAGCACACGCCGTTTACTGTGCAGGCGGTGTGCAGCACCCCACGCTCGGCGGCAAAGGCCGCAGAGCTGTGTGCACAATATCAGATCCCGCAGCACACCACCAATTACTTTGAGCTGCTGCAATGGGTGGACGCGGTCTACATCGCCGTGCCCAATCTGCAGCACGCCCGCTACGCCCGGGTGGCGCTGGAGGCGGGCAAGCACGTCATTGTGGAAAAGCCCATGGCGGTGACCGCCGCCGAGACCGAGGAACTGGCTGCGCTGGCACAGCGCAAGCGGCTGTTCCTCTTTGAGGCTATGACCACCCAGTACCAGCCCAACTACGCAAAGCTCCGGGAGCTGCTGCCCCGGGTGGGCACAGTGCGCATGGTGCAGTGCAGCTTCAGCCAGTATTCCAGCCGGTACGATGCCTTTTGCAACGGTCAGACCCCGCCGGTGTTCGACCCGCTGTGCGCGGGCGGCGCACTGATGGACTTGGGCGTGTATAACGTCAGCTACATCGTGGGTCTGTTCGGCGAGCCGAATAAGGCGGTATATGCCGCCAACATGGAGCGCAATATCGACACCAGCGGTGTGCTGATGATGGATTACAGCGGCTTCAAGGCGGTAAGCCTTGCCGCCAAGGACTGCGCAGCCCCTGCCCGCTGCATCATTCAGGGCACAAAGGGCTACATTTTGCAAAAATCCACCCCGAACTACTGCGGCGGCGTGACCTTCCATCCCAACGAGGGCAAGGAGGAGCACTATAACCTGAACGGGGACCGTCCCCGGCAGGCGGCAGAGTTCGAGGCTTTTTACCGCACCATGACCACCGGAGACCAGGAGCTGTGCGCCCGGATGCTGGATACCAGCATCGCGGTGAGCCGGGTGCTCACGGTGGCGCGCCGCAGCGCCGGGGTGCGCTTCCCCGGTGACAGATTCTAACGCATTTTTCTCTGGAACACGCCCTGACACAATAACGCGCTTCCAAGAGATTTGAATATTCACCTAAAACCCGCAAAGAGCGGGCAGGTTTGCGCCGTATCCGACAACAAAGGGCGGAACGGCAGCAGGAGGAAAACTGAATTATGAAGAATACCAATACCAAGACGCTGACTCGTGTGGCCCTGCTGGTGGCCATTGAACTGGTGATGAAGCTTGTCGGTCTGGGCAGTGTGCCCGTGGGCCCGCTGTACATGAGCTTCCTCACCCTGCCTATCGCTGTGGGCGCCATCACCATGGGCCCCGCCGTGGGCGCGCTGCTGGGCGGCGTGTTCGGCGCTGTGAGCTTTTACGATGCCATCACCGGCGCCTCTGCCATGACCGGCGCACTGTTCCAGGTCAGCCCGCTGAACACCTTTATCCTGTGCGTGGGTATGCGTGTGCTCATGGGTCTGTGCTGCGGCCTGATTTTCAAGGCTCTGCAGAAGCTGGACAAGTCCCGCACCTGGAGCTACATCCTCAGCGCCATGACCGCACCCGCCCTGAACACCCTGTTCTTCATGGGCTACATCGTGCTGGCTTTCTACGGCTGCGACTATGTGCAGAATCTGGTATCCGTCAAGGGCGCTGCCAACCCCTTCATGTTCGTGGTGCTGCTGGTTGGCGTGCAGGGCGTTGCCGAATTTCTGGTGTCCGGCATTCTGGGCGGCATCGTCGCCCGCGCCGTGGCAAAGTTCCTGAAGTAAGACTGGTTGCGCACCATGTCAGGGCGGCGCATCCGTGTTTAGAATAGAAAAATGACTGCTCCTCCGGCAACTGCCGGGGGAGTTTTTTGTTGGGAATGACCCCAATCAATACCCTTTCTGTAAAAACGCAATGCCGGAGCGTCCGCGGACGCTCCGGCATTGCCCTATTCAAAAATATCTTTCATCGTCCCGCCTGCCCTGCGGCTTTTACTGCTTTTCCCGCAGCTGCTCCAGATAGCCATCGGCCTTGATGGCCTCCGGGGTGAAGGAGTTATTCTTCCACCAGTTCACAAGGGCGGCGGTCACGGTCAGGCCGGTGGTCACCAGCTGCTCTACGGTGGCGCTCTCGATGGGCAGCATAGGCTTGCCGCAGGCGCTCAGCACCTGATTGGTCAGTGCCAGCGCCAGCGCAGCCGTGCGTGCCAGTGTGGCGGCAGAAATTTTGCAATGGGTATCGTTCATAGGTTCAGTTCCTCTCTTTCTCTAAATCTGCGATGCGGTGGTTGGCCACCTTCATCTGTTCTTCTAAAATGGGTACGCGGCGGGCAAAGTTGTTATGCTCCCGCACCTCCCGGGTCAGTTCCTCCAGCTTGGTGTCGGTCACCGCCTGGCTTTTTCCGTTGGCGATCAGCACGCCGATCAGGGTCACCGCGCCTGCGATAATGGCCGAGATGATGCTTGTCATCGCGCTCACCCCCTCCACCGGGCTTTGTCTGCCCGGGTATCCACGTGCACCCAGCCGGTGGCTCTGCCCGCCTTGACGGGGTAGCGTCCCACGCCGCCCCAGTCCGGCATCAGGCTTTCGGCGTAGGCGGCCACGTCCTCCACGCTCACGCCCTCCACCCGGATGTCTGCCGCCCGGCCCAGCAGGTGCTGGCTGCTCTTGGCTCCACCCACGGCCGCGTTGTGCGCTGCCGTGCGGTAGCCGCTGGTAATGGTCACCGCCTTGCCAAAGTGCTCCCGGATGCACTGCAGCACCACGGTCAGCGCCTCGTCCACCATAACAGTGTCGGTGCCGTCCCGGCAGCGCAGCTCCCGCACCTTAAAGTCCGGTGCAAGGCGGCGGTTGCCGTCCTTTGCAAGGCTATATTGTCGGATCATCTTTCCACCGCCTTTCCTTACAGCCGCTTCAGAAGCGCTGCGATCGGCTCCATATAAAACCGCTCGTAGCCTGCCTTGTTGGGGTGGGTGCCGTCGCTGGTGTACTTATCGCCCAGCCCGCTGACGCCGTGGGCACCCATGGGCGGGGTGCTTGCCGCAATGTCAACGTAGGGCACGCCCCATTTTTTCAGCGCCGCAAGGATGGCAGGCTTGTAGGTCTTATACCAGTTTTCGCTGCCTGCAAACATGCCGCCGTGCGGGAACACATAGGCCACGCGCTTGTCGCTGTGATTCTTCGCCAGATCGTCCAACATCTTCTCCAGTGCGCCGGTCATGGTCGTTTCGTCGTAGGCAGCGGCAAAGCCATCGGTCAGAGTACCCACAGGGGCGTTGTTCCACGCATCATTCACGCCGCCCTCCAACAGGATGTAGTCTGCCTTTGCAAGCGCTGTGGAGTTTGTCACCACCGTGCTGATGCAGCCACGGGTGCCGCCGTATACATTATCGGTAATATTCGGGGTCAGCGTTGCGCCGTCCACCGCTTCATTGGTCAGGGTCATGCCGTACTTGTCTGCAATACATTTGCCGTAGCCGCCTGCGCTGCCCTTGCCGTAGGCGATGCTGTCGCCTGCAACGTACAGCGTTTTTCCCGCCAGCGGGCTGATGATCTGACCATTGATATCAAACACTTCCATTTTACCACCCCTTCTCGATGTAATCGTTCACCTTGTCGTCACTCAGCAGGCCTTTATACACCCTGCACTGGTACAGCGTGCCAGACCAGAACTGCTGCTTTTTGCTGCCGTCCGCGCTCTGCGCCGCACCGATCAGGAAGGTCTGGGGCACATCTTTGATTGTGCCGTTTGTGGTTTTCCACTCGGTCAGCGGGCAGTAGGTACTGCCGCCGCGGTACTTTCTGCCGTCGATCTGCACTGCATACCGCGTGCGGGTCTTGAAGTGTTCGATGCTGTCCGACAGGGTCACGCCGCCGTAGTTGTAGTAGGCAAACTCGGTCTTTTTGTTCAGCGGGCTGCTGGTGGAGTTGAAGCCGGGCAGGTTGCCGGTATTGCCAGTCTCGGTCAGGCAGTGCAGGAAGGCAGGCCATGTGTTTGCATTAAAGCCGTCCCCCGCTTTCGCGTCCAGCAGGATCGTGTATTGCGGCGTCTCGGTGGAGGCGTGCTCCAGCAGCTTCAGGCCGGTGTCCAGTCCCTGGGTCAGCACGGTCTCGCCGGGCAGACTGTAAATCAGCTGCGCAGTTTCTGCCTCTGCCACCGTCACGACACACTGAGCACTTTTTCCGCCTGCGGTGGCAGTCACCGTGCAAGCGCCCGCCTTACTGCCCGTCACCACGCCGTTTGCCACAGTGGCAAAGCCGGTAGGCAGAACGCTCCACACCACCGCCCTGTCGGTGGCGTTCGCGGGCAGCACGGTAGCCGTCAGGGTCTTGCTCTCGCCCTCGTTTAGGGTCAGGGTGCTGCTGCTCAGGCTTACGCTCTGCACCGGAATATCCTGCACACTGCCACCCCACTCTGCCCGCAGCGCATTCAGGGTAGCCTGTGCATCGCTGGTTTTGTAGGCCGCGTTTTCAAACAGGTTCAGCAGCAGCGCCTTTGCGTTGGCGGTAAAGCCCTCGCCCGGGTCGCCTTTTGCACCCGCTGGGCCGGGGTCGCCTTTTTCTCCCTTTGCGCCCGCCGGGCCGGGGTCTCCTTTATCACCCTTGTCGCCCTTATCTCCTTTGACGCCTGTGGCGGCTGCTGCAATGCCCGCTTCCATGTGGTTCAGCTGGGCAGCTGTCAGGGTCTGACCGTCCACAAAATTCTGTTTTTCGTAGTTCATTTGCTCCTCCCTAAGATTATTTTTCCAAGGATCGCCCGTCCCAGCACGGCAAAGACCGTGTCTGTCGGCTGATCCGGCTTTTCCGGCTGCGTGGTGCTCCACAGCGCCTCTAAGCGGTCACAGGCTGCCATGGCTGCGTCATTGCCCGCCGCCAGAAGCCGCAGGATTGCCAGCAGTGCCTGTTTTTCCGCGGTGGTAATGCCGCTTGTGCCCAGCATCCCCACCAGCGCCTCCCATGCCGGGGTATCCGGTGCGGGCATCGTGCCCTCTGCCGTGCCGCTGTTGGCGCACACCTTGCACCGCACATCGGCGCTGGTCACGGTGCGGCTGCCGTCCGTGCCCTCAAAGGTGATGCAGCCCGCGCCGGGCACCGCCGTCACCGCCGCCGGTACAGTCAGCACGCCGTTTTCTACCAATGTGGCCGCGCTTGCACCGGGAGTGTGCCAGTGGGCGCACACGGTCAGCCCCTTCCACTCGCCCCGCTGCTCGATGCGCAGCCGGTAATTGCCCCGGTTGCCCGCGTACCCCAGCAGCAGCTGCCCGCCGGGCACTGCAGCCGCGCCGTTGCGCTCCAGCCGGATGGTCATCTCATTCATGCTGCACCACCCTTACACATACTGGTAGCCCTCCACGTTGAAGGGGTACTGGCAATCTGTTGTTGTGCCCGGTCTCACCGCGTCCACCTTCAGCGTGCCGTTTGCCGCAAAGCTCATCCGCACAGGCGCTGCACCGGTGCACGTCACGCCGCCGCTGAAGGTATAGCTCAAGCCGCCCACCATGGCAACTGCCGTGCCTCCCCGCACGATGCGGGTGCTGCCAAAGTCCGCAGCCGCTCCCGCGCCGGTGTCACGGCTGCCGCTTTCAATGATCACTGCGGGCGAAAGCATCTTCACCACAATGTAATCCGCCGTCCCCGGCACGGTCAGGCTCGTTGCAGCCTTGCCCGCAGTGCCCGCGCCGGTATAAACCAGCTTTCCGTCCATGTTCATCATCCTTTCCAGTCGTTTCAGTTTTTCGGCTAAGCTAAAGCCCAGCACCGTGTCAAGGTTTTCCGCTGTCACTTCCAGCGTGCCGTCCGCGCTCACGGTCACCCCCCGCCCGGCCTTCACGCCGCCCAGCACGGCTGCGGTGGCACACGGCAGGGTGTAAGCCGTGCTGAATTTCCGGTCTGCCTCGGCCTTAGAATAGAATCGGTCGTCTGCGCCCAGCTGCAATAGCGCTGCCGCCTTTTCCTGCGCAGACCAGCTTGCTGCCCCGGCGGCACTGGTCAGTGCCTTTTTTACTCCGTAGGGCAGCAGCGCCGGGGTCAGAGGCGCGTAGGCCTCGGTCATGCGGTCCAGCTGTGCCGCTGTGGCGGGCACGGTGGTCAGGGTGGCGTCTGCGCGCACCGCAACACCGTACTGCCCGTCTGCACGCACTGCGCCGGGCGTTGCCGCCGTGGGCACGGTCTCACTGCGCACATAAGAGCGCAGGTCCGGCAGCGGGGTGGTGTCGGTCCGCACCGCACCGGTGGCGGTATCCACACTGAGGATGCGCACCACCTCGCCGGGCAAAGGCTGCACCGGAAGCGGCACCGCCGCCACATCTTGCGCGTTCAGCTGCACCGCGCCGCCCTTGCCGTTCACGCTCAGCACGGCACCGTCCTTGGGCGCGCAGCTCTCGGCCCGCAGCGCGGCAGCCTCCGCCCGCTTTGCGCAGGCATCGGCATCGGTGCGGTCGGCCAGAATTTTGTCCGCAGCCTTTTGCGCCAGCGCCGCCTGTACGGCAGTGTCTGCTGCACCGTTCTCGGCGCGGCGGGCGCTTTCCGCTGCGGCGCGGGCGCTTTCCAGCACGCGGGCAACGAACTGCTCGTACACCGAGGGCGGCAGCTCCTCACTGCCGCCGTCCGTGGGCAGGGTGGCGTACACATCGTAGCT
>CAKSZF010000049.1 GCA_934525405.1 uncultured Faecalibacterium sp.
GAGATCAGCTTGCCCAGCAGCAGCACCAGCACCACCAGCATCATGGGGCGGATGAAGCGGGCACCCTTTTTCAGGGCGAAGTGGGAGCCCAGCAGGTTGCCCAGAATGTTGCTGATGGCGCAGGGGATGCCGATGTGGAACACCACCAGACCGTTCATCAGGTAGGTGAACAGGCTGGCGTAGTTGCTGGCCAGATTGAGCACCTTGCCGTTGCCGTTGGCGGTGCGCAGGTCAAAGCCCATCAGGGTGGTAAAGGCAATGATGGCAAAGGTGCCGGTGCCCGGGCCCATGATGCCGTCGTACAGGCCGATGCCAAAGCCGATGGCCAGCGCCAGCAGGATCTTTTTCAGGTCCAGCGTGCCGTCGTCCCGGTTCTCGTCCGGTAGGTTGCGCTGCCACAGAATGATGACCGCCGCCACCGGCAGGATGATGAACATCATGGTGCGCAGCATCTCATCGCTGAGCAGCAGCACGATGTGCGCGCCCAGCGCACTGCCCGCAAAGCTGCCGATGGCCGCAAGAACGCCCACCTTCACGTTCATGGCACCGCTTTTGAAAAAGCTTGCCGTGGCAAAGGTAGTGCCGCAGGCAGCGCTGAACTTGTTGGTGGCATAGGTGTAGTGGGGCGACAGCCCGGCAAACAGATAGGCAGGCAAACTAATCAGCCCACCGCCGCCGGCTGCCGAATCCACAAAGCCTGCAAAGCCGGTCATCAGCATGAGAAACGCCATCATCCACGGCGAGATCGTGATACCCATTGTTATAATTCCTCTTATCTTTCCAAGTCGTTTGTTCTTTTTCAGGGGACGCGCGCCTCAGACCATATAAAACCTCCCCCCGCAGGGCAATACACAGCCCGGGATACCCGCACGCAGCAGGGCATCTCCGGGCATTTTTGTAACTTTTCGACTTGATATTACAGATTGTTTTTAAAGAAGCGGTATGCGTTGCGCCAGTAGATGGCCTCTACCTCGTCCTCGGTAAAGCCCTCGCGGCGCAGTGCCTCGGCCAGCAGCGGCATATCTGCCGCCGTTTCCAGCTCGTGCTGACCGCCAATGCCGTCAAAATCGCTGCCAAGGCTGATGACCTCAATGCCGCCCACCTGCTTGAAGTGAGCCGCGTGCTTTGCCAACCGCTCCACCGTGCTGCGGCAAAGCTTCGGGTGTGCCGAGTCTGCGTCCACAAAGGAAGCGCAGTAGTTCAGCCCTGCAATGCCGCCCTTTTCTGCCAGTGCGCGGATCATCTCATCGGTCAGGTTGCGGTTGTGGGGCGACAGGGCACGGCAGTTGGAATGACTTGCCGCAAAGGGACGGGTGCTGTGGTTTGCGATGTCCCAGAAGCCCTTATCGGAAAGGTGGCTCACGTCTGCGGTGATGTGCAGCTTTTCCATCTCTTCCAAAAAGGCAAAGCCCCGCTCGGTCAGGCCGGTCTCGGTGTTGGGCACCAGCGGCCCGCCGGGGTTTGCGTTGGGGGCTGCCAGCTCGTTGGGGTAGTTCCAGGTCAGGGTCATCATGCGCACGCCCAGTTCCTGCAGCCGCCGCAGCACGCCCAGACTGCCCTTGCAGCAGCCGCCCTCTTCCACCGTCAGCATGGCGCTGAGCTTGCCCTCGGCGCGGTTGCGCTCAAGGTCGGCGGCGGTGTACACCGGGGCGATCTTTTCCGGGTAAGCCGCCATGAGCCGCTTGAAGATGTCGATCTCCTCCAGCACGCTTACCAGCGGGTCGGCCCCGGGAGCGGGGTCGGCCAGATCCACATAGGCCGCAAAGCATTGCAGCAGATAATCCCCCTGCTGCAATTTTTCAAGGTCGATATGCAGATCGTTGTGCAAAAAGCTTTTGGGTGCGCCCGCCTTTTCGGCGCGGCGCAGCTCGTACAGGGTATCGCAATGCAGATCCCAAACCTTCATGATGGATACACTCCTTTATGCTTCTTCTCCCAGCAGCTGCAGCAGCTGCTCGGGGTTCATGGACAAAATCGCGCCGTCTGCCCCGCCGGTAACGGTGTCGGCCAGCGACTGCTTGGCCTGTTGCAGTTCCACGATCTTTTCCTCAATGGTGTCCTGCGCGATCAGCCGGTACACCTGTACCGGGTTGCGCTGACCGATGCGGTAGGCGCGGTCGGTGGCCTGATTCTGCGCGGCAAGGTTCCACCACGGGTCGTAGTGGATGACGATATCGGCGGCGGTCAGGTTGAGGCCCGTGCCGCCCGCCCGCAGCGAGATGAGAAAGACGTCTGCCTCGCCCTGATTGAACCGGCGCACCTGCTCGGCACGCACCGGCTTCGGGGTAGAGCCCTGCAGGGTAAAGTGGCTCACCCCGGCTTCGTCCAGCCGTTTTGCCAGCAGTTCCAGCATGGAGGTGAACTGGCTGAACAGCAGAATGCGGTGCCCGCCCGCCACCGCCTCGGTGACAAGTTCCAGACAGGCGTCCAGCTTGGCGCTGCTGCCCGTCCAGTTGTCTGCCACAAGGCGCGGGTCGCAGCAGATCTCCCGCAGCCGCATCAGCACGGCAAACACGGTCATCTTGTCCTCCGGCTTTGCCGCCCGCAGCTTTTCCCGGGCGTCCACCACCGCCGCCAGATACAGCTTGCGCTGCTCGGTTTCCAGCTCAACGCGGCGCACATTCTCGGTTTTGGGCGGCAGCTCCCGCAATACCTCGGACTTCATGCGCCGCAGGATGAAGGGGCCGGTGAACTGGTTCAGCCGCCGCACAGCGTTGGCATCTTCGTCCTGCACGATGGGCTTTTCAAACCGGGCACAGAAGGTCTTGTAAGGGGGCAGATACCCCGGCATCAAAAAGGAGAAGATGCTCCACAGTTCGCCCAAACGGTTCTCCACCGGGGTGCCGGTCAGGGCAAAGCGCACCCGGCTGTTCACCCGGCACACCGCCTTGTATTTCTGGGTGGTGTGGTTCTTGATGGCCTGCGCTTCGTCCAGAATGCAGGCGTAAAAGCTTTGCCCGGCATACAGCTTTTCGTCCCGGCGCAGCAGGTCGTAGCTGGTGATGACGATATCCGCCTGCGCCCACCCATCGACCAGCGTGGCGCGGTGGGCGGCATCGCCGTCCATGGCTACGCTTTGCAGCTGCGGGGTGAACTTCTGACATTCCTCCTGCCAGTTCAGCACCAGCGATGCCGGGCAGACGATAAGGCTGGGCAGGTGCTGCCCGCCCTCCTTCATCGCCAGCAGGTAGCTGAGCACCTGCACCGTCTTGCCCAGACCCATATCATCGGCCAGAATGCCGCCCATGCCGTAGCCGTCCAGTGTACGCAGCCAGCGGTAGCCGTCCCGCTGGTATTTGCGCAGGGTCTTTTGCAGCGAGAGCGGCGGGGTATATTCGCTGTCCCGCACGGCGTGGAAGCTGCGGCTGATACGCCGGAAAGCATCGTCCCGGTCGAACCGCAGACCGTTCTGCCCCGAAAGCGCCCAGTCCAGCGTGGGGGCGCGGTAGAGCGGCAGGGCGGCGTGGCCGTCCTTCAGCTTCGCACCGGAAAGCTCCAGTGTGTCGTTCAGCTCGTCCAGCCCTTCCAAACTGTCGTCCAGCCGCAGCAGACTGCCGTCCCGCAGGCGGTGGTAGCGTTTTTTCTGGTGCAGGGACTGCAACAGCTCCCGCAGTTCCTCCACCGGAAAGGCGCCGGTGTCCACTTCCAAGTCCAGCACGCTGCCGTGCACCGACACCCCTACCGAAATTTTAGGCGGGGCAGCCTGCAAATTGCGGAAGGCATCGGTCTGGTACACCTCGCCCATGGCCAGCAGGGCGGGAATGCCCTCTTCCAGCAGCTGGAAAAGCGCCTCCTCCCCGGAAATGCTGTAATGTCCCGGCTTGCCGGGCTCGGGTTCCAGATAGGTTTCCAGCAGCCGCTTTGCCCGGTTCTCGGTGCGGGCATCCCGCAAAAGATCGGGCGGCACCGGCTCGCCGGGGGCTACCCTGTCCTCTCCGTACAGAAAGACCGGGTACGCCGTGACGGTAAGCCCCCGGTCGGCGTCCAGATAAAACTGCACCACCGGTTCCAGCGGGATCTGGTTCAGCAGCAGCCGGTCGGGGTCCACGATGTTGACCCGGTTGCCCAGCTCCGGCAGCACATAGCTGCAAAAAGCGGAGGCGTCCGCGCTGGTAAAGAACAAACTGCGCCCGCCAAAGGCATCCAGCACCGGCAGCACCCGGCGGCATTCCTCCCGCTGCATCCGCCAGAGGGTGGTTTCGCCCAGCAGATAGGCATAGTCCAGCCCCTGCACCCCGCTGAGTGCCGGGGTGCAGCTCAGCTGCACGCCGCCCTTGCGGCGCTCCACCTTCAGGCTGATGACCGGCAGACCCTCTTTAAGGGTATAGCCGCCCACAACGCCCTCGGCAGCGTAAAGCTCCACAAGGGCGTCCAAGCCCTCGCCGGTCAGCGGCAGACCGCCCGCCGGGCCTTTGTCCCACGCAGAGCGCCTCGTGCCCTCAGATTCAAATTCCTGCCGGGCGCTCACCTGACGGCGCAGCAGCCGCAGCAGCTGCTGTGCATTCGGGGCAAAGGCGTCCCACCGGTGCACGAAGGCCAGCGATTTCCCATAGCTGACGCTTTCGCCCTGCTCAATCGCATCCAGAAACTGCGGGATGCTTTTTACCAGATACTGCCGCCCGCCGATGCAGTCCGAGACCCGCAGCCGCAGCCAGACACGGCCATTTTGCGCCGTAAGCTCCGGCTCCAGCAGGGCAAAGCCGGTGCGCTGGGCAGCGGGCGGGGGCAGGGGCTGCGCATCCTCCCGCTGGTAGCGCTTCAGCAGCAGTTGGGCATCATAGTCGGTCTCCGGTTCCTCGCCCCGCCACTTGCGACCAAAAAGCATATCCAGCCCGGCGCTGTAACTGTCCTTGCGGGGTTCCGGGTTCAGCCCGGCAACGCCCCGCTGCACCCCGGGGATGCTCTCCGGCTTTTTTTCCGGGGCAGGCGGGTTCTTTTCCGCGTCCTGCAGCAGCAGCGCGCCAATGTGCTTACAGTAGGTGCCGTCGCCGTTTTGATTATAGGGGCAGTCGCAGGAGGCGCTGACAAAGCTGCCGTTTTCCCGCAGCCAGACCTGCGTATAATAGCAGTCCGGCCCGCTGCCCTGCACCAGCGCTGTCAGGTGCCGCACCCCGTCCTCGTTGGTGGTGCAGCTGCTTTGCAGGATACGCTTGCGGTACTTCTGTGCCCGCTCAAAGATGCTTTTACCCAGCAATGCGCGGATCTCCTGTGCGTCCATGTGGTCTCCCTCCCCTGTGCTGTCGCGGTTCCGGTCTATTCTATAAGAATACCGCGTTCCACCCCGGGATGCAAGGGCAGAAGAGTAAAAAACGTTTAGAAAGCGCAGGGCGGGACGATTTTGAATGGCCTCCGCTTTGCTTTGGCCATCTTCAGTGGAAAAATTATTTTTATATAGAGCAATACCGGAGCGTCTGCGGACGCTCCGGTATTGCATTTTTCACGGGAAAGGCCGTAAAGGCAAACGGCATTTATCGTGTTATAGTAAGTTCACAACTGTTCAGCCCTGTTTTTCTGCGGGGGCTGTGCCGCGCTTGCGGGTCTTGAGGTGGTACATCTCCTGATCCGCCTTGTCGATCAGGTCGTGCACGGTGGCAATGTCCGGCTCAAGGCGGGCGCAGCCGATGCTGATCTCAATCTGATAGGGCTTGCCGGAGGCGGCGTTGGCTGCGTACAGCTCCCGCTGGATGGAGGCGATCAGGGTGCGCACCTCCACGCTGTTGCAGCCGCAGGCGATGCAGAATTCATCGCCGCCGTAGCGCGCCAGAACACCGTTATAGTTGGCGCACACCTTTTTTAAAATGCCCGCCAGCAGCACCAGTGCGGCGTCGCCCTCCAAGTGGCCGTATTCATCGTTGATGTGCTTGAAGTGATCCAAATCCATCATGAGGAAATGCAGCGAGCGGTTGGGGTGGCGGCGGTAATAGGGCAGCTCGCTTTCCAGATACCGCAGCACCACGATGCGGTTGCTGACGCCGGTCAGAGTGTCCACCGTAAACTTGGTCTGCAATACCAGCACATACACGCACACCAGCCCCAGCGTAATGCCGCAGCACAGCAGCCCGCGCCCGGGCAGCCAGCCCTGCAGCAAAAAGCCTGCCGCCGGTGCAAGTGCGAGCAGCAGCAGGCTTTTCAGTTCCTCTTTGGGCGTTTCCTGCTTCCAGTGGCTTAGTGTCCAGCTGCAACGGAGAAAGGCAGCTGCCAGATAGGCAAGCCCCACCAGCTTCGGCCCCCAGAACAGGGTGCTGCCCCGCAGCCCTTCTGCATCCAGATAGCAAAAGCCGTTTTCGTCCCGCGCTGTCAGCAGCGCCAGCAAAAGCAGCACCAGCGGCGCGGCGCTGAGCGCCAGCCTGCGGCCGTCCTCCATCCATGTATGCCCCAGCTCTGTCTCTACATACAAAAACACCAGCAGGCAGCACCACACCGCCAGCAGATAAAACAAAATGCTGCCCCCGGCGTTCAGCCGGTAGGTCAGGGGGACGCCCAGCTCCTGCCACGCACCCAGCTGCGCCAGCGCGCTGTTATAATCCACCAGCGTCAGCGCCCCGGCAGACCACAGCAGCGCCGTGAATAGCCGCCCGGGCAGGCTTTTATCCCGCATTTTCTGCTGCGCCCGCAGCAAAGCCGCCAGCGTGACCAGACAGACCACACTGACCTGAGTATGCGCAATAGCATCCATGCCGCAACGTTCTCCTTTATCTTAGGGCAGCTTTACGCCGTCCCGGCTCTTTTCATTCTTCCATCGTTTCTTTTTCGCATAGACTTATTGTACCAAATCCATAACAGATATGCAACGAAAACCGAGAATTCTATGCAAAAAGAGACACCGGAACGTCTTTTGGCGTTCCGGTGTCTCTTGAAATCAAATCACTTTACCTGCGGATGAGCGGCATCGTTGCGCAGGGCGCTTTCGCGGATCTTTTCCAGCGTCTGCTCGCTGAGGATGTGCTCTGCCTTGCAGGCGTCCTCGGCGGCGGTCTGCTCGTCCACGCCCAGCTGCACAAAGAAGTGGGTCAGCAGCCGGTGGCGGCTGTAAATGCGCTGGGCGATCTCCAACCCGGGCTCCAGCAGGGTCAGGTTGCCTTCGCCGTCCACCGCGATATAGCCGTTCTCCCGCAGCTTTTTCATGGCGATGCTCACGCTGGCTTTGGTAAAGCCCAGCTCATTGACAACGTCAATGGAGCGCACTTTGCCCATACGCTGGCTCAGCATCAGGATCGTTTCAAGATAATCTTCCGCGGACTGGTGGATCTGCATGGTTTGTCCGGCCTCCTGCCTTATTCCCTCTTGGGGGATTTTTCCGACAGGGTATGTGTACCCTCTGTCGTATGTTAAAGGATATCACACTTTTGCGGTCGATGCAAGTAATTCGCAGCAAGTTTTGTTAAACTAACTGCGTTTTTCTGCACAGAACTGCTGTTTTGCCGGTTTTGCACCGCCCCTGTTTTGTGCAAAGGGTGCAATTTCTCAAGGTCGTGTCCTTACAGCGAAGCCAGATAGGCCGCAGGGCCGGTCTCGTACAGGTCGCCGCCGTGGGCGTCCAGCACAACGGTCAGGGGCATATCCTGCACGGTCAGGCGGCGCACCGCCTCACAGCCCAAGTCCGGCCATGCGATCACTTCCAGCGTCTGCACGCTTTTTGCCATCAGCGCACCGGCACCGCCCAGTGCAGCCAGATACACCGCGCCATTGCGCACCACAGCGTCTTTGACGGCGGCGTCCCGCTTGCCCTTACCGATCATGATCTTGTTGCCAAGGTCCAGCAGCCGGGGGCTCATGGCGTCCATGCGTCCGCTGGTAGTAGGCCCTGCCGAACCGATGACCTCGCCCGGGCGCTCCGGGGTGGGGCCTACATAATAGATGGCGCTGCCTTCCAGTATAAAGGGCAGGGTCTCGCCCTTGTCCAGCGCTTCCATCATCCGCTTGTGTGCCTGATCCCGGGCGGTGTACACCACGCCGGAAAGCAGCACGGTATCCCCCGCTTTCAGCGGGGCAAGATCCTGCGCGGTGCAGGGGGTAGTCAGTCTGTATTCCATTCTTCTCCCCTCCTTACAGCTCCGCGCTGGCGCGGCGGGTCACATGACAGGAAACGTTCACAGCCACCGGCAGACCCGCCACATGGGTGGGCATCTGCTCAATGGCAAGGCCGAGACAGGTGGTCTTGCCGCCAAAGCCCTGCGGGCCGATGCCCAGTGCATTGATGGCGGTAAGCAGCTCCTGCTCCAGCTGGGCGTAGTAGGGGTCGGGGTTGGGGACATCCAGCGGGCGCAGCAGCGCCTTTTTGGCAAGATACGCCACCTTGTCAAAGCTGCCGCCCACACCGATGCCCAGCACGATGGGCGGGCAGGGGTTGGAGCCAGCCAGCTTTACGGTATCCACCACGAACTTTTTAAAGCCCTCCACGCCGTCGGCGGGCTTGAGCATCTGGATGCGGCTCATGTTCTCGCTGCCAAAGCCCTTGGGCGCTACCGTGATGCGGCAGCCCTCGCCGTCCACCAGATGCACCGTGATGGCCGCCGGGGTGTTATCGCCGGTGTTGCCCCGGCGCAGCGGGTCGGCCACGATGCTCTTGCGCAGGTAGCCGTCCGTATAGCCCCGGCGCACGCCCTCGTGGATGGCGGCTTCAAAGCTGCCGTCAATGTGCACATCGGTGCCCAGCTCCACGAACACACAGGCCATGCCGGTATCCTGACAGATGGGCAGGTCTTTCTCCTTTGCGGCGCCAAGGTTCGACCACAGCAGGTCTAATGTGTTCTTTGCCAGCGGCCACGGCTCTTCCTCCCGGGCCTTTTCCAGCGCTGCCTGCACGTCCTGCGGCAGCTGGGTGTTGGCTTTAATACAGAGCCGCGCCACCGTATCCGTAATGCTCTGTGCGGAGATCGTTCTCATGCCTGTGCCCTCCGCTTACAGCCGTGCCACGCCGGTCTCGCGGGCAGCCTTTGCCACGGCAGCGGCCACAGCTTCGGCCACGCGGGGGTCGAACGCGCCGGGGATGATGTTCTCCTCGCTGCGGTCGGCATCGGTGATGAGGTCTGCAATGGCGTAGGCAGCAGCCAGCTTCATCTCATTGTTGATATCCCGGGCGCGGACGCTGAGTGCGCCCTTGAACAGGCCGGGGAAGCACAGCACGTTGTTGACCTGATTGGGGAAGTCGCTGCGGCCGGTAGCCATCACGCGCACGCCGCCCGCCTTGGCTTCGTCCGGCATGATCTCCGGGGTGGGGTTTGCCATGGCAAAGACGATGGCGTCCTTGTTCATGGTCTTGCACAGCTCGGTGGTCAGGATGCCGGGGCGGGACACGCCGATGAACACATCTGCGCCCTCCAGCGCTTCCTTCAGACCGCCCTTGATCTGGCGGGGGTTGGTCACCTCGCCCAGCCAGTTCTTGTGCGCTTCGGCGCTGTTGCAGCCCTTGTACAGGGTGCCGAACTGATCCACCGCCACGATGTCCTTTGCACCGGCGGTCATGAGCATCTTGATGATGGCGGTACCGGCAGCGCCGGGGCCGTTCAGGACGATGTGCACGTCCTCCATCTTTTTGCCCACCACGCGCAGAGCGTTGATGAGGGCAGCAGTGACCACGATGGCGGTGCCGTGCTGGTCATCGTGGAACACGGGGATGTCCAGCTCCCGCTCCAAGGTCTCCTCGATCTCGAAGCACTCCGGGCTCTTGATATCCTCCAGATTGATGCCGCCAAAGGTGGGCGCAATGGCCTTGCAGGCGGCAATGACGCTGGCGGCGTCGTGGGCGTCGATGCAGATGGGGAAGGCGTCCACGCCGCCAAACTCCTTGAACAGCACAGCCTTGCCCTCCATGACCGGCAGACCGGCTTCCGGGCCGATATCGCCCAGACCCAGTACGGCAGTGCCGTTGGAGACAACGGCCACCATGTTGCCCTTGAAGGTGTACTTATACACATCCTCCGGGTTTTCCTTGATTTTGCGGCAGGGCTCGGCCACACCGGGGGTGTAGGCGGTGGACAGGTCGTCACGGGTGGCGACTTCCACCTTGCTCACGATGCCCACCTTTCCCTTGTGGGTCTCGTGCATTTCCAGAGCTGCTTTATTGTAATCCATTTAAATTTCCTCCGTTACGGTTCGCATCCTCGCCCTCTCTCAGCGGACAAGCCTCCCTCCATGAGGGAGGTGGCATCGCGCAGCGATGACGGAAGGAGGAACTCCTCCAGTCTCGCATACGCTCGACAGCCCCCTCAGTGAGGGAGCCTTATGTTCCGGGAAGGCTCACTTATTTTTATTGTAACAGAACCGCCGGGGTATTTCCACCGGTTTTGCGGCATTTCACGCCCCAAAGCGGGCAAAAGTGATACCTGTTGCCGGGCGGCATTTGTGGAATTTTCGCAAAAATCTTTTCTTTTCGCATTTTTCCGTTATAATAGGATGGTATAATATTTGCATTCTCCGTGAAAACGGTCTGCTATTTTTAGGAGGTATCTCTTTTGAAACGCATTACCAAGATCCTGTT
>CAKSZF010000050.1 GCA_934525405.1 uncultured Faecalibacterium sp.
GGATCCGGTCTGCGGTAGTACACTGCCGGGGTCAGCATCAGGCTGGGCAGTTCATACTGTACACTTTTTACGCTGCGAATGATCTCCGCCTGCCGTCCCGCAGCCTCGTGCAGCAATGCGGTCTCATACAGTGACTGCTCTGGTGTTTCTGCAAACATCCACCGATACTGCACCGCCTGTTCCAGCGTAATATATCCACGGGGCACCTCCAGCGGCATATGAAATGGGACGCCGATCTCTGGCATATACACTGCCGGATAAAAGTGCAAGCCTCGCGCCGCAATCTCTGCACACTCAATCTGCAATGAAAGATCGATCTCATCATTCAGCAACGCCCTCCAGACATCCTTTCTGCTGGCACAGCGGTGCATTATAGGAGAAAAGCGGTTGCTCAACTCCCCTGTAGCGGCAAACAGGTCAAAGCCTAGCATTTGCAGCGGCATATTCTGATGTCCGATCAGTAGATGCCGTTTGGGTGGATTTGCATTCAGCTTTACTGCCTGTGCATGATGCACCGCCTCATCGTACAGCTCCAGCAGCTGCTTTGCCTTGGGGTAAAAATCCCATCCCGCCGGGGTCAGCACCACACGGCGCGGCACATGCTGGAACAGCTCAAACTGCAATTGCCCTTCCAGCGTGCGGATCTGCTGCGAAAGTGCCGACTGGGAAAGATACAGTGCCTCTGCCGCCGCAGAAAAGCTGTTCAGCTCCACGATCTTTACAAAGCCCGCCAGCGCGCTCTGGTTCATGCTTTCCTTCCTCCTGCAATACATTAGGTTTTTCTTAATTATAATATAATAAACTTGAATTGTAAACAGCACCCTTCTACGCTACAATTGTTAAGGATTCAGCAAAGTGGCCTTCACCTTGCTGCACAATAAGAAGGAACAAAAAGAAAGAGAGCGTACCTATGAACAAGATTTCCCGTAAGGGCTTTATCAAGATCGCCGCTGCCGCCGCTATGAGCGGTGTAACCGCTGGTGCTCTGGCTGCCTGCAATGCTGCCTCCGGCTCTGCTTCCGCTTCCACTTCCGGTGCTGCCGGCCAGTACATCCCCGGCACCTATGAGGGCACCGCCGAGGGCATCTCCTCCACCGTCAAGGTCACCATGACCTTCTCCGACAGCGCTGTCACCGACGTGGTGGTGGACACCTCCGGCGAGACCGCTTCCTACGGCGCTGCCGCTGCCGATGAGCTGCGCGAGCAGCTGATGGCTGCCGGTTCTGCCGAGATCGACGGTGTTTCCGGCTCTACCATCACCTCCGATGCCGTGATGAAGGCCGCCAAGAGCTGCTACGCACAGGCAAAGGGCGAGGCCGTAGTCTCCAGCGTGCAGCTGCCCACCGGCGACGCAAACGATTGGCTGGGCAAAGAGCCTGACATCGATGAGGCTTCCATCACCGAGACATGGGATACTGATATCGTCATTGTGGGCGCCGGCAACGGCGGTATGTGCGCAGCTGCTTATGCTGCACAGAACGGACTGAGCTTCCGCATCATCGAGCAGAATTCTGCCGTTATGGATACCCGCCACTGGTACGGCACTATCGACAG
This sequence comes from uncultured Faecalibacterium sp., assembly GCA_934525405.1. Classification (GTDB taxonomy): domain Bacteria; phylum Bacillota; class Clostridia; order Oscillospirales; family Ruminococcaceae; genus Faecalibacterium. The sequence continues at coordinate 1,555 of CAKSZF010000050.1, forward strand.
CAGCGAAGCAAAGAAAAATGGCATCGCTCCTGTTGACCGCGCCGAGCTGCTGAGCGAGATTTCCCGCTCCATGGGCGGTCGCTGCGACCAGCGCGTAGTTAAGACCTGGATCAATGAGTCTGCCGCCATGCACGATTTTGTTTCCGGCATTCTGGAAAGCGAGCCTTACAACTATGTATGCAACCTGACCTCCGGCGATGAAGCCAAATGGCCGGATGATACGCAGGTGAGCCAGAGCAAGCTGATGTTCCCTGTGCAGCAGGTTGACTACAGCAGCGCCGAAAAGCCCCGCAACGTGGTATTTCAGGAGTATATCGAGAGCAAGGGCTACAGCATCGACTTTAACACCGGCCTTGCCAAGCTGGAAAAGGATGCCGACGGCCGCATCACCGGCGTTATCGCCCAGAGCACTGCCGACGACCACTTCATCCGCATCAACGCAGCCAAGGGCGTACTGCTGGCCTGTGGCGGCTATGCAGGCAACCCCTACATGATGGAGCAGCTGGACCCGCTGGGCACCAGCGTGACCACCGCCTGCTCCTATACCCCTGCTGACAAGGGCTATGGTATCCGTGCCGCTATCTGGGCAGGTGCACATCTGGATGCAGAGCCTGCTCCCGTGCTGTTCGACCGCGGTCTGGTGGCACCCGGTGTGGATGCCGGTTATGTGGACAACGGCTCTGCCTTTGGCGGCAAGGCCTTCCCCGGCACTGTGGGTCAGTACAACCCCGGTAGCCAGCCCTTCCTGAAGGTCAACCGCCATGGCGAGCGTTTTATGAACGAAAGTCAGGAATACGACAATGCCTCCCATGCTTCTTTCCAGCAGCCGGGGCACGTTTATGCCATGATCCACGATGCAAACTTCCGCAGCGACGTAGATCGCTTCCACACCATCGGTTGCTCTGCACTGACCCGTTACATCCCCGGCATGATGGAAGGCCAGCTGGAGCAGTACGAGGGTGAGGGCCTGATCATGAAGGCGGACACCATTGAAGAGCTTGCCGACAAGATGGGCTTTACCGGTGCTGACAAGGACAACTTTGTAGCCACCGTTGCCCGCTACAACGAGCTGTACGACAAGCAGAACGACGAGGACTTCGGCAAGCCTGCAAGCCGCCTGAGCGCCATCCGCACCGCGCCCTTCTACGGCTGCTGGCTGGGTGCCTCTCTGCTGTGCAGTATGCAAGGTATTTCCATCACTGAAAACTGCCAGGCGAAGGATAGCAACAACGAGCCCATTCCCGGCCTGTACATTACCGGCGATATGTCCGGCAGCTTCTTCCAGAACAACTACCCCTGCGTCATGGGCGGTACCGCTTGTGGCCGCACCCTGACCTTTGCCATCAAATCCATCAAGCAGATGGCTGGTCTGGAGAACGCCTGATAAAGCGCAGTTCTCCGACATACTCTAAGCGTTTCTTCTTTTCTTCTTTTTCATGTGAAGAGGGGCGGTTCCATTTGGGGCTGCCCCTCTTTGCTTTTTTACCCCGCACGCCCTCTACACAAATGCCCGCGATTGTGCTATGATAAGCGTGAAACCGGGCAGTTCATTCCCGCCCGGTCAGAGATCGAGGTGTTTGTACAAATGTCGGATATTCTGGATACCTTACGGCAGGAAGGGGTGGACTCTGCCCTGCTTACGGCGGTGCAGGAATACCGCGCCGCCCATCCGCTCAGTGAGGCGCTGCGCCCGCGTATCCCCGCCCCTGCCTTTACCTACTACGGCAAAGAGGTGTGGGAGCAGGCGCTGGCAGCCATCCTCTGCGGCGAAAACCTGCTGCTGGCCGGCGGCAAGGCCACCGGCAAAAACGTGCTGGCCGAAAACCTTGCCGCCGCTTTTGGCCGCCCCGCGTGGGACATCTCCTTTCATGTAAACATGGATGCCGCCTCCCTCATCGGCATGGATACCTTTGCGGGCGGGCAGGTGGTGTTCCGTCCCGGGCCGGTGTACCGCTGCGCACAGTGCGGCGGCTTTGGCGTGCTGGACGAGATCAACATGGCCAAAAACGAGGCGCTGGCGGTGCTGCACGCGGTGCTGGACTTCCGCCGCGCCATCGACGTGCCCGGGTACGACCGCATCCCGCTGGCCGAGGAGACCCGCTTTATCGCCACCATGAACTACGGCTACGCGGGCACCCGGGAGCTGAACGAGGCGCTCACCTCCCGCTTTGCGGTGGTGCAGATGCCCACCATCACGCAGGATAATCTGGAAAAGCTGCTGCGGGCGCAGTTCCCGGATCTTACCGCAAAATATGTGCATCAGTTTGCGCTGCTGTTTCTGGACCTGCAGAAAAAATGCGACAGTGCAGAAATTTCCACCAAAGCGCTGGATCTGCGCGGTATGCTGGACGCGCTGCGGCTGATCCGCAGGGGCATCCCGGCCGGGGCGGCGCTGGATATGGGCATCACCAACAAGGCCTTTGACTCCTACGAGCAGGGGCTGATCCGGGACGTGATCGCCGCACGCATCCCGGCCAAGCTGGATGCCGGAAAGCTGTTTGCCTGATGGACGCCCAAAGCTACACCGCGCAGGAGCGGCGTGCGGCCAATCAGGTCTGGGCCGCTGCCGGAGCCTACGGCTTTGAGCCGCTGTTTCTGGCCCGCAACACGGACGGCACCATTGATTTTTACATGAACTGCATCGTCGGGCTGGTGCACAAATACTACGGTGACGCGCTGATCCGGGATATTTTTTCTGCTTGGGAGGGCGATGTACGCCAGCCCATGCTGGACGACATGGCGTGGCTGTATCTGGAAAACGCCGCCTATCGGCTGGAGCTGCCCCGCCGCCCGGTGCTGGAGGCGCTGCGGTTTGCCCACGCGGACTACTTTTTTGCCATCCAGTACAAGCTTTCGCGGCAGGAGTGGATGGCGAAAAACCAACTGGTGTACACCATGCAGGCTGCGCGCTGGCGCAAGGTTTTGGGACGCACCGCCCCGGTCATGACCCCTTACGAGAGCAGCCTTGCCGCTGCGCTGGAACCGGAGGCCGTACCGGAGCCAGCACAGCTCAAAAACAGCCTGCTGGCGTTATTTGCAAAGTTTGCCCTGTTTGACGGCAAGGTACGCCAGAAGCCCGCGCTGCATCTGCGGCTGCAGGGCTTTTGGGCAAAGCTTGCCACCAAAACCATGCCCACCCAGATGATCAAGACCGACCGGGTGACGGTGGAGCATTCCGGTGCAGTGGATGCCACAGGCAGCGGGCTGGCGGTGGACAAACGCCGGGCAAACATTACTCTAAAGCAGCGCGCCGCGCAGGATCGTGCCTACATCGAAAGCTGCTTCGGGCGCTGCTTCTACCCGCCGGAGCAGCTGCGCAAGGTCGAGCAGGAGCTGTGCACCGGAGTGCATCTAGGCTGTCACTTGTGGTTCAGCGCTGGGGTGCCCAGCCCGGCGCAGGCACCCACCCCGGAAGCACGGCAGCTGGCACAGCAGGCCGAATTGCAGGCCGAGCGCAACCGCGCATACTACGCCAAAAATCAGGAGCTGCACCGCAGCGTGGTGCTGCGCCTTACCGAGCAGATCCGCAACTGCATTCTGGTGCATCAGCAGCCAGACCAGCGGGTGGCGCGCAGCGGTGATCTGTGCGCCGGGCGGGTGTGGCGCGCCCCTTACCTGAACGATAACAGGGTGTTTTTGTGCCCGGAGGAGGAGAACTGCCCCGCCTTTACGGTGGATCTGCTGCTGGACGCCTCTGCCTCCCGCCTGCACTGTCAGGAGGTGATTGCGGCGCAGGGTGTCATTCTGGCCGAAAGTCTGGCCAATTGCGGCATTCCGGTGCGGGTAAGCGCCTTTAGCAGCCTGCGGGGCTACACGGTGCTGCGGGTGCTGAAAGGTTTTGCGGACAAGAACCGGCAGAACATTTTCCGCTATTTTGCCTCGGGCTGGAACCGAGACGGTCTGGCGCTGCGGGCAGCGGGTGATCTGATCCGGTACGCCCCCGGCCCTGCCCCGCGCCACCTGATGATCCTGCTGACCGATGCCAGCCCCAACGACAGCCGCCGCATCCCGCCCACAGCGCAAAACCCGCTTGGCTGCGCCTACGAGGACGCCGCCGGCGTAGCCGATACCGCCGCGCAGGTGCGCACCTTACAGCGGCAAGGCGTGCGGGTGTCTGCCGTTTTTATGGGCGAGGACAGCAGCGCCGGTGCCGCCGCGCAGATCTACGGCAAAAATATGGCGCGTATCCGCGGTATGGATCAGCTTGCCCGGGCTGCCGGACGGCTGATCCAGAACGAGATCCGGGAACTTGGCGATTGAACAAAACGACCTCTGTGGGAGCAGTTCCGGCCTTAGTCGGTAGCTCCCGCAGGGGTCGTTTTTACAACCGCTTATTATAAAGCACAACCATACTTTGAACCTTTGTTCGCTTTGCATCATAAGTTTTTGCAAAAATTTGTCGTTTTGAAAAACTTACAGTTGTTTTTTATTCAAAAGTATGCTATACTACGTTCGGAGAAGTTTTATGCAGCCTGTCGGCCCGACCACCCGGCTGGTACTTTTACAACGTTTCGCTGTTTGCTTTCAGGAAGGAGATCGATCATGGACGCTTCCCGTTATTTTGACGCCATGCACAATGCCATGTCCACCCTGCACGCCGGTGCACAACTGCTGCTTACCGTCCGTTTGCAGGACACCTGCGGCAACGATGCCTATCTTGAAGTAAAACAGCTGCCCGGAGAGCAAAGCGCCCTTGTGTGCTACTCCACCATGGGGCGGCGCTGCCTGAATTTCCAGCTGTTCCGCATGGGCTGGCAGCTGTGCCACAATGCCGATGGGCAGTTGACCGGGCGTTTTCCGTCCAGCGCCGACAGCCTGCTGAGCCAGACCGACTTCCGCGCCTACTGCCGGGAGGATCGGCTGGATGCCGCCCGCACCCAGCGCCTTGTGGAGGAACTGGGGCAGCGCGCCGGGACCAACTATGTTGGCTCCATCCCGCAGAATGCCCGCACCGGCGCACAGATCACAGTCGAAAGTCACCTTGGCTGCGGTGCACGCTGGAGTTACTGGAATCAGGACGCTTCCCCCTGCCTGCCGCTGGCTGCGATTCTGTACTGGCTGGCAGATTTTCTGGCCGGGAACGAGCGCCGCGCGTTGCAATCTGACCCGCAGGCTGCCGCACTGGCTGCGCAGTGGCTGGCAAAGGACACCGCTGTGTTCTTTTGCCCCTCCCCTGCCCTGACGGTATCCTCTGCGACCGATCATAGTGTCCCTGCTGCACGGCGCACCCACCCCGCGCCGGTGCCTGCCGCACGCAGCAAGAGCTGGCAGAGCGTTCTTGCTGCTATGGCTGCGGTGTAAGCAAGGCATCGTTATTTCAGCATGGTTTACACGAAAAGACGAGTGCTCGGCAAAACCGAGCACTCGTCTTTTTTGCTATTATCCTGCAAAAAAAACACCCCGCCAGCCGTTTCCGGTCAGCGGGGTGCTTGGTGCTTATAGTTTACGGTTCAGCTTACGCTGCACAGCACAGGGAGGAGATTACTCCTCGATGTAGCCGTACTGCAGGTACCAGTAGCCGTAGGGGCTGTGCCAGGTGCCCTTCAGAGAAGAGGTCTGCAGCCAGAAGTCGTTGTAGTAAGCAACGGGGATGCAGCCCATATCCTCCATCAGGATGTCCTCAGCCTTGTGCAGCTGTGCAAAGTGCTCGGCAGCATCAGCAACCTTAGAGCCCTCGACAGCAGCATCGAAGTCAGCGTTGGAGTACTTACCATCGTTGTTGCCGTTGCCGGTGCAGAACAGCTCGACCATGTTGGAAGGATCGTTGTAATCCATGACCCAGCCGTTACGGGCAACATCGTACTCGCCTGCACGACGAGCAGCGGTGAAGGCAGACCACTCCATCTTGCTGATGGTCAGGGTAATGCCCAGATCACCCCAGACCTGCTGCAGGTACTCTGCCAGAGGCACATGGTAGCCGGAATCGTTGGTGCTGTACTCGATGGTGGGGTAGCCCTCGCCATTGGGATAGCCAGCCTCTTCCAGCAGCTTCTTAGCCTCGGCCATATTTGCCTCGTAGTCAGCTGCAATGTAGGGAGAACCGCCGTTCGCGTTGTCGTAGAAGTAGCCCTGCTCGTCCACGATGCCAGGGCCGACCAGGTTGGAAGCAGCAGAGTAGGTGCCCTGCATGATGGTGTTGGCAACGTAGTCGCGGTCGATAGCCAGAGCCAGAGCCTTGCGGACCTTGGCATCCTTGAAGGCATCGTGCTGCAGGTTCATGCTGATGTAGTAGGTGCCCAGAATGGTGTCAACATAGAAGTCGCCGCCATCCTCTGCCTTGGTCAGGCTGGGGATCTCGTCGGTGGGCACGTCCTTGATCAGGACAGCCTCGCCGCTGTTGTAAGCAGCGTAGGAAGCGGAAGAGTCCTCCAGCAGCAGCAGGGTGATGCTGTCGGAAACGATCTTGGAGCTGTCCCAGCCGCCAACGTAGTTGGGGTTCTTGGACAGGACGATACGCTCGGAGGGGGTCCACTCGGTGATCATGTAGGGGCCGTTGGAGACGAAGGTCTCAGCGGAGGTGCACCATGCATCGCCGTTGGCCTCAACAGTAGCCTGCTGCACAGGGCTCATGGATGCGAATGCGGCCATCTTGTCGAAGTAGGAGCAGGGGTAGGACAGCACGATGGTCAGGGTCTTGCCGTCATCGCTTGCCTTGACGTTCAGAGCATCGGTATCACCGGCCTGTGCTGCGTCAAAACCATCGATCATGCCCAGGCAGGTTGCTGCGTAGGGAGCTGCGGTGTCGGGGTTGACCATACGCTTGAAGGTGTACTCAAAGTCCTTAGCGGTCAGGTCGGTGCCATCGCTCCACTTCAGGCCGTCACGCATAGTGAAGGTCCAAGTCAGGCCGTCCTCGCTTGCTTCCCAGCTCTCAGCCTGGCCGCCGACAACCTCGTTGTTCTCGTTGATCAGCAGCAGGGGCTCAAAGATGGTGATGATGGTGTTGGCGCCATCCACAGCGCTGTTCAGAGCGGGGTCCAGAGTCTCGGGGTTGGGGCCGTACTGGACAGTGAAGCCAGCGGTGTTGACACTGCCGGTAGAGGAACCAGCAGCGGAAGAAGCAGTGCCGGAGGTTGCGGTAGAACCGGACTTGCTGCCGCCACAGGCTGCCAGACCCAGAGCAGCGGCACCCACGCCTGCAACCTTGAGGAAATTACGACGAGAAATGCGTTTCATAATAATATCCTTCCCTTATATCAAATTTTGAGTGTGCCAGGTTCCCCCAGCCGCCTCTATATTCGATCCGGTGCAAATAATTTGTACACCGGAGGAACACGAATGATTATAATGCGTTCTCACGGCGGTTACAAGTCCAAAACCTGGACTGTAACCATTTTGTGACAACATTTCAGCGCAAAGTTGAATTGTTTTCACCTTTTACTGGCGTGAAGTGTTCTTACTTCACACGGTCAAGGTGATGGCATGCTGCCCAGTGGCCGGTGGAGACCTCCTTGAACTCGGGCACCTCGTTGGCGCACTGCTCGTCTGCATAGGGGCAGCGGGTGCGGAAACGGCAGCCGGACGGCGGGTTCAGGGGGCTGGGCACATCGCCCTGCAGCACGATACGCTTGGACTGGCGGGCCGTAATGGGGTCTGCCACCGGGATTGCGGAAATCAGGCTGCGGGTGTAGGGGTGGATGCTGTGGGTGATCAGCTCGTAGCTGTCGGCCAGCTCCACCATCTTGCCCAGATACATCACGCCGATGCGGTTGGAGATGTGCTTGACAACGCTCAGGTCATGGGCAATGAACAGGTAGGTCAGACCCATCTCCTGCTGCAGATCCTCGAACATATTGACGACCTGTGCCTGAATGGAAACGTCCAGTGCGGAAACAGGCTCGTCACAAACGATGAACTCGGGGTTCACGGCCAGTGCACGGGCAATGCCCACGCGCTGACGCTGACCGCCGGAGAACTCGTGGCAGTAGCGGTTTGCGTGCTCGCTGTTCAGGCCAACGCGCTCCAGCAGAGCGATGATCTTATCGTGGCGGTCCTTTTCGTTCTCGGCCAGATGATGGATATCAATGCCCTCACCCACGATGTCGCCAATGGTCATGCGGGGGTCCAGACTTGCGTAAGGATCCTGAAAAACGATCTGCATACGGCGGCGATAGGGCAGCATATCCACTGCGATCTTGTTGTCCTTATCGAACAGCAGGTTGCCGTCATAGTAGATCTTACCGCCGGTGGGCTCGTACAGGCGCAGCAGGGTGCGGCCGGTAGTGGTCTTGCCACAGCCGGACTCGCCTACCAGACCAAGGGTCTCGCCCTTGCGGATGGCAAAGCTTACGTCATCCACAGCCTGAACGTACTTGCGGTTCTTGCCCACACCGCCGGCGGGGAAATACTGCTGCAGGTGCTGGACTTCGACCAGCGTCTTGTGTTCACTCATTCTGCCTTTTCCCCTTTCTCAAATGCAGCCTTCTGCTGCAGCCAGCAGTAGGTATAATGGGTATCGCTGAGCTCGGTGCGCGGGGGCATCTTGCTCAGACAGATCTTCATGCAGTTCTTGCAGCGGGGCGCAAAGGGGCAGCCGGCCGGCGGATTCAGCAGGTCCACAGGGGT
>CAKSZF010000051.1 GCA_934525405.1 uncultured Faecalibacterium sp.
TGAACAACGGGGCAAAGATCCTGTATATGCTGGTCATGTTCATGGGTCGTGTGGGCCCGGTGGCCTTTGCCATGAGCTTGACTGCCAAACCGGACGACAACAAGCGCAAGATCATGCCGGTGGGGCATATCAACGTAGGTTAAATGAAAAGCGGCGGCTGCACAAAGCACAGTGCAGCCGCCGTTTTTGGTGTTAAACGATTTTGAATGGCCTCCGCGTGCGCTTTGGCCATATTTTAAGGAAGATTATTTTTTACTTCGGGCTGACGGAGCGTCTGCGGACGCTCCGTCAGCCCATTTTCGCGGAAAGGATTTTGACTAAAGCAATGTCGGACAGCCCGAAGGCTGTCCGACATTGCTTTTTTACAGGAGACTTTACGGCCCCTATTCTGTTATATCTAAAAATAAATTTACTCTGCGTACAGAGAAATGATATTCAGCACGATCTCGGTGCAACGGTCCATCCGCTCCACGGTAGTGCACTCGCACACGCCGTGGAAGTTGAAGCCGCCGGTGCCCAGATTGGGGCAGGGCAGACCCATCCAGCTCAGGGTAGCGCCATCGGTGCCGCCGCGCACGGGCACCTCCACCGGCTCCAGACCGGCCATGCGCACAGCCTTGCGGGCAGTCTCGATGAGGTGGAAGTGGGGCTTGATCTTTTCCAGCATATTGCGGTAGCTGTCCTTGATCTCCACTTCCACGGTGCCTGCGCCGTACTTGCCGTTCAGGTAATCGGCAATGTCCTGCATATTGTCCTTCTTGAACTGCAGCTTGGCGGCATCGTGGTCGCGCAGGATGTAGCCCAGCTTTGCGGTGGTAACGTCGCCGTACATCTGGCACAGGTGGTAGAAGCCCTGACGCCCCTCGGTGGTCTCGGGACGTGCCATCACGGGCAGGGCACCGTGGAACTCCATGGCAACGTTGGAGGCGTTGATCATGGTGTCCTTGGCAGAGCCGGGGTGCACCGAGAAGCCGTGGATGGTCACGGTGGCGGCAGCGGCGTTGAAGTTCTCGTACTCGATGTCACCGGCATCGCCGCCGTCCACCGTGTAGGCAAAGTCTGCGCCAAAGCCGGGGATATCGAACAGGTCGGCACCCTCGCCGATCTCCTCGTCCGGGGTAAAGCCGATGCACAGCTTGCCGTGAGGGCGGCCCTCGCGGATGACGGTCTCCACAGCGGTCATGATCTCAGCCACACCGGCTTTGTCGTCTGCACCCAGCAGGGTGGTGCCGTCGGTGGTGATTAGGGTCTCGCCCTTCATGGAGGCAAGGAAGGGGAAGGCGGAGACCTTCATCACCTTGCCGGTGGCGGGCAGCACCACGTCGCCGCCGTCATAGTTCTCGTGCAGGATGGGGTTCACGTTCTCGCCGCTGGCATCCGGGGCGGTGTCCATGTGGGCGATCAGACCCAGCGCGGGCTTTTCCTCGCAGCCGGGGGTGGCGGGCAGGGAACCGTAGACGTAGCAGTGCTCGTCCACACGGGCGTCCTCCACGCCCAAAGCTTTCAGCTCCTCCACCAGCTTGTGAGCCAGATCAAACTCCCGCGCAGCGGAAGGATGGGTGCCGGACTCCGGGTCCGAGGTGGTGTAGACCTTGACGTAATCAAGCAGTCGTTCATAGGCGCGCATAACAAAGCACACTCCTTTAGCAGTATTAAAGGATCACAGCCTGCGATCCATCTCCTATCATACCCTGTTTTTTCTGTTTTGACAACCTTTTTTGCGCACTTGGGACAGAAAGCGCAGCTTCAACAACAAAATGAACAAAATTCACCTCGAAAAAGCTGTCCTCCACCCGCAAACGTGCTACAATAAAGGCATACTTATAAAGGTGCAGGCACTCGCTGCAGGACGCGCTGCACAGGCACGCATTTTAGTAAAGAAGGATCGGAAGGAGAATTTTATGGCAGTCAAAGTGTTTTTCTACACCCTGCGCCCCTACGATGAGCAGGGTATTCTGGAGGAGCTGGCAAAGCAGCGGGGCATCGAGTACGGCTATACCGAGGCGTATCCTACCATGGAGAACGCCCAGCTGGCCGCAGGCTACGATGCGGTATCGCTGACCCCCTGTGATATGAGCGCACCCATGCTGCAGCGCTTTCACGACCTTGGGGTAAAGGCGGTCTGCTGCCGCTCCATCGGCTACGACCATGTGGACCTGGAAAAGGCCCGGGAGCTGGGCATGAAGGTGTCCAACGTGGATTATCCCCCCAATGGCGTGGCGAACTTTGCCATTATGCTGATGCTGATGAGCCTGCGCAAGGCGGGGCACATCCTCAAGCGGGGCGAGCTGCAGGACTACTCCCTGAAGGGCAAGATCGGCCGTGATATCTCCAACTGCACCGTGGGCGTTATCGGCACGGGGCGCATCGGGCAGACCGTGCTGAAGCACCTGTCCGGTTTTGGCTGCGAGCTGCTGGCTTACGACCTGTACCAGAACGACGAGGTGAAGAAGATCGCAAAGTATGTGCCGCTGGAGACCCTGCTTGCCGAGAGCGATGTTATCACCCTGCACACCAACGCTACCGAGGAGAACCACCACCTGCTCAACGCCGAGGCCTTTGCCAAGATGAAGCCCGGCGTGACCATCGTGAACACCGCCCGCGGCAAGCTGATCGACAGCGACGCTCTGCTGGCTGCGTTGGAAAGCGGGCAGGTGGGTGCTGCCGGTCTGGACGTGCTGGAAAACGAGAACGGCCTGTACTACTACGACCGCATGGGCGATGTGATCCCCAATCCGGAGCTGGCTGCTCTGCGCGCCATGCCCAACGTGATCCTGACCGACCACACAGCCTTCTACACCTACGAGGACGTAAAGAGCATGGTGCGCGGCGTGCTGGAAAGCGCCGCCGCCTTTGCCGAAGGCTCGCCCACCCGGCATGATGTGACCGACCGCTGAGAAACCATAAAATGCAAAAATCGGACAGACCGCAGTCTGTCCGATTTTTGTGCATAGTATCCCAACGCAAATTGATGCTCAGCCCAGACAGACGCCCATGCGGCGGGCCACGCTCAGCAGCTCGCAGTTTTCGGGCACATTGCGGGTCTTACCGGCAATGTCTGCCAGACGGTTCTCGGTCACCCGGCGGTTCACCATGGCCACGGTCACGCCGTAGCGCTCCACCTCTACCAGCTGTGCGGCATAGCTGCCGAACTGGGTGGCCAGCACACGGTCGTAGGCGCTGGGGCTGCCGCCGCGCTGCATGTGACCCGGGATGCACACGCGGGTCTCCATGCCGGTCTTTTTCTGCACGGCCTGTGCAATGCGGTTGGTGGCGGTGGTGCCAAGGCCTGCCTCGGCACGCTTGGCCATCCAGTCCTTGCGCTTCATGCGGGCTTCTTCGGTGTTGATGGCACCCTCGGCCACGGCAAGGATAGAGAAGTTCGAGCCCTTCTTGGCGCGGCGCTCCACAGCCTCGCATACGCGGTCGATATCGTAGGGCAGCTCAGGCAGCAGAATGATGTCCGCACCGCCGGCAATGCCGGAGTACAGGGTAAGCCAGCCGGCCTTGTTGCCCATGATCTCGATGCACATCACGCGGCTGTGGCTGCCGGCGGTGGTGTGGATGCGGTCGATGACGTCCGTGGCGATGTCCACAGCGGTGTGGAAGCCGAAGGTCACATCGGTGCCGTAGATATCGTTATCAATGGTCTTGGGCAGACCGATGATGTTCAGCCCTTCCTGCGAAAGCAGGTTGGCGGTCTTGTGGGTGCCGTTGCCGCCCAGACACAGCAGGCAGTCCAGCTTCGCCGCCTTGTAGGTCTTTTTCATAGCGGCGACCTTATCAATATTGTCGTCCTCCACCACACGCATCATCTTGAAGGGGGTGCGCTTGGTGCCCAGAATGGTGCCGCCTAGGGTCAGGATGCCGCGGAAGTCGTCCTCGGTCATCTCGCGGTAGTCGCCGTTGATCAGGCCACTGTAACCGTTGGCAATGCCCACGATCTCCACGTTATCCCCCATGCGGGCGTACAGTGCTTTTGCAACGCCGCGGATGGTGGCGTTCAGGCCCGGACAATCGCCGCCGGAAGTCAGGATACCAACACGTTTTTTCATTCAAATACCCTCTTTCGTTATCATTCAGGCAAAGCCGAACGGTCCGGCAAAGGGAGCCGGGCTGACCGGGGTCCTACCTCTTTATAGTATTAGAGTATTCCGAAAGGGGAGTGCTGTCAAGAGAAAAACCAAAAATTTACAAGCCTGTGTGCAACGGAAGGCTGCTGTAAAAACTTTTACAGAAAAACTGAAAAAATAGTTGACAAGCAGCCCGCTGGTGTGTATAATATCCCTTGTCAGCAACGCACGGCGCGGCTGACAGAACCGAATATTGGGGATTTGCATAGTGGTAGTGCGGTAGACTCTGACTCTACTTGTGGGAGTTCGATTCTCTCATCCCCAACCAGAAAACCGCAGTCTCAACTGGCTGCGGTATTTTCGGGGCATAGCGCAGTTGGTAGCGCGCCTCGTTCGGGACGAGGAGGCCGTGGGTTCAAATCCCGCTGCTCCGACCAAAAAGACCAGTACACATTTGTGTACTGGTCTTTTTTTGCTTTTGCACGAACAGGCTGTAAAAAAGTGGCTCAGAAATACCGACAGGTGTTTCTGAGCCACTAATATTATATCGTTTCCAGCAGTGCGGGCAGCTGGGCAAGGTCGTCGATAACGTAGGGGCTGGCCTTTTCCAGCCGGGCGCGGGACTGATGCCCGCCGGTGTACAGCACACAAGTCGCACCAATGGCAGCAGCCACCTCGGCGTCGTGGTCGGTGTCGCCGACCATCACACAGGCCGCAGGGTCGATGCCGGTGCGGCGCAGATAATCGGTGCCAAGCTGTACCTTGCTTACGCCGTAAATGTCCGCAAGGCCGAGCAACTCGGTAAAAAAGCCTTGCAGACCCCGGGCGGATACCTGCTCGATCAGGTAATCACGGCGGGAGGCAGAAAGCACAGCCTGCTGCCAGCCCATACGGGCCAGCGTTTGCAGGGTGTCAACGGCGTGTGCCGTTACAGCGCAGCCGGGCACACCGGCGTTGTAGTGCTCCATAAAGCGGGCGGCAAGCTCCGGGTAGGGGTGCCGCGCAAAGTCGAACCCGGCACAGCGGTAGTAGTCCTCGATGGGAAAGCCGAACAGCTCCCGGTAGGCAGCCAGATCGTACCGCTGGGGGTAGCCGTGGGTCTCCAGCATCCAGTTCAGGCATTCGTGGGTAAAATCCACATCGTCCATCAGGGTACCGTTCCAGTCCCAGAAGATCATACCGTTTGGCTGCATGGAAACCTCCTTGTGTTATTCCGTCACAAACACCTTGCGCAGTGCGGCGTTGCTTTCGATCAGCTTTACCAGCACAACGCCCAGCACGGTGCAGCTGATCAGCTCGCCGATGCCCACCGAGATGCCGTTGGTGATGCAGGCCAGCCAGATGGGTGCGCTGGACGTGGGGTCCGGGAACATCACGGCAATCTCAATGCCGATGATCACGGCGTTGAACAGCACCGGCGGCAGGCTGGCGGCAATGGCCAGACCCTTGAAGCGCACATTGCGCAGCTTGTAGGTGACAAGGCAGGCCAGCAGGGTGGCCAGCGTGCCAAAGATCACATCCACGATGGTGGAGCCCAGCAGGTTTGCAAGGAAGCAGCCCAGCACCACGCCCACGATGTACTCTGCACCGAACACGGGCAGCAGGCACAGAGCCTCGGCCACGCGCACCTGCACAGCACCATAGGAAAGGGGCTGCAATGCCAGACACAGCACTACATAGATAGCTGCCACTACACCGCAGTGCACCAGCTTACGGACGGAAGAATTCTGATTCATGATAATACTCCAGCGGTTTGATTTTGACCGCACAGGAACCGCCAGCTCCTGTGGGTTTTGCCCGGCGCCGCTCGAGTGGCACCGGGGAGCCTAAAATCCTAAGTTGCTCTAAAGGAGCCGTGAAAAAACACAGCACAAGGGAGTATATCATAATTTTGGGCGGATTGCAATGAATTATTGCAGAATTGGGAACAGATGTAGGGTTTGGCTTGGAACCTTCCAGTAAAAAAGAGGTTTCGAAAAGCCCGCAGGCTTTTCGAAACCTCAAAGTAAAAATAAAATTACCGCTGAAATAGCCAGAGCGAAGCGGAGGCTATTAAAATCGTGTGTTACCCTCTGGGGTGGCCGGTGTACACCAGCGCCACGGTGTCGGGGCCGGTGTTGGCCGAGACCACGCCGCCCAGCTCGAACACGGCCAGCGGCGGCTTGCCAAAGGCCTTGCGGCAGGCCTTTTCCAGATCTGCGGCCTGCGGGATGTTGGTGTGGCCGATCATATACTCAAAATCCTCCACATCTCCGGCACGCTTCTGGCACAGATCCACCATGGCGGGCACCACCTTGTCATCGCCGCGTACCTTGGCCTCTACCTTGGTCTTGCCGTCAATCAGGGTAATGATGGGACGGATGCCCATCAGTTCGCCCATGACGGCTGCTGCGGCAGAGATGCGGCCGCTCTTTTTCATCTGCCTCAGGCTGTAAGGCCCCAGCACGACCTCCATGCAGTTCATCTGCCGTTCAAATTCGTGGATGACGTGGCGGATCTCTGCGCCGTTCTGCAGTTTGCGTGCCATCTCGCACAGATACCAGCCGAACACCATAGAATAGGTGTGGGGGTCCAGCAGATGGATGTTCAAATGGTGCTCCGGGCGCTCCTCCCGCAGCATGCCCTGCGCCATCAGGGCGTTGTTGTAGGTGGAGGAACCGGATTTGTTGATGGGCACATGGATGACATCCGTGTAGCCCTCGTCCACATACTGGCAGTATTTTTCACAGAACTGGATGGGCGTAATGGCGGCGGTAGAGGGCACACCCTTTGCCGCACGCATCTTATCGTAGAATTCGGTGTTGGTGCAGTCCACACGCTCAACATAATCCACATCATCCAGCAGGATGTGGAAGCTCATGATATCAATGCCGTATTTTTCGGCCATCTCCTGCGGGATATCGCAGGAGGAATCGGTCAGGATCGCGATCTTGCTCATAGTGTCCCTCATTTCCATTCATAATCTCGTAGGTGGCCGTGGTCCAGCAGCTCCGGGAAATCCCACTGCCGCAGCACCTCGTACACGCCCACCGCCACGCTGTTGGAAAGGTTCAGGCTGCGGCAGGTGTCCCGCATGGGCATGCGGATGCAGTGCTCCTGATTTTCTGCAAGCAGCGCCTCCGGCAACCCGGCATCCTCGCGGCCGAACACCAGATAAGCCCCATCCGGGTACTGTACATCGGTGTAGCGCTGGGGTGCCTTGGTGGTAAAGTAGTAGTAGGGGCCGTTGTTGCGGGCAAAAAAGTCCGCAAGACCATCGTAATAGGTAATGTCCAGATAGTGCCAGTAATCCAGCCCGGCGTGCTTGAGCTTTTTGTCATCGATGGCAAAGCCCATGGGGCCTACCAGATGCAGACGGCAGGCGGTGCAGGCGCAGGTACGCGCCACGTTGCCGGTGTTCTGGGGGATGCGGGGCTCTACCAGCACGATATTCAAAGTCGGCTTGTCCATCATAAAATGCCCTCCGGTTCCTCTCGCGGGGGGCACAGGCGGGGCAGCAGCGGCTCGAACCACACGCCGAAGCGAGTGTCCTGCGTATAGGGCGTGCCTTGAATGGCCTGCGAAACAAACTCCGCAGCGTTGTCGGCGGCGGCGCTCAGGGCGTTGCCCTGCAGCAGCGAGCCGATGAGCACAGCACCGTACAGGTCCCCGGTGCCGGGAAAGCTGCGGCTGATATGCAGCTTTTTGATGACGAAGCGGTCTGCACCGGTACCGGCACAGCCGATGTACTTGCCCAGCGGCAGACCGGTGACCACCGCGTTGGGCGCCAGCGTCTGCAAAGCATCTGCCAGCGCCTGCGCAGCGGCATCGTCCAGCTCATCGGTGACGGGCTGCTGCTGCAAAAGCAGCTGCGCCTCGGTGTAGTTGGGCAAAATCAGGTCGGCCGCACGGCACAGGCTGCGGATGCGCTCGACCAGCGCCGGGGTAACGGTGGAATAAGCCTTGCCGTTATCGCCCATCACGGGGTCTACCACCTTGCAGGCGGCAGGCCACAGGGCAAAGGCTTTTTCAGCCAGCGCTACCTGTGCCTCGCCGCCCAGATAGCCGGTATAGATACAATCAAATTGCAGTCCAAGGGTCTGGTAGTGCTCCAGCGCGGCCATGCCGTAGGCGCTGCCGTCCATCCGGGCGGGGGTGCCAAGACCGCCGGTGTGGGTGGAGAGCACCACCGTGGGCAGCGCCACCGGCTGGAAGCCCATGACCGACAGCACAGGCAGGATCACCGCAAGGCTGCACCGCCCTACGCCGGACAAATCGTGGATGCAAAGGATCTTTTTTGGTTCAACGGGTTTTTGCAAATAGGAAAACCTCCTTGCTGAAAAGCCGCGCGCAGCGGCTTATAAAAAGCATCATGCAACAGTATACCACAAATTGCAGCATAAAAAAAGCGTATACCAGATTCTTTTACGGAAATAATAGCACTGCAAGCCCTGTTATGGCAGACCGAAAGGAGAAATTCAGGATGAAACAACGAGAAAATTCCGCCGCAGGCATGGTAGTGGGCATGGCAGCCGGTGCAGCTTTGGGGGCTGCCGGTGCTATGATAGCTACCCAGAGCAAGCGCCAGATGCGCCGCAATGTGCGCAAGGTGATGAAGGGTGCAGAAAATGCAGTGATGCAGCTGGATAAGATGGCCGCCGACTTTGTGGAAAAGCACATCGACTGCTGAACAGCAAAACGCGCCGTCCCGGGTGGAACGGCGCTTTTTATCGTGCGTCTTATTTTGCCCAGATACACATCCGGGCGGTGGTATTGATCTCGCCCAGCAGGCTCAGATCCATCTGGATGTTGCAGGTCACGGTCAGCGACTTGTTCACATCACTGCCGGTCAGCACTGAGGCGGGCAGGTTTTTGATGGTCAGAATGCCGGTGCCCTTTTCGATCTCGCCGGTCAGGGTGCCGGTGTAGGTCACATCGCCGATGGTCAGGCCGGTCAGGCAGCCGGTCACATTGAGCTTGGTCACCTGCTTGACGGGCAGCGTCAGGGTGTAGGTACCATTGGACTGGCGGGTAAGGGCGGCCTCGCGGTCGGAATCAATGCCGGAGTTGGCCATGGATTCCTTATCGGACTTCTCCTTCCAGAATTTGATCCCCACGGGGGTGTTAGCAGCGGCAGAAGCGCCCAGTGTGAGCACGCAGAACATCAGCAGTGTCAGCAGGGCAGCGCCGGTACGTTTTAAGGCAGTAGTCATGTTTTTATCCTTTCTGCCGCAATTGCGGCATGGCGAAACAGAGTATATGATGCCCCATAAGGTACTGATTTGTCAATGCTAACATAACATGACCGGACGGCCTTGTCAATGCATCTTGGCAGTCTTTCACAAAAATGTTGCGAATTTACCACAAAATGTGGAAAGTGTGATAAAAAGGACGCTGCTGCACGCCTTGCGGTCCGTGCTGAAGGCTTCAGCTGTCACCGAAGGTGACTGATGAGGGCGTACCGATAGCCGCTGTTTGCCTGCACCCTCATCTGGCGCTGCGCGCCACCTTCCCCCGACTGGGGGAAGGCTTTTGCTCCGGCGAAGATTCGGCCAAGAACAAAAGTGTCTACAAAAGAATCTGCTGATTGGAATCAAAAAGGGGCTGTTGCGCGGTGCAGCAGCCCCTGAGGGTTACGTTATAGCGGCTCAGACCTCAAAGTTGGGGTCGTCCTTCAGCATGTGGATGTTGGACATAAAGGCGCTCTG
>CAKSZF010000052.1 GCA_934525405.1 uncultured Faecalibacterium sp.
TCCATCTTGTTGATGCGCACCGTGCCGCCGTTGCCGCGCATTTCGTCCATCATGTTCAGCGCCAGCACCATGGGGATGTCCAGTTCCATCAGCTGCATGGTCAGATAAAGGTTGCGCTCGATGTTGGTGGCGTCCACGATATTGATGATGCCGGTGGGCTTTTCGCCGATGATGAACTGCCGGGTGACGATCTCCTCGCTGGAATAAGGGGACATGGAGTAGATGCCCGGCAGGTCGGTGACCTCAGTCTCCGGGTGCCCCTTGATAGCGCCACTCTTGCGGTCCACCGTCACACCCGGAAAGTTGCCCACGTGCTGGTTGGAGCCGGTGAGCTGGTTGAACAGGGTGGTCTTGCCGCAGTTCTGGTTGCCCGCCAGCGCAAAGGTCAGGGTCTTATCCTCCGGCAGGGGATGTTCCCCCTCCTTGGTGTGGTACTTGCCGCCCTCGCCAAGACCCGGGTGCTCCACCATTTTCCCGTCCACCGGGGCGTGCACCGCCGGGGTCTTTTCGGTGGGGGTCACGGTGATCTGTGCCGCGTCGTCCAGACGCAGGGTCAGCTCATAGCCGTGAATGCGCAGCTCCATGGGGTCGCCCATGGGTGCCAGCTTTACCAGCGTGACCTCTGCCCCGGGGATCAGACCCATATCCAGAAAATGCTGCCGCAGTGCGCCCGCACCGCCCACAGCATCCACTATGGCGCTTTTGCCGATCTGTAACTCTTTTAACGTCATATCCGTTTCCTTCTTTTATATGTACTGTTCTTGTGTGTTAGTCTGTGTTAACAAATGTAGTATAGGTTAACTGACAGCGGATGTCAATAGAGAATATAGACATAAAAAAGCACCGCACACTCTCAGGCGAGAATATGCGGTGCTCCGGTTTTATAAGTTACTTCACGGTGTGGTATCCATCGGGGTTGTTCTTCTGCCAGTTCCAGCTGTCGGCGCACATCTCCTCGATGCCGTACTCAGCCACCCAGCCCAGCTCGTTCTTGGCCTTGGTGGGGTCGGCGTAGCACTCGGCGATATCGCCGGGGCGGCGGGGATCGATGACGTAGGGGATCTCCTTGCCGCAGGCTTTGGAGAAGGCGTGGATGACATCCAGCACGCTGTAACCCTTGCCGGTGCCCAGATTGCAGATGAAGAGGCCGCAGCCGGTCTCCAGCTTGCGGATGGCACACACATGGCCCCGGGCCAGATCCACAACGTGGATGTAGTCACGCACACCGGTGCCGTCCGGGGTGGGGTAGTCGTTGCCAAAGACGTGCACCTTTTCCAGCTTGCCCACAGCCACCTTGGCAATGTAGGGCATCAGGTTGTTGGGGATGCCGTTGGGGTCCTCACCGATCAGGCCGCTCTTGTGGGCACCGATGGGGTTGAAGTAGCGCAGCAACGCCACATTCAGGCTGGGGTCAGCCTTGCAGACGTCCTGCAGGATGCGCTCGGTGAAAGCCTTGGTGGTGCCATAGGGGTTGGTGGTAGCGCCCACGGGGAAGTCCTCGGTAATGGGCACACTGGCGGGGTCGCCGTAAACGGTAGCGGAGGAGCTGAACACGAAGTTGTGGCAGTCATGATGGCGCATCACGTCCAGAATGACCAGCGTGCAGTTGAGGTTATTATAGTAGTACTCGATGGGCTTGGACACGCTCTCGCCCACAGCCTTGTAGGCTGCAAACTGGATGACGGCGGTAATGTCCGGGCACTCGGAGAAGATCTTCTCCACATCCTCGCGGCGGGTCATGTCTGCCTTGTAGAAGCGGAAATCCTTGCCGGTGATCTGCTTGACCCGGTCCAGAACCACAGGAGAAGCGTTATAATAGTTATCTGCCACTACGATATCGTAGCCAGCGTTCAACAGTTCGATGCAGGTGTGGCTGCCGATGTAGCCGGCACCGCCGGAAACTAAAATTGCCATAGCCGAGTACCTCTCTCACATAGTATTATCACTTTTATCTCTTTGCGCCGGGCGTTGTCCGGTCTGCTTAAAGCATACCGCTTTTTGCCGCCGACTGCAAGGGGCGCTTTCTTTATTCAGATATATTTTTGTTGCAGCTTTTCCCTGCGCACTTTTGATTAACAGAGATTTTTTGCACTTTTCACATGGAGAGAATGCGCCGTTTGTGCAAAACAGAAAATTAGAGCGGGAACTCCCTCAGTCAAAGCCTGACGGCTTTGACAGCTCCCTCGAGGAGGGAGCCTCTGGCGAAACCAGCAGGTTTGCGATCAAGCCGGAAACTGTACCGTCATGCCAAAGGCCCCATCCCAGAGGAATACTTCCCCCGCTCCGGGGGAAGATGTCACCGTAGGTGACAAAAAGGGGAAGCTGTCTGCGACCATCGGGAGCAGACTGAGAGGGTTGGACTGGGGGAGTTCTCCCACCACACAAAAAACGCCTGCCGAAGCAGACGTTTTTTGCGATGTATCGTTTTTAAAGCTTCCCGCACTGTTTGCCGGTGAAGAACCGCAGGGTGGTGGTGGCGCGGAACACCTTGCCTGCCCGCAGCACCGTGGAGGGGAACTCCGGGTGGGAGGGACTGCACGGATAGTGCTGGGTCTCCAAGGCAAAGCCGCCGTACTTCCGCAGAGGTTCGCCGCCCTTGCCCGGGGCGGGGCAGTCCTGCAAAAAGTTGCCGGTGTACAGCTGGATGCCCGGCTGGGTGGTGTACAGCTTCATGCTGATGCCGGTCTTATCGCTGGTAGCCCATGCGCAGATGCTCTGGCTGGAGCCGCGTGCGCGGTCGATGACATAGCAGTGGTCGTAGCCGCCGCCCACCATGGTGGTCTGGGAGAAGCCGGTGTCGATCTCCTTGCCGATGGTCTTACCGGCGGTAAAGTCCATGGGGGTGTTCGCCACGGGCAGGATGTTGCCGGTGGGGCAGGTGGTATTGTTGCCCTCCAGATAGCGGGAGGCGTAGATGCGCAGCTTCTGGTTCAGCACATCGCCGCCGCCGTCCAGATTGAAGTAGCTGTGGTTGGTCAGGTTTACAAGGGTGTCGGCGTCCGAGGACACACGGTAGTCCATGCGGAAAGTGTTGTCGTCGGTAAGGGTGTAGCGCACCGCGATCTTCAGCGTGCCGGGGAAACCATCCTCGCCGTCAGGGCTTACGGCCTCCATCAGCAGGGTATCGCCGAAGTACTTCACCTCATAGATTTTCCGGGAAAAGCAGCCGTGCAGGTGGTTTTCGCCGTTGTTTTTTTCCAGCTGGTAGGTCTTGCCGCCCAAGGTAAAGACGGCATTCTCGATACGGTTTGCGTAGCGTCCCACAAAGGCACCGCAGCAGGTGCTGCCGGACGAGGTGAAGTCGTTCTCGTAATCTGCCATGGTGTCGTGACCCAGCACCACATCCACCGGGCCGTTCTTGGCCGGGACGATGATATTTTTGATCACGCAGCCGTAATCCAGCACACTGACGGACATACCGCCGGGGTTCGAGAGGATATACTCGGTAACATTAGCGCCCTCTTTGGTCACACCGAAGGGCTTGGAACGGATCTGTGCCATTGGGCCTCGCCTCCTAAAGCTTTTTTCGGAAATGCAAAAGGGGCAGACTGCCCCCTTTTGCATCTTGTCTGTATTTATGATTATATCACAGTTTTACAGTTTTGTGTTGGATTCCTTTTAGAATTACCATCCAATTTTTGCAGCGATTTTTTGTTAGAATCATCGAAAGTGCCTACAATGGGGCGGTTGGGTGCGGGCACCCCTTCCGTCATCGCCTGCGGCGATGCCACCTTCCCCAAGGGGACGGCTTTAGCACGATCGGAAGCTTTCTCGTTGCTCTTGATGCTTTAGCACTGAGGGCAACGGCGTGCGCCCTCTCAGTCAAAGCCTACGGCTTTGCCAGCTCTCCCAAAGGGAGAGCCAAGAGCACTGCCGGAAACTTCCCCATTATGCCTAATACTTTAGCAACGAACGTAACGACTTGGCTCTCCCTTTGGGAGAGCTGGCGCGGGAGCGCCTGAGAGGGCTTGGCGTCCCCTTGGGGGAGCTGGCGCGCAGCGCCTGAGGGGGTCGGCTTAGCTGCCCACAATACCAAAAAGCGCCCCGCACTTCCGATGGAAATGCGGGGCGCTTTGGTGATACGGGTTGTATGCCTTATGCCTCCGGCTGGGGCTGTGCCGCAGAGGACTGGGCGGCAATGAACTCGGCGGCATCGTCCGGGATGTCGTCCAAGTCCTCGTCGCTGCCGATATCCACGTTGAGCGGCGGCTTCTTGAACAGGATATCGTACAGGATGGGCACGATATACAGGGTCATCAGGGTGGCGTAGCTCAGGCCGCAGATGATGACGATAGCCATGCCGCTCATCAGCTGGCTTGCCATATCGTTGCTGAACACCATTTGCAGCATTGCCAGCACGGTGGTCAGGGTGGTCATCAGGATGGGACGCATACGGGTCTTGCCGGTAGCCACCAGTGCGGCGCGGCGCTCCATGCCGCCCATGCGCAGCTGGTTGGCATAGTCCACGAACACGATGCCGTTGTTGACGACCGTGCCCATCAGCACGATGAAGCCCATCATGGAGATCATGGTCAGCTGCTGACCGGTGAGCAGCAGGCCCAGCAGACCGCCGGTAAAGGCCAGCGGCACGGTGAACAGCACGATGAAGGGGGACAGCAGGCTCTGGAACTGTGCCACCATGACAAGGTACACAAAGGGCAGTGCCAGTGCCATCCACTGGATCATCTCGTTGGTCATATAGTTGACGCTGTCGCTCTCGCCGCCCATGGAGAAGGAGCAGCCTTCCGGCATCTCGTCGGTGAGGGCAAAGGCGTCCAGCGCCTTTTTCACGGCACGCGCCTGCACCGTGGTGTTATAGCCCGGGGCAGTCTCGGCGGTGACGGTGACGAACTGGTTCTGGTTCTCACTGGTGATGGAGTCCGGCGCGGTGCCGGTGGTCCAGCTGGCGATATCCGACAGCTTGCAGGTGCCGGTGGCAGTGGTGCCGTCGGCGGACATGACGCTGGTCTCAAAGGTCATATCCATCATATTTTCCTTGGTCAGCAGGTCCAGATTGTTGGTGATCTTCACATCCATGGTGGTGCCGTCCACGGTAACGGGGGTCTGTGCCGTGGTGGTGGTAGTCAGCTTTGCCGCGATCTGCTGGTACACCTGCGCAACGGTCAGGCCGTAGGCGCGCACCTTGTCGCGATCCACCTGCAGGATAATGGTGGAATCACCCGCGCCCAGACCGTTGGTGGCGTTCTGGAAGCCCTCGGTGTTGTTCACGATGTCTATGACCTTCTCGGACAGGGCGGTCAGGGTCTCGGCATCGGTGCCGTAGATCTTGATGGTCAGACCGGTGGACAGCTGACTGGTCAGGTCATCGGTCATGCCGTACTGCTGGACGGTGGCGGTGCAGTCCGCCACCCCGGCCACAGCTTCCTCCATGGCCTTGCAGGCGGCGTCGATCTTGGAAGAAGAGAGCTCCTCGTTGAGCTTGACGTTGATCTTATACTTGCCGTAGCCGTTGGCGGCGTTCAGCAGGTCGGTGATGGTGGAGGGCAGGCCAAGGTTGGAAACATCCATGCCCGACACGGTGTTGTCGGGGGTAATGCCTACCTCCTCCACGCCGTCCACAGCCATCACAGCCTGCACCACCTTACCGGCCACGTCGTAGGACTCGTCCTGCGAGAGGGTGTCGGTGGTGGAAAGGGTGATCAGAGCCTCGTTGCTGGTGCTGGTGGGCAGCAGCACGATGCCCATGGAGAACACCCGCCAGCAGCAGAACACCAGCAGCAGCACGGCGGCTGCCAGCGGCACAAAGCGCTTTTCCAGCGCCTTTTCCAGACTGCGGCCATAGGCGTCCTGAATTTTATCGAACCATGCCAGCTTTTTGGGCTGGGCGTTCTTCAGCACGGTAGCCGAGGCGGCGGGCACCACGGTCAGTGCCACGATGAGGGAAGCCATCAGGCAGTAGCCGATGCACAGGGACATGGGGCCCATCAGGCTGCGGATGAGGCTGGCAGAGAACACTGCCGGCAGGAACACGCACACCGAGGTAAGGGTAGAGGCCACAACGGACATACCCACCTGACGCGCACCCTGCACCGCAGCACGGGCGGCGGGCACGCCGCGGCCGCGCAGACGGTAGATGTTCTCGATGACAACGACAGAGTTATCCACCAGCATACCAATGCCCAGCGACAGGCCGGCCAGCGTCATAACGTTCAGATCCAGCCCGGTGAAGTACATCAGCACCACGGCGAACAGCACCGACAGGGGGATACTGACGCCGACCACCAGCGTGGGCTTGACGTCCTTCAGGAAGATGGCCAGCACGATGATGGCCAGTACGGCACCCACCAGCATACTGGTGAGGATGCTCTTGATGAGGATGCTGATGTAGTTGCCCTGATTGGACAGCACCACAACGTGCAGACCCTTGTACTGGGCTTCCAGCTCCTTGAAAGCGTCCAGACAGTTGGCGGAAACGTCACCTGCGCTGGAGCTGTCGTCCTTGTAAATTTTCAGCACCGAGGCCTGCTCGCCGTTCAGGCGGGTATAGCTGTCGGCGGCGTTGTCGATGACTTCCACGTCTGCCACATCGGAAAGGCGCACGTCACCGTAGCCCTCCACATGGAGCAGCAGTGCGCCGCGGATATCGTCCACGCTGTCGTATTCCTCGCCCACCTTCAGCAGCCACGACTCACCGCTTTCGTCCTTGACATAACCGGCAGGCATGGAGAAGTTCTGGGCGTAGATAAGGGTGGCAAGGGTCTTGATATCCAGCTGCTTGGTCACATCGGCGCTGGCAAGCGCCTTTTCCTTGGCGGCCTCGTACTGGAGCTTGGCCTCGTTGAGCTGCTTTTCGTACTCGTTCAGCTGCTCGCGGGCTTCGGTAAACTTCATATAGGCGACCATCTGCTGCTGGGTAAAGTTGCCCAGCGCTTTGGAGAACTCGCTCATCATGCCGGGCACGTTGTCCATGGCCTTGATGGTATCTTCCAGCGTCTTATAGATGACGTCCAGGCTCTCCTGCAATTGCAGCTCGTCTACCAGATCCTCGGCGCCCTCGCCCTGCGTGCCGGTCTCGGTATTGATGCGGTTCTGCAGGGTCTGCAAAGCAGCGGTGAGCTTATCGGTGATATCGCGCATCTCGGACACGATCTCGATCAGGGAGTCGATATCCCGCATACCGGTGCTGTTGAACTTATCCAGCACACGCTGCAAGCCATCCCGCACCTCAATGAGGGCCTGCTGCACCTCGGGCTCCTTGACCACGGCGATCAGGTTGTTGACGCTTTGCAACAGCGCTTCGGCCTGCTTGCGCACCACCTCTACGGCGCTGCCGACCTCAGTGCTCAAGGTACCCATGACAGAGTTGGACACCGTGTTGCCGAAGTTTTTGAATTGCTTATCGTATTCTGCGCGGCCGGCCTTGATCTTGGCCTCGGCCGCCTCCAGCTGGGTGTGCGCCGCTTCCAGCTGGGTGTCGATGAGCTCCATCAGCTTTTCGTTGATGGCATCCACCTTTTCCTGATTCAGCTGCACCTGCACCAGCTGCTCCACAAGGCCGCTGGAAGATACGCTGGACACGCCGCCCTTGCGCTGGACGTAGGGGGTCATGGTGTTCTTGATAAAATCAGAAAGCTCGTACACCGAACTGCCCTCGCGGCTGACAGCCACGGTCATAAAGGCGTTCATGTTCATGCTGTACTGTATCACAGAAGGGGTCAGTGCCGTGCTGGGCAGGTCGCTCTTGGCCTGATCCAGCTTGTTGGACACCTGCACCATTGCGCTGTTCATGTCCGTATCATCCACGAACCTTATCAGCAGCAGGCTGTAATTTTCAGCCGAAGTGGCGGTGATCTTTTCCACACCCGGCACTGTAAGCGCGTTTTGCAGCACGTCCGAGACTTCGCTCTCCACACGCTCCGGGCTGGCGCCGGGATACACGGTGACCACCATCAGGTACGGGGTGCTGACATCCGGCAGCAGGTTGGTTTTCATCTTGGTGATCGACACAAAGCCGAGCATCAGCACCATGATGACTGCAACCAGCACCGTAAATGGTTTTTTGACACTGAATTTTTCCATCTTATCCTACCGTTTCTCTGCCGCACCGCCCGGCACAGCAGTTCCTCCACCTTCGTGGGGCAATGGGTTCCTAACATTCCTATTATACACGCAAGGCGTGGGCTTTCAATAGCAGGGCGGCGAATCTTTTGCGAAAGTTCTGTCAAATCTGCAAAGCGCACAACTTTGCCGCCCCAAAACCGGCATTCTGTCTGCCTTCCTCCCCTCTGCCGCCAGACAGAATTCCGACACTTTTTCCCATACTGCATACGATTGAGCGGGGGGAATTGTTGCAGGGGAGGGGAAATTTAGGGGATACCCCTTCCGTCTTGCCGCTTCGCGTCAAGCCACACTCCCCCTTTTGTCGCTACGCGACATCTTCCCCCGGAGCGGGGGAAGTCGTCCCTCAAGGGGACGGCTTCAGCAGTGGCGGCAAAGTTTCCGGCATTGCCATAAGGCGTCCCCTTGGGGGAGCTGGCTGCGAACGCAGTGAGCAGACTGAGGGGGTATCTCCCGGCAAACGCCCTGCGCCCTCTCAGGCGCTCCCGCGCCAGCTCTCCCAAAGGGAGAGCCAAGCCGTGAAGTCCGTTGCTAAAGTATTAGGTGCAAAGAGAAACTTCCCGGCAGTGGACTTGGCTCTCCCTTTGGGAGAGCTGTCAAAGCCACAAGGCTTTGACTGAGAGGGCGAGCCTATCCCTCAAAGACTTTTCTTTTTGCATAGAAATGTGCTTTTGATTATGGTATACTAACAGCAGACTGAAAAAGCGCCCCCTGCAAGGGGCTTATCCGATACAAAAACGAGGAACACTATGAAAAAAGTCATTTCGGTCCGTTTTAAGGAAAACGGCAAAAGCTATTATTTTGATCCCGGTGATGCTGTCATCCACACCGGAGAGTTCGTGATTGTGGAGACTGCCCGCGGCGTGGAGTGCGGCGAGGTGGTGCAGGGCGTGCGGGAGCTGGCGGATGCCGCCGTGCCCAAGGCGCTGAAGCCCATCACCCGCATGGCCGACAGCGTGGATATCCGCCGGATGCGCCAGAACCGCGAGGACGAAAAGCGCGCCTACCACACCTGTCAGGAGTGCATCGCCCGCCACGGGCTGGAGATGAAGCTGGTGGAGGCCGAGTACACGCTGGACCGCTCCAAGATCATGTTCTACTTCACCGCCGACGGACGAGTGGACTTCCGGGAGCTGGTCAAGGATCTGGCCGGCATCTTCCACACCCGCATCGAGCTGCGCCAGATCGGCGTGCGCGACGAGAGCAAGATGATCGGCGGTCTGGGCATCTGCGGTCAGCCCTTCTGCTGCAGCCGCTTTTTGAAGGATTTCCAGCCCGTTTCCATCAAGATGGCCAAGGAGCAGGGGCTTTCGCTGAACCCCACCAAGATCAGCGGTGCCTGCGGCCGTCTGATGTGCTGCCTTGCCTACGAGGAGAGCGCCTACGAGTACCTGAACAGCATCATGCCCATGGTGGGCAGCACGGTGCGCACCCCGGACGGTCTGGGCACCGTGCTGGAGGTGAACCCGGTATCCGGCTACCTGCGGGTGCGCTGCGGCACCGAGAGCCTCGCCCCCCGGTACTACAAGGTGGGCGTGTGCGAGTATGTGAGCGGCGGCAAGCGCCCGCCCCGCCGTCCCGACCCGGACGATGATTACTCCGGCGTGCGCAACCCCGCCCCGGTGGTGGCAAGCTCCGACGACGAAAAGCGCCCCGCCTGCCCCCGCCGCCGCGCAA
>CAKSZF010000053.1 GCA_934525405.1 uncultured Faecalibacterium sp.
CCTGCGGCGGTCTCCACGTCCTCCAGACCGATGTCCGGGCTGGAAGTGATGTTGATGATAACACCGTGTGCACCGGCAATGCTGGTCTCCAGCAGCGGGCTGGAGATTGCAGCCTTTGCGGCGTTCTCAGCCTTGCCTGCACCCTTGGCGCTGCCCACGCCCATGTGGGCGTAGCCGGCATCCTTCATGATAGAGCGCACGTCAGCGAAGTCCAGGTTGATGAAGGCGGGCACATTGATCAGGGCAGAGATGGACTCAACGCCCTGACGCAGCACGTTATCGGCGGCCTGGAAGGCATTCATCAGGGTGATCTTTTCCTGACTGATCATCTTCAGGCGCTCGTTGGGGATGACGATCAGGCTGTCAACGTGCATCAGCAGGTTGGCAATGCCCTGCTCAGCCAGACCCATCTTGCGCTTGCCCTCAAAGGAGAAGGGCTTGGTAACGATGCCAACGGTCAGGATGCCCAGATCGTGTGCCACCTCGGCCACAACGGGTGCTGCACCGGTGCCGGTGCCGCCGCCCATACCGGCGGTGATAAAGACCATCTGGGAGCCCTTGAGGGCGTTGGCAATCTCATCCTTGCTTTCTTCCGCGGCGCGCTGACCGATCTCCGGGTCTGCACCCGCACCACGACCCTTGGTCAGCTTGGAACCCAGCTGCACCTTGACCGAGGCATGGTTCTTGGCCAGTGCCTGCTGGTCAGTATTCATAGCGATGAACTCCACGCCCTGCAGGCCATCGCTCACCATGCGGTTCACGGCGTTGCCGCCGCCGCCGCCCACACCGATCACCTTGATCGTCGTAACGTTCTCGTCCATTTCTTCGTCGAGCATCAATGCCATAACTTTGTCCTCCATCGGATTTTTATGTGGAACTGCGCACAAACCGCACAGAAATTATCTTACAATACTTATATAACAGTATCGTATCATCTTTTTGCTCCGATTGCAAGTCAAATTTGCTTTTTCGTGGGTGTTTTTTTCTTAACCCCACTCCGGGCGGGTATTTCCTGCCAAATCTGTGCGCCCAGCCCCGCCAAAAGCCGGTCAAGATCCGCATACCCGCGCCGGACAAATTCTGTCCCGCCAAGGCGGCTGCTGCCCCGGGCAGCCAGTGCCGCAAGCACCAGCGCCGCCCCGCCCCGCAGGTCCGGCGCGGTCAATTTTGCCCCGTGCAGCGCCCCGACGGGCTGCACATACAGGGTGCGCTCTGCCACCCGGACGTTCGCCCCCAGTGCCGCAAAGCCCTCCGCGCAGGCAAAGCGGTTTTCAAACACCCTGTCCTGCAAGCAGCTTTCGCTCTGTGCGCAGAGCATCACCGCCGCCAGCAGCGGGGCGGCGTCCGTGGCAAGACCGGGATATGGGCCGGTGTGCACATTTCCCGCGCCACGCAACGCCCCGAACCGTGAAATGGCGGCTGCATCGCGTGCCCGCTCTACAGTACAGCCCATTTGTTCCAGAATTTCCAGCAGCGGCGCATACAGTCCGGGTGCGCAGCCCTCCAGTTCTACTCTGCCGCCCGCCGCTGCCGCCGCACAGGCCAGCGTGGAGGCGATGATGCGGTCTGCCACCGGCGTAAAGGTGCAGCCCGCAAGGCAGCGCTTTCCCTGCACCCGGATAGTGTCGGTGCCTGCGCCCTCTACACAGCCGCCGCAGGCATTGAGGAAAGCAGCAAGATCAACGATCTCCGGTTCCTTTGCAGCGCCATGCAGCACGGTCTGTCCCTGTGCCGTGGCAGCCGCCAGCAGCAGCGTTTCGGTTGCGCCCACGCTGGGGAAAGTAAGACAAATCTCTGCGCCCCGCAGCCCCGCCGGGGCGTACAAAGCAAGCTGTCCGGGCGCCGCGGGCAGCTGCCGCGCCCCCATCTGCGCCAGCCCCTGCAAGTGCAGGTCGATGGGTCTTGCCCCGATGCGGCATCCCCCGGGCAGCACGGTGCTTACCCGCCCCAGCCGCGCCAGCAGCGGCGCACAGAACAGGATGGACGCCCGCATCCGGCCTGCGGCTTCCGGTGCAAGGTCGGTGCGCATGGGCTGCCCCTGCACCGCCAGCGCTGCGCCCTGCCAACCCGCCGTGCAGCCCACGCCCCGCAGCAGGGCAAGACAGTCCTCCACATCGGTCAGGCGCGGCACATTTTGCAGCCGCACCAACCCGCTGCACAGCAGCGCAGCTGCCAGCAGCGGCAGCACACTGTTTTTGGCCGCAGGCAGCTCCACCCTGCCCTGCAAAGGCCGCCCGCCCGTAATGATCCAATCCCCAGCCATGCCAAGACCCCCGTTCTGCAAAAGATACCCCATGGTATGCAAAACGAGGGTCTTTGGTCAACAAAACGCACGGAAACGGCTTTCCCGCAGTCTGCGGGATTTGTCCGGTCATTTGTCCGGTTTTTTCCGGTATTTCCGCGCCGCTCCTACCCCATTGCGGCAGGAAATGCCGGTCTTTATCAGCTTTCGCCCCGGGAGACGGAAAGCACGATGCCCATCTCGCCCAGCAGCATCATCAGACTGGTGCCGCCGGAGGAGAAAAAGGGCAGGCTGATGCCGGTGTTGGGGATGGTGTTGGTGACCACCGCGATGTTCAACACTGCCTGCAATGCCACCTGCACCACAAAGCCCACCACCAGCAGTGCGCCAAAGCGGTCCGGCGCGTGCGCTGCCAGCGTAATGCCCCGCCACAGCAGTGCACTGAACAGCAATATCACCGCACACGCGCCCAGAAAGCCCAGCTCCTCGCAGAGGATGGAGAAAATGAAGTCATTCTGCGGCTCAGGCACGAACAGATGCTTCTGGCGGCTGTTGCCCAGCCCCAACCCCGTCGCCCCGCCGGAGCCGATGGCATACAGGCTCTGGATGGTCTGGTGACCGTCACCCAACGGGTCGGCAAAGGGGTCGAGCCATGAATTGAGCCGGTCGGCGGCGTAGGGCACCAGCTCCGGCATCAGCACGATGGCCGTGCCAATGGCGGCAGCACCGCCCGCCCCTGCCAGCATGAACCACCGCAGCCCGGTACCGCCCACGAACATGAGCACCGCGCCGATGCTCAAAATCAGCACCGTGCCGGAAAGGTGAGGTTCCAGCAGCATAAGCACCGCCACCACCCCAAGCACCAGCGCAAAGGGCACTACCCCCACCGCAAAGCTGCCCATGCGGTCGTGGTTCAGCGCGATGATATGGGCAAATACCAGCACCACCGCAAATTTGGCGATCTCGCTGGGTTGCAGCGTACCAAGCCCCGGCAGCACCAGCCAGCGCTTGCAGCCGTTATATTCCGGCATAAACAGCACTGCCGTCAGCAGCACCAGCGAGAGTGCCAGCAGCGGCCACGCCAGCTTGTGATAGATGTGGTAGTCCACCCGGCTGGCAGTCCACATGGCCCCCAGCCCCATGGCGGCGTACAGCAGCTGCGGCCGCACATAGGCAAAGGCGTCCTGCCGCCGGTACAGCGCCACCGCGCTGCTGGCGCTGCACAGCATCACCAGCCCAAAGGCTACCAGCGTGAGCACCAGCACCAGAAAAGGCAGGTCCATGGGCGGCAGCGGCCGCAGCAGCCCTTTGCGGGCAGCAGTTCTGTGCAATCCCGGTCACCTCCGTTTCTGTTATTGTACGCGGGTGCGGGGGCGGTTAGTCATACAAGCTGCTGCCAGACGCATAAACTGCCCGCAAAGGGGGTGCTGCCATGTGCGGCTCAAAACCCACGGACGCCCTGCGCACTTTGCCGGAGCGGGCGTTCCGTCTGCGGGCGCGGCTCATTGCGGTGGGGCTGTGCGCCGTCTGCTTTGCAGGGCTGATCGGGCGGCTGTTCTGGCTGCAATTATGCACCGGCGGCTGGTACACCCAGCGGGCGCTGGGACAGCAACTGCGGGACACCGTTGTGCCCGCCGACCGGGGCAAGATATACAGCGCCGATGGTGCGCTGCTTGCTGCCAACAGCAGCTGCTGGACCCTGCGTGCCAGCCCCCGGGAGATGCCGGAGGATAAGCTTGCCCTTGCCGCCAAGGGGCTTGCGGAGATACTGGAACTGGACGAGGCAAGGCTGCTGGAAAAATTCAGTGACCGACGCTCCAACGACTGCCTTTTGCGTTATCGGGTGGAGCGGGAAACCGCCGATGCCGTGCGGGATTTCTGCGCAGCGAACGGCATCACCGGCGTGCGCATCAATCAGGACTCCAAGCGCTGGTACCCGCAGGGGGAGCTGCTGGCGTCGGTGCTGGGGTTTACCAACGTGGACAACGCCGGGGTCAGCGGGCTGGAACTGAAATACAACGACACCCTTACCGGGCAGAACGGAGTAGTGCTGACCGCCGTGAATGCTTGGGGTTACACGCTGGCGCAGAGTTACGAGACGGAACTTGCCCCTGTGGAGGGCAGCGGACTGCGGCTGACCATTGATGCAAACATTCAACATTATCTTGAAAATGCGTTGAATTATGCGGTGCAGGAGCACCATGTAGCTGCCCGCAGCGTGGGCATCGTGATGGATGTAAACACCGGGGCGGTGCTGGCCATGGCCACCACCCCGGCCTACGACCCCAACCAGCCCCGGGTCATTGCCGATAAGGCCGCACGCGCTGCCGTGGACGCCCTTTCCGGCAAAGAGCGCGCCGCTGCCTTGCAGCTGGCGCAGCAGACCCAGTGGCGCAACAAGGCGGTAAGCGACTTATACGAGCCGGGCAGTGTGTTCAAGCTCATCACCTGCGCGGCGGCGCTGGACGCCGGAGCCATTACCCGGCACTCCACCTTTTACTGCGGGGACTCCATCTCGGTGGCGGGCACGCGGTTTCACTGTGCCAACCACAAGCGTCACGGCAGCCAGACCGTGACGCAGGCGCTGGAAAACTCCTGCAACCAGAGCTTTATCCAGATCGGGGCACGGCTGGGCAAGCAGGCTTTCTGCGATTATTTTGCCGCCTTCGGTCTGCGGGAGCCCACCGGCATCGACCTGCCCGCTGAGCCGAAAAAGAGCCTGTACTACACCGCCGACCGCATGGGGCCGGTAGAACTCGCCTCCTGCGCCTTCGGGCAGAGCAGTAAGATCTCCTATCTGGAAATGGCTGCTGCCGTCTGCGCGGTGGTGAACGGCGGCAAGCTGATGCAGCCGTATCTGGTCTCGGACATTCTTGCGCCGGACGGCAGCGTTTTGCAGCACAATTCCCCGGTGTGCAAGCGGCAGGTCATCCGGCCCGCCACCTCTGCCGTCATGCGGGAGATGATGGAGGCGGTGGTTCTGTACGGCGGCGGGCGCAACGCGCAAATCGCGGGCTGCCGGGTGGGCGGCAAAAGCGGCACCAGCCAGAAACTGGACAGCGCCGACGAGAAAGCCCGCATTGCCAGCTTTGTGGCGGTAGCGCCCATCAATGACCCGCAGTTTTTGTGTCTGGTCTGTCTGGATGAGCCCCACAGCTGGACCACCGCCGGCGGCAGTCTCTCGGCACCGGTCTGTGCCGAGGTGCTGGAGCAGACGCTGGTGTACAAGGGCGTCCCCCGGGCAGCAGACAGCGGCAATGCAGACGCGCAGGCTGTCGCTCTGCCCGCCGATGGGGACAGCTTTGATGGGGCGTGATGGCAAACGGCAGTTGCAGCTTTGCTGCCAGAGAAACTTTCTACTTGCTCAAGCGTGCAGGGACGCTCCGCTGGGCCAGAGGCAGGGAGGGGTGTTCCGAGTCCCCCCTCCCTACCTCTGGACTCCACCCACCCCACAACGGGACAAGGGCTACTCGCCCTTGACAATCCTAAAGAAGAAGTCGAAGCACAAAAAAGCTAGCGCTGCGCCAGTCGGCGCTATCGCTTTAACGCTTTTTTCGCTTCTCCATTAAAAGCCCCTCAGTCGCTGCGCGCCAGCTCCCCCTCGGGGGAGCTGGCACACCCGGAAGCTTTACACTTTAGCCGGAAACTTTGCCGCCATGCCAAGGGCTCCCTCTCCGAGGGAGCTGGCAAAACCGTCAGGTTTTGACTGAGGGAGTTCAGCAAAAAATAACGGAACGTCCGCAGACATTCCGTTACGCTGAAATGTATAATGATTTTTAGTTCTGGTTCGGCTGGGGGCGGAAGGTGATCTCGCCGGTAGTGCTGTCCATGGCGTCCACAATGGCAAGGCTCTCCAGCTGGATGCCCTTGCTGCGGATCAGCTCGCCGCCCTGCTGGAAGCCCTTTTCCACGGCGATGCCGATGCCCTCTACGGTGGCACCGGCTTCCTCGGCCAGCTCCAGCAGACCCATCAGGGCGCAGCCGTTGGCCAGAAAATCGTCGATAATCAGCACATGATCCTCCGGGGTGAGGAACTTTTTGGAGACGATGACGTTGTAGATCTTTTTGTGGGTGAAGGACTGGATCTGGGTCTTGTAGTTGTCGTAGTCCAGATTGATGCTCATAGATTTTTTGGCAAACACCACCGGCACGTTCAGCTCGCTGGCTACCACAGCCGCAATGCCGATGCCGCTGGCCTCGATGGTGAGCACCTTATTGATGGGCTTGCCCGCAAACAGGCGCTTCCACTCCCGTGCCATCTCGCGGAACAGCGGGATATCCATCTGGTGGTTAATAAAGCTGTCCACCTTGAGCACGTTGCCCTCGCGCACAATGCCGTCCTTGCGGATACGATCTTCCAGCATCTTCATAAAATATATCCTCCAACCCTTGCAGGCGCGTTTTCTGCCTCCGGCTCGCCCGCCGCGAAAAGCGCCCGCCTGTTTTCCATTCCCGGGCGCGCGCCACACGCACCCATCATATAATGTTTCACCTAGTATACCGGAAGCATCCCGCTTTGACAAGGGGTTTTCTTGCCAAAATTCGTAAAAATACGACACCAAACTTCTTCGTTTTTTCTAAAAGTATGACCTTGTCCAAAAATACCGAAACTTCGTGAGGTTGTCGGGTCATTTTTGGTTTATCCTCCCTTGTTCTTTCGCGGTTTTCGAGTATACTATTCTTAATAGGAGAAGGGTAATATCCGGGATTTTTGACCGGACGAGGAGGAAAATGGTATGAAAACAGGACTTGTGCTG
Source organism: uncultured Faecalibacterium sp. (assembly GCA_934525405.1). Taxonomy (GTDB): domain Bacteria; phylum Bacillota; class Clostridia; order Oscillospirales; family Ruminococcaceae; genus Faecalibacterium. The sequence goes on from CAKSZF010000053.1 coordinate 7,000, forward strand.
GAAGGCGGCGCTATGCGCGGAATGTTCACCGCTGGCGTACTGGATGTGCTGATGGAGCATAACATCCAGCTGGACGGTGCCGTTGGTGTGTCGGCGGGGGCAGTGTTCGGCTGCAACTACAAGTCGCACCAGATCGGGCGCACCATCCGCTACAACACGGAATACTGCACCGACAAACGCTACGCCAGCTTTGGCAACCTGCTGCGCACCGGCAACCTGTACAGCGAGCAGTTCTGCTACCATACCGTGCCGGAAAAGCTGGACCCCTTTGACGCCAAGGCTTTCCGGGAGAACCCCATGGACTTTTTTGTGGTGTGCACCGATGTGCGCACCGGTGAGCCCATCTACCACAAGTGCCGCACCGGCGACGCCGAGGATATCCGGTGGATGCAGGCATCGGCATCCATGCCGCTGGCGGCAAAGATCGTAAAGATCGGCCACTATCAGCTGCTGGACGGCGGCGTTGCGGATTCCATTCCTGTGCGCTTTTTCGAGTCCATCGGCTATAAACGCAACCTGATCATCCTGACCCAGCCCAAGGGCTTTGTAAAGCAGAAAAACAAGATGCTGCCCCTTATCCGAGCGAAGTATTTGCGCTACCCCGCCTTTGTGGAGGCCGTGGCAGACCGGCACCAGCGCTACAACGAGACGCTGGCTTATATTTCCATGCTGGAACAGTCCGGCCGGGCATTCGTTGTCCGCCCGCCCATCCCGCTGGAGATTCCCTCTATGGAGCGCGATCCCGCCCAGCTGCGCCGCGTATACGAGACCGGCCGCGCCGTGGCACAGATCCAGATCGACAAGATTGCAGCCTATGTAGAAACTTGCAAGGCTGCAACGGAAGAATAAGATGAAAGGCTGCTGCACGGGCTTGTGCGGCAGCCTTTTTTGATAAGAGAATGATTGGAAATGCCCTCCGCTGTGCTCTGGGCATTTTCAGCGGAATTGGATTTTTATTATTAGGCTTCAGAAACGCCTGCGGGCGTTTCTGAAGCCTTTTTTCACGGGAGGGGTCACAGCGGTAAGCGGCCTCGCCCTCTCAGTCACCTACGGTGACAGCTCTCCCAAAGGGAGAGCCAAGAGCACTGCCGGAAGCTTTCTCATTGCATCTGATACTTTAGCATCGAGGTTAACGGCTTGGCTCTCCCCTTGGGAGAGCTGGCGCGGGAGCGCCTGAGAGGGCGCATTCCCCCAAAGAGGGAGCTGGCAAAGCCGTCAGGCTTTGACTGAGGGAGTCAGGCCTCCCCTTGGGGGAGCTGCCGAACGAAGTGAGGCTGAGGGGGGTATAGCAAAAAGAGGTCTGCACCTTGCGGTGCAGACCTCTTGATGTTCAAGAAAGAACGGTAAGAGAAGGGGTTAAATTACTTAACCTCAACCTTAGCGCCAGCCTCTTCCAGCTTCTTCTTGATGTCGTCAGCCTCAGCCTGGGAGACCTTCTCCTTGACAGCCTTGGGAGCGCCATCAACGATAGCCTTAGCCTCCTTCAGGCCCAGACCGGTGATCTCCTTAACAACCTTGATGACCTGCATCTTGGTAGCGCCAGCCTCAGCCAGGATGACGTCGAACTCGGTCTTCTCTTCCTCAGCGGCAGCAGCAGCGCCAGCAGCAGCGGGAGCAGCAGCAGCAACAGCAGAAACACCGAACTCCTCGCAGTAGGTGTCGATCAGTTCCTTCAGCTCCAGAACGGTCAGGCCCTTGACGGACTCGATGATGGCAGTAATCTTCTCAGAAGCCATGGTAATAACCCTCCAATATCAATGGTTTTAGTTTGTTTCAGTTTTTTGTTAAGCGGCGGTCACGCGGCCATTAGGCAGCGGGCTCCTCCTGCTTGTCGGCATAAGCCTGCATTGCAACGGCCAGACCAGACAGAGTGCTGGTGAGGGCGCCTGCAAACATGGACAGCATGCCTTCGCGGTTGGGCAGCTTTGCGATGGCGTTGGTCTCGGCGGCGTCCATGACCTTGCCTTCCATGAAGCCAGCCTTCACGACGAACTTCTTGGACTTATCGCCATCCTGGTACTTGCACAGGATGCGGGCAGCAGACATGGGGTCTTCCTCGTGAGCAAAAGCGATAGCGGTATCGCCCTTGAACTGCTCAGCCAGGCCCTCCAGAGAGGTACCCTTAACAGCCAGACGCAGCATGGTGTTCTTCACGACCATGTAATCGACGCCTGCCTCACGCAGCTCCTTACGGAGCTTGGTGTCGTTCTCGACGTTAATGCCGCCGTAAGCGACGACGCAGCCGGAAACCGCACTCTCAAACTTTGCCTTCAGATCAGCGACGTAAGCCTGCTTTTCAGAAAGAATCTTTGCACTGGGCATTCGGTTTCACCTCGTTTCAAAAACTTGTATCGAAAGCCGGAGCAATGAAAAAAGCCTCTCTCCCGCGCACTGCGCCGAGAGAGAGGCATAAAGCAACTTTACGCACGTTTCTCGGCAGGCGGTCAAACTTTACACTGGACTCCAGCGCCTGCTGTCTTAAAAACAGCATGATTATAATACCGCAAACGTGCGGCGTTGTCAAGTACTTTTTTCAATTTCCGACAAAATTTTTCTGCCACCCGCAAACAGGCAGCAGAAAAATATCAGAAATTCAAATTAGACACCGTACTTCAGGGTGTTCAGACGGATGCCAGGGCCCATGGTGGTGGCGATGGTAGCGCTCTTGAAGTAGGTA
>CAKSZF010000054.1 GCA_934525405.1 uncultured Faecalibacterium sp.
GCAAACACCAGTGTCTCGCAGGCAAAGCTGCCATTTGTAGTAGTGATGCCCACCAGCTGACCGTTTTTGCGTTCCAGTCCGGTGAGCGCGGTGTTGAAGTGCACCTCGCCGCCCAAAGACTCGATTTCCTTGCGGATGGAGGTGATGACGCCGCGCAGCAGGTCGGTGCCCACATGGGGCTTTTGCTTCCACGCAATCTCTGCCGGGGCACCGTGCTGCAAAAACACCTCGGTGACAAAATCACACAGTTCATCCCCGATCCGGGTGGTCAGCTTGCCATCCGAAAAAGTGCCCGCGCCGCCCTCGCCGAACTGGATGTTGGCGTTGGGGTCCAGCTGACCGGTGGTGGAAAAGTGCTCCACCGCCTGCACACGGGCATCCAGCGCAGGGCCGCGCTCCAGCACGATGGGGCGGTAGCCCTGCCGTGCCAGCAGCAGGGCGGCAAACAGCCCCGCCGGGCCCAGTCCGCACACCACAGGGCGGTGCGCAAGCGGCTGGGTGCCGGGTTGCAGGGCAAAGTCTGCCCGGCGGTGCAGGGCGGCGTCCGGGCAGTGCGCCGCAAGGGCGGCTTCCTCCCCGGGCTGCTTGAGGGTGACCGCCACGGTATATACCAGCTTGGGCTGGCCGTGGCGGGCATCCACTGAAAGCTTCGCCACGCCGGTATGCTCTACCTTGCTGCGGGGCACCCGCAGGGTGTGCAGCGCCTTTTCAAATGCCTGTGGCTCCCCTGCGGAGAGAGGCAGACGGATGTTGCGAACCAGAATCATTTGTTGTGTTGTCCTTTTTCTTTAGTTGCTTTCGATGCGGCACTGCAGCACATAGCTGCCCAGTGCAAAGATCTTGCCGTTGGAGGGCACATACAGCCGGCAGGCAATGTTCTGCTGGCCGGTAGCCACGGCAAAGTCCTCGGCGTCGATCTCAATGACCACCTGCTCGGGGGTCAAAGTTTCCATAGCACCCTTGGGGCCGCAGAGGATGACGTTCATCAGCCGCTCGGTCTCCACCGTCAGCTGATAGGTAGAGGGCAGATTGACCACCTGCACACAGCTGGAGGGCAGGTTCATGGTCTTGGTCTCCAGCCCGGAGCAGTCAAAGCTGACCGTGATAGTGGAGATATTATCCAGCAGATAGATATCCGTCGGCAGCTCAATGGGCATCTCGTACACCTTGTTCAGGCTGAAGGTGGAAAGGTCGATGGTGCCGATGGACAAAGTGGACAGTGCATCGATCTTTTCTGCCGGGCCCGCTACCTTGAGCTGCTTGCAGCTGAGGGCATAGCTCAGCACCGAGTTATCGAACCCGCGCGGCGCGTTGATAAAATTCACCTTCACCGGCAGGGTCGCCGTCTTGTACACTTGCAGCGTCACGTCCACATTGCTTTCTTCCAGCGTGGTGTACTGGAACTTGACCTCCTTGCCGCCGCTGGTGTAGAAGCGCAGGGGGGTGTCCAGCGTGACCGACTCGGTCAGCTCGCTGTCATAGGACGCCTCGGCGGTACAGGTGGCCACCTTGCTCAGCTCGCTGCTGGGGCCGGACAGAGTGACGGTCTCCTTGGAGACCTCGGTGCTGTAAAGGATATAGCCATCCGCAATGCGCAGATAGTTGGTGGTAACGGTAACAGGCAGGGTCTTTTCCTCCACCACGTCAAACACCACGTCCACCGTGTTGTCGCTGCCCTCCATGGTCACGGTCACGCCGTTGAGCAGACCGTTTGCGCCGCGCACCAGCAGCCGCAGGGTCTTTTCGCCGCTGTCGCGCACGCTGGACCAGTCCGGGTAGACCACAAAATCCGAGGCGCTGAGCCCGCCGATGGTGTAGCCATCGCCGGAGAGCTTCAGGTTCACGGTCTTGTCCTCGGCGCTGACGATGCTCAGGCCCCGGGAGGTATAGGCTGCGGAATCGTAGGTGTAGTCCACCGGCACATTATAAATGGTGTTGGTAGTACCGGGCTGGACGATGATGGTGACCACCATCCATGCAACGATGGCACCCAGCACGGACAGTGCCAGCCGGACGCGGCGGTCATCCAGAAGATTTTTCTTTTTGCAGACGGCAGACTTTGCGCCGTTCGTCTTGTTCGGCTGGTTGCTCATTGCTGCTCGTCCTCCCCCTTCTGGCTGATCCAGTTCCACAGCTTCTTTGCCTGCTCCACCCAGCTGTCGGCGGTGTTCTTTTCCACCGTGGACTCCTTGGGGATCATCTCGTCGATGAGGCGGGTATACAGGCTCTGGCGGTCAAAATGACGGATCAGCACACCATTTTTTGCCATGGAGATGATGCCGGTCTCCTCGCTGACCACGATGGCAATGGCGTCGGAGTTTTCCGCAATGCCAAGGCAGGCGCGGTGACGGGTACCCATATCCTTGCCCAGATCCAGATTGTTGGAAAGGGGCAGCACGCAGCCCGCCGCCTTGATGCGGCCGTTTTCGATGATGGCGGCACCGTCATGCAGGGGCGTGCCCTCGTAGAAGATGGTGCCCAGCACTTCCAGATTGACCGCGCTGTTCACCGGGGTGCCGGTGCGCACGATCTCGGAAAGGTTGGTGTGGCGCTCCAGCACGATAAGCGCGCCGGTCTTGGTCTCGGAAAAGCGCTCGGCTGCATCGCAGATGGCAATGATGGCGCTGCGCCATGCCCCCTTGAGGCTGGGGTCGTTGTAGCGTCCCTTTACGTTGAACAGCTTGGAGGCCCACTGGTCGGTCTGACCCATACGCTCCAATGCACGGCGGATCTCCGGCTGGAACAGCACCACAAGGGTAAGCAGACCGACCTGCAGCAGAGAGTTAAGCAGCCATGTAACGGTGCGCATATTCAGGGTGTTGGCCACCAGATACACAACCATGACCAGCAGTGCGCCCTTGGCAAGCTGCCCGGCGCGGGTGCGGTTGATGATGCCCAGCAGCTGGTAGATCAGAAACGCGATGATGATGATATCCAGCAGATCAACGATCTTAAAGGTCTGAAAATTTGCGATGATCGCATTCAGTGTCATGCGTGTGTGCCCCCCTTACACAGCTTCGATCAGGGCGACTGCGTGGGCGGCAATGCCCAGTCCCTCGCCGGTAAAGCCCAGATGCTCCTCCGTGGTAGCCTTTACGCTTACCGCCTCTACCGGCAGGCCGAAGGCCGCCGCCAGATTGGCACGCATGGCCGGGATGTGGGGGGCAAGCTTAGGGCGCTGGCACAGCAGGGTGGCATCAATGTTCTCAATGCGCCAGCCATGCTCCTTGAGGATCTGCGCCACGCGGCAGGCCAGCTTCAGGCTGTCTGCACCGGCATACTCCGGGTCATTGTCCGGGAAATGCTGGCCGATATCCCCCAGCGCCGCAGCGCCCAGCACGGCATCCATCACCGCATGGGTCAGCACGTCTGCATCCGAATGCCCCAGCAAGCCTTTTTCAAAGGGGATCTCCACCCCGCCAAGGATCAGCTTGCGCTGCTCTACCAAACGATGTACATCATAGCCGTGTCCAATACGCATTTCCGTTTCCTTCCTCTGTGCCGGGCGGGGCAGATCCTCCCGGGTGGTGATCTTCAGGTTTGCATAGTCGCCCTGCGTCAGCTGCACCGGGCGTCCGGTCAGCTCAAACAGGCTGCAATCATCGGTAACAAGGCGGGCGCGGGCGGCGTCCAGTTCTTCCAGCGCCGCAAGATACGCTGCACGGTCAAAGCACTGGGGGGTCTGCACCGCATACAGGGTGCTGCGGTCCGGGGTGTCGTGCACTGCGCAGTCCGGGGGCACGGTTTTACCATCGCCCCGGGAAGCAGCCTTGATGGTATCCTTCACCGGCACCGCCGGGGCTGCCGCGCCGCACCGGGCGGCAGCTTCCAGCACCGCTGTAATGACCGCCGCACTCACAAAGGGACGGGCGGCATCATGCACCGCCACCAGTTCTCCATGCGCCGCCAGCACGCCGTTTTTTGCGCTCTCGGCACGGGTAACCCCGCCCGCCACGATCTGCACAGGCTTCGGGCAATCTGCCGCCTGCTGCGCCACAAACTCCCGGTTTTTGCCCGCCACCAGCACAAGCTCGGTGACCTGCGGGCACTGGGCAAAGGCGCGGATGCTGCGGTGCAGCACCGTTTCGCCCCCCAGATCAAAACTGAGCTTATCAAAACCCATGCGGGTGGAGGAACCCGCCGCCACCAATACCGCCGATACAGTTTTTTCCATCTCTTCCACCTACCCTGCCGCTGTGCCGCGCTGTGCGCCCACAGCTGTTTATAATAAACCATGTTTTATTATAGCGTATCACAGCGCAAACTTCAACCGATTTTACACAGCAAAAGTGCATCTGTGCTGCATATTTCCTCTTAAGCCTTCACCCCTTGGGGGGAAGGCTTTTACCACTGCAACGCTCCGACAAACGCAAAAAGGGCTGCCACACAAAAACGTGCAGCAGCCCCGCAGAATGCTTTGGGATAGTTTTACTTCAGGATGGGCTCAATGGCAGCTGCCAGAGCATCCTTCTGTGCCTGTGCTTCAGCCAGATCCTTACCCAGTGTGGTGAAGTAGGTCTTGATCTTCGGCTCGGTGCCGGAGGGACGCACCACCACGGTAGCGCCGTTTTCCAGCGTGTAGATCAGCACGTTGGCAGCGGGCAGACCGGTCTCTTCCGGCTTCTTGTAGTCGGTCACCTTGACCACCTTATGGCCTGCCAGCTCCACCGGGGGCTGGTCACGCAGCTTCTGCATGATGGAAGCCATCTTCTCCATGCCGGTCAGGCCGGGGAACTCGAAGCTGTCCACCTTGTTCAGGTAGCGGCCATACTGTGCGTAGATCTCTTCCAGACGCTGCTTGATGGAGGAACCGATGCTGCGGTAGTAAGCAGCCATCTCGCAGATGAGCATGGAGCCGATGACGGCGTCCTTATCGCGGACGTAGGGGCCAGCCAGATAGCCGTAGCTCTCCTCAAAGCCGAAGATGAAGCGGTCAACCTCACCGGCGGCCTCGAGGTTGGCGATCTGGTCGCCGATCCACTTGAAGCCGGTCAGCACATTGCGCATCTCCACGCCGTAGTGCTTTGCCACAGCGTCTGCCAGCGGGGTGGACACGATGGACTTGACTGCCACGGGATTCTTGGGCATGGTGCCCTTCTCGATACGGCCTGCGCAGATGTAATCCAGCAGCAGAACGCCCATCTCGTTACCGGACACCAGCTCATAGCTGCCGTCCGGGCACTTCATGGCGATGCCCACGCGGTCGGCGTCGGGGTCGGTAGCCAGCATCAGGTCTGCACCGGTCTTGGTGGCCAGCTCCAGACCCAGCTTCAGTGCCTCGAAGATCTCGGGGTTGGGGTAGGAGCAGGTGGTAAAGTAGCCGTTGGGGTACTCCTGCTCGGGCACGATGGTGATATCGGTGATGCCCATATCGTTCAGCACATGGGTCACGGGCACAAGGCCAGAGCCGTTCAGCGGGCTGTACACCAGCTTCAGACCGGCAGTCTTGCACAGACCCGGGCGCACCTGACGTGCCTCAATGGCATCGTACAGGGCCTTTTTGCAGTCATCGCCCACAAAGCGGATCATACCGTTCTCCACGCCCTCGGCAAAGGAGATGTACTTTGCGCCGGTGAGCACATCGGTCTTCTGGATCTCGTCGTAGACGATGGCGGCGGCGTCATCAGTCATCTGGCAGCCGTCCGGGCCGTAGGCCTTGTAGCCGTTGTACTTGGCCGGGTTGTGGGAAGCAGTGACCATGATACCGGCGTTACAGTTGTAGTAACGGGTAGCAAAGCTCAGGGCAGGCACAGGCATCAGAGCATCATAGATGCGCACCTTGATGCCATTGGCTGCCAGAACGCCTGCGGCGGTCTTGGCAAAGACATCGCTCTTCAGGCGGCTGTCGTAGCTGATGGCCACGGTCTGGGTACCGCCCTGGGTCAGCACCCAGTTTGCCAGACCCTGCGTTGCCTGACGGACAACGTAGATGTTCATGCGGTTGGTACCGGCACCCAGCACGCCGCGCAGACCTGCGGTGCCAAACTTCAGCGCCACAGCAAAGCGATCCTTGATCTCATCGTCATTGCCTTCGACCTTTGCCAGCTCCGGCTTCAGGTCTGCATCCTCCAGATCCGCTGCCAGCCAGCGCTTATATTCATCCAGATACATCTTGTACACCTTACCTTTGTTTAAAATCTTTTTCCCCGGATCGAAATGGTTTGTATAAACCTACTTATACTATAAACTCTTGCTCCGCTTATGTCAATTGCGTAAAATGGCCGAAGTTTGTGCCCTTAAAACCGACAAATACCACAAAAAACCGGTTCTTCTGCCATATTCATTGCGTTTTTTGATGTATCCAGCAGCTGGTAGGGCTGGTGTACATCCTCCAGTACCTCCAGCCACTGCTCCGGCCCCACGCCGTTTTCGCACAGGTAGCGCAGCAGCCGCATCACCCGGCCAAAGCTGCCTGCCGGGGCAAGCACTGCGCTGGTGCGCACCTTGCCGCCCTGTTCCCGGCGCAGCTGTGCCAGCACCCCCTGCGGAGTGGTAGCGGCGCAGTACACCAGCGTACAGGCGTGCTGCAGGCCCTCCAATTCTGAATAAGTACGGATATAACGGCAGCATTCCCCATTTGTCATGATCTCTCGTTCTCCTTTCTGCTGCATTGACAACTTTCCTGTGCTTTACTATAATGATTTCAAACAGAAAAAATTGTCGAAGTATAGCAGATATATCCATTATTTTCCACTTTTGGCATTTTTGACAAACCATGCGCCATGCAGGGAGGGACACCATGTATTCTGTGACCAACAGCTTTGGCCTGAACGGGCTGCGCGGCTTTGCCGTTGCGGTGGAGGCCGATGTTTCCGGCGGGCTGCCCGCGTTTTCCATCGTAGGCCTGCCGGACTCTGCCGTGCGGGAAAGCGCCGACCGGGTGCGCGCCGCCATCAAAAACCTTGGCTTCCGCTTCCCGGACCGGCGTATCACCATCAACCTTGCCCCCGCCGATGTGCGCAAGACCGGCCCGGTGTACGACCTGCCGCTGCTGTTGGCGCTGCTGACCGCCAGCGGGCAGCTGGAAGAGGTGCCCGCCGACACTGCCTTTCTGGGCGAGCTTGCACTGGACGGCAGTCTGCGCCCAGTATCCGGCGTGCTGCCCATGGCGCTTGCCGCTGCCGAGCACGGCATCCGGGCGCTGTACGTCCCGGCTGAGAACGCCGCCGAAGCAGCCGAAGCCTGTGCCGACGCAATGACCGTCTACCCCGCTCACACCGCCCGGGAGGTAGTGGGGGCGCTGAAGGGCATCCGTCCCCTCTCCCCTGCCGCCGCCATTCCCTTTGACCCGGAGGATGCATGGCAGCAGGTGCCGGATTTCGCGGACGTGATGGGGCAATCGCTGGCGCGGCGCGCCATGGTCATAGCGGCCGCAGGCGGGCACAACGTGCTTTTGACCGGCGCACCCGGCACCGGCAAATCCATGCTGGCAAAACGCCTGCCAGGCATCCTGCCGCCCCTGACCCGGGAGGAAGCGGTGGAGACGACTAAGATCTACTCCATTGCCGGGCAGCTGCCGCAGGGACGCGGGTTGATCTCTGCCCGCCCCTTCCGCAGCCCACACCACTCGGCCAGCTCTGCCGCCCTAGCCGGCGGCGGGGCACAGTTCCGTCCGGGCGAGTGCAGTCTTGCCAACTGCGGCGTGCTGTTTTTGGACGAATTGCCGGAGTTTTCCCGCGAGAGTTTAGAGGTACTGCGCCAGCCGCTGGAGGACGGTCAGATTACCGTGAGCCGCGCCGCCGGAAGCGCCACCTACCCCAGCCACTTTCAGCTGGTAGCCGCCATGAACCCCTGCAAATGCGGCTACTACGGCCACCCCACCCGCGCCTGCACCTGCTCGCCCAGTGCGGTGCGGCAGTACCGCAGCCGGGTGTCCGGCCCGCTTTTGGACCGCATCGACCTGTGCGTGGAGATGGACCCCATCGCCTTTGACGAGCTGCACACCGCCGCGCCCTCCGAGAGCAGCGCCGAACTGCGCAAGCAGGTGCTTGCCGCCCGCGCCATTCAGGCCAAGCGCTACGCCGCGCCGGGCTTTAAGGGGGTACACTGCAACGCCCAGCTGAACGCCGGGCAGGTGCGGCGCATCTGCCGCATGACCCCCGGTGCTGAGCAGCTGCTGCGCAGCTCCTACGATGCACTGGGGCTTTCTGCCCGGGCGCACGACCGCATTTTGCGGGTGGCCCGCACCGTGGCCGACCTTGCCGGTAAGACCCTGCTGGACGAGGATTCCCTGCTGGAAGCGCTGCAATACCGGACGCAGGAGAAATTGGACGGATAATACAGCATATCAAAAACGCGAGCAGCCAGCACGGCCGCTCGCGTTTTTGTTTGCTTTTGGAAAGGGATTGCATCTTCTCTTTTCCAGTGCCGTCCGCTGTGGTATACTGGAATTATAAAAACCAGAAAATGGAAGGAGAAAAAATGAACATTCGTAAAGCCGAGGAAAAAGACATTCCCAGACTGCTTGCGCTGCTGGGGCAGGTGCTGCAAATTCATGCAGAGATACGCCCGGATATTTTTATTCCCGACACCACAAAATACACCGTCTGTGAACTGGCAGAGCTTTTGAAGCAGGAGGATAAGCCCATCTATGTTGCTGTGAACGAGGATGATGTGTGCATGGGCTATGCCTTTTGTCAGCTAAAGGAACAGCCATTTTCCACCAATATGGTGCCCTTCAAGTCGCTGTTCATTGACGACCTTTGTGTTGACAAGCAGGCGCGTGGGCAGCACATTGGGGAAAGCCTGTTTGACTATGTAAAGCAGCAGGCAAAAGCGCTGGGCTGCTATGAGGTGACCCTGAACGTCTGGGCGGAGAACACTTCGGCAGAACACTTTTATGAGAAAATGGGCATGAAAACCAAGGAGCGGCAGATGGAGTATATTCTGTAAACAGGACGAACCAGCGTTCCTTTAATTGATAAAGTACAATTCACGGAGGCAGGGGCACGCCTGTTCTTATCCACACGCTTCTGCACCCAGTCAAGCAGGTCTTGAAGTCTGGGCGATTATCCGTTCCACATACTCCTGATTGCGGATATAAAAATCCCGATACTGCCAGTCGTTCAAAATGCTGGCCTTCCGTTCATTTCATATTTTCAATATGTGGAAAAATGAAAAAAGCTCCCCAGTCGAACCAGCCCGAAGGCTGTTCGACTGAGAAGCAAATGGTCCGAGTGGCGAGAATCGAACTCACGGCCTCTTGAACCCCATTCAAGCGCGCTACCAAAACTGCGCTACACC
>CAKSZF010000055.1 GCA_934525405.1 uncultured Faecalibacterium sp.
CCGGGATGCCCTTGCCCGGCAGCGCCCGGGTGGTGAACACCGTGCCGCCGCTCAGCAGGGCGCATTTTTGTTCCAGACTCAGGCTGTTGATGATATCTGTATGTTTCATGGCATTTTCCTCTTTGCCTTTTCAAATCCAGAAAAGGCCCGCTGTTTTTACGCAGCGGGCCTTTGGTCTGGTTTCAGTTCAGGTGCTGCAAACGTTCAGAGCGTCTTGCCTGAAATCAGGCGTTGACTTCCTCTTCCTTGCGCTTTTTGTAGCCCTTGAGGGTCTTGACTTCCAGCGTCACGAACAGCAGAGCCACCAGAACATCGGCACCGATCAGGATGATCTGCCACTTTGCCATACCGGAGTTCAGGTTCTCCTCTGCGTATGCACGGCTGTTGACCACGGTGTAGAGGATATTCTTTGCGGACTCGCGCATTGCCTGCTTGCTGCTGTTAGTCAGCACGGTGACCTTGTTAAAGTCGTTGCCGGTGGTGCAGAGCATCAGGTCGCTGCCGTTGCGCACGCCCTGATCTGCGGTCATGTAGCCGTAGACACCGAAGTAGTCGGTCTCCACAAAGCCCACGAAGCCCCACTCGCCGCGCAGGACGTTCTTCAGCAGCTCGGAGCAGCCGCCTGCCCAGCGGGTACCGATGTAGTTGAAGGAGGACATGACAGCGTGGCAGTCAGCATCCTTCACAGAGATCTCGAAGGGTTTGAGGTAGATCTCGCGGATGGCCTGCTCGTTGGACCAGGTAGCCACCATGGAGGTACGGTTGCCCTCCTGATCGTTCAGGGCAAAGTGCTTCATGTAAGCATAGACACCGTGCTCCTGTGCGCCCTTGATGGCGTTGGCAGCCATCACGCCGGACAGCACGCCGTCCTCGGAGTAGTACTCGAAGTTACGGCCTGCAAAAGCAGTGCGGTGGATGTTCATAGCGGGACCGTACCAGCCGGAGGTGTCCATCTCGTTGGCCATCTCACCGATGCTGTCGCCGAAGGCGTAGGCCAGATCCTTGCTCCAGGTCATACCGATGAGGGTAGCAGCCGGGAAGCCGACAGAGCCGACACCGGTGAAGTTGTTGTTGATGGAAGCAGGGCCGTCACAGTCGTTGGTGCGGACCTTGCCGATGCTGGAAACGGAAGCGGTCTGGTAGCCGCCGAAGCCGATGGTCTGCTGCAGATCGTCGATGGACATCTGATCCAGCAGGGCATCCCACTTCGCATCGTTGTAATCCACGCCGCGCAGGTCAGCCAGCTTCAGGCCGTTCTTTGCGCCGGTGGTAATGTCGGCAGCGTTTGCGTCGTCATCCTGCTGATAGCCAGCTTCGACGTAGGTGTGTGCGTTGTCGAACGCAGCCTTCTGCTCGTCGGTCATCTCGTAAGTAGCGGGGGCAGCGGTAGCCTCGGCGTAGTTGGCAAAGCCATCGGCGCGGGACAGGTAGCTGATCTCGCCTGCGGCGAAGTCGAACTCGTTGGTAGCGGCCTCAGCATCGCTGCCGCGCTTGTTGGACTCGTTGTACAGGATATCGGAGGCCACGGTGTAGGTCTCGGAATCTGCAACGGTGTGGGAGTCATCGTTGGCGCTGATGACGTAGTCGCCAGCTTCCAGCACATAGCAGCCGTTGTTCAGGTAATCGTAGGAAGCCAGCTGCTCCACCGGGATGGAGAACTCGATGGTCTCGGATGCGCCGGGAGCCAGCTCAGAGGTCTTGGCAAAGTCCAGCAGGTTTGCGGAAGCCTTCTCGATGCCGCCGTTGGTGTAGGGAGGATTGCTGTAAATTTCCACAACATCCTTGCCCGCCACAGCGCCGGTGTTTGTGACAGTAACGCTGAAGTTCAGGTTGGTGCCGTCGGAGGTGATACCGCTCATCTCCTTGGTAAAGGTGGTGTAGCTCAGGCCGTAGCCGAAGGGGTAGACCACTTCTTTGTCGTAGTCGATAAGACCCTCGGCGGCGGCAGTTTCGTAGAATTTGTAGCCCACATAGATACCTTCCACATAGTTGACGAAGGAAGGAGTGGTGCCTTCGGGGTCAAAGATGCTGGAGTCGGAGTTCAGGTCGGTGGTGTTGGTGTACTTGAAGTCGCCGAAGTTGTTCCACCACGGAGCGGCGGTCAGGTCGGAGACGTAGGTATCAGCGGTGCGTCCGGAGGGGTTCACCTCGCCGGAGACCACCTTGCCGAAGCCCTCAAAGCCGGACTGACCGGTGCCGGGGCAGAGCAGCACGCCCTTGATCTGGGGATACTTGCTGACAAAGTCCATCTGGAAGGCGTTTGCGCCGTTGTAGACCACGATGACCTTATCAAAGTTTGCAGTGACCAGATCCAGCAGTTCCTCCTCGCGGTTGGACAGCTGCAGGAAGTGGTCGCCCTTGTCCCAGTCGTTGCCCTCGTTCAGGGTATCGTCGTAGGTGCCGTTGTAGTAAGCGGTGCCGCGCTCAGAGCCGTAAGCCTGTGCCACACGGCGGACCCAGCTGCCGTCTACCACAGAAGCCATATCGGTGGGAAGGTCGGCGCCCTCGCCGCCCACGCGGGTGATGACCACCATTGCGGTGTCAGAGAAAGCTTTTGCGTTCTCCATCATCTCGTCGGTGTACAGGTTGACATTGGGTTCCGGCAGAGTCCAGTCCTGTGCCACCATGCCCACGCTGGGACGGTCGGCCTTGTAGTCGGTGTAGAACTTGCTCAGTTCCTCGTTGGTCTGGATGCCGGCATTGTGCAGGCCGGTCAGCAGATCGGTAACGGGGTAGGCGGTGTTCAGTGCACCGGAACCGGTGCCGCCGTAGCAGGGGTTGGTAGAGGACCAGCCAAAGACGTTCAGCTTGGAACCGGAAGCCACAGGCAGGATGTTATCCTCGTCCTTTGCCAGAACCACGCCCTCTGCGGTGATCTCATTCACCAGCTGGGTGGCCTTTGCAGAGGTTTCCTCGCTGATGGTGCCGCTGCCGGACACCAGATCCAGCATGGTGGACATGGGGCCGGTGCAGATCAGGTTGACAACGATGGTCAGTGCCAGCAGAATGGCAAGGCCAGACTGTGCACGGATCATCTTTTTCTTTGCTTTGGGCAGTTTGCGCACCGCGATCATCACAACGACCGCCAGCGCAAGCACTACGCCAAACGCGATGAGGTACCCACGAACATTCGTAAGGACCTGCATCACATCATCCAAATTGATGGACAACATAGTTTTCTCCTCCTTGTTTTGTCGAATCGGACAACGGCAGGGGACGCCCCTGCCAGCTTGACTTTATGATACCAGAAATCGCCGCAGAATTTTCAATTTGTTCACAAATTGTCGTTTTGAACGCACAATTTGCAAAAGTTACAATAAGGTTTCAAATTTTATTGTGCTAATACACAAATTTTATCCGGCTGTATTTGTGCACCCTGCCAGACAGCAAAAAGCGGCAGGGAACACCTGCCGTAAAAATTCATTTGTTTTTTGACAGCGGAAATAAGATCCGCAGGGTGCACCAGTTGTTTTCCCAGTGCAGCGTCATGCTGCCGCCGTGCTGCTGGACAGCGGTGCGGACGCTTTTCAGGTCGGTCCCCTGCGGCAGACCGTCCGCATCCAGCGCCGGGGCAGTCTCTGTATAGTGCTCGAACCGCAGCATGGCAAAACCGCCCTGACTGTACACCGCCACCTTGATGAGCCGCTTTTCGGGGTCCGGCTCGGCGCGCACGGCGGCAATGGCGTTGTCCAGTGCCACACCCACGATGGTGCACAGCTCCCGGATCGTGAGAAAGCCCAGCATCCTGCCGTCCGCTACGCTGGTGATGGCAATGTTCTCCTGCTGGCATTCCATGGTCTTGGCGGTGAGCAGGGTATCCAGCACCGGGTTGCCAGTCTTGTTCTCGGCCTCGTACTGGCGGATATTCTGCTCCATGGCGGCAATGGCGGCGTTCTGCTTGGTCTGGTCCTGCTCCTCCCGGATGCGGGCAAGCTGGACTTTCAGTTCATGGTACCGCCGGTTGATGAGGTTGATGCCCTCCTTGCTGCGCTTGTACTGCTCGTACTGGCGGTGCAGCACCTCGTCCATGGCGGCAAGCTCGCTGTGCAAAGCGTTCTCCCGCAGCTGCTCGTGCTGCACGGTCAGGATCAGCACGCCGGAAAAATCCACCAGCGTGCGGATAGAAAAGATGCTCATGTTGATATCGCTGCCCGGCAGAAAGCCCAGATTGCTCACCGCAAAGGCGGTCAGCGCCAGCATGACCGCCGTCAGGGCGGCGCTGCCGCTGATCTCCAGATGCCCGGCAGGCTGGGGTCTGATGTGCAGCAGATAGCTCATCCCCCCGAACAGCGCCCCGTACACCAGCGCCAGCAGCAACAAAGACAGCGGCTCCCATGCGCTGCGGGTGGACCAGAGGGCACAGTGCAGCTGCCACTCCACGCTGGCGGCAAGCTCTGCCAGAATAAACGCCCGGGCGCAGTGATACCCGGCTTCCAGCAGGGTGATGTTCCACACACCCCATAAATATAGGTAGGAAAACCCGATTGCCGTTGCCATGCAGGGGATCCAGAGCCCGCCGGGCACATCGCCCGTCAGCCCCAGAAAGGCGGACAGCACCACCGCCCACAGCAGGGTGATACCCCCGGTGACCGCTCTGGAAAAGCGGGGCGCAAGCGCCGGTGTGACCAGCAGTACCGACAGACACTCGGCAAGGGCGGTGTACAGCCGGGGGATGTCCGGCAGCGCGGTCATGAGCCTTCACCTCCGATGTAATCGGTCAGCGCTGCAAGGAAGCCCTTGCGCTTGGGGCGGCTGACCTGCAGCTCGCAGGGGCCCACCTGTACGGTGCTCTGCCGCAGCTCCCGCACCTGTGCCAGATTGACAAGATAGCCGCTGTTGCACCGGGCAAAGGGGCAGTCTGCCAGCTTTTCCTCAAAGGTCTTGAGGGCGCCGGGGGCAGAAAAATCGCCCTCGTCGGTGTAAAAGTGCACCCGGTGCCCCTCGCTTTCCAAGTAATAGATGCTTGCAGTGTCCAGCCGCCGCAGCCCGCCCTCCACCGGCACAGTGAGGTAGCGCTTTGCCCGCTTTTCCAGCCGGGAAACCGCCTTGAGCAGCTGCTGCGAAAAGGCAAAGTAGGGCACCGGCTTCAGCACATAGTCCAGCGCTCCCACCGAGTAGCCCCGGATGGCATACTGCGCCATATTGGTGATGAAGATCAGGATGACGTCTGCATCCATCTGCCGGATGCGCTCTGCCGTGGTCATGCCGTCCAGATGCTTCATCTCCACATCCAGAAAAATAATATCGTAGACCGCGCGGTAGTTGTCCAGAATGTCCACCCCGTCCGCAAAGACCGATACCTCAAATTCTGTCCCGTACTGCCGGGTATACCGCCGGATATACTCCTGCAATACCCCCTGTACCTCCGCGTCATCCTCTACGACTGCCACCCGGATCATGACCGCACCTCCCTTACCACACCTTTGTGGAACTGTTACGGCTCTATTATAGCGCAATCACGCCGGGTTTGCCAAGGGGCACTCCGCAACAAAGGGCAGGGCGGCCCACAGGCCGCCCTGCCCTTTGTTGCGGAGTTCTCTTACGCTCACGCCCAGTTCATCCGGCCGTAGCGGGTGGTCAGCTGGCAGATCTCTTTTTGGAGCTTCTTGGTCAGCTGGGTCTTTTTCAGCCGCCAGCGCCAGTTCTGGCCTACGGTAGAGGGCTTATTGATGCGGGCGGCGTTATCCAGCCCCAGCCAGTCCTGCATGGGGATGATGCACCTTGCCGCTGCGCTGCGCAAAATCAGTGCGATCATGCTTTTATAAAGCTGCTCGTCCGGGGTGGCGTAGTCATACAGGTAATCCCGCACCATGGCGCGCTCGGCGTCCGAGATGGTCTGGTACCACGAGACCAGTGTCTCGTTGTCGTGGGTGCCGGTGTACGCTACGCTGTTCACCGGGTAGTTGTGGGGCAGATAGTCGCTGGCGCTGCCGGTATCGCGGGAGTCAAAGGCGAATTCCAGCACCTTCATGCCGGGGAAGCCGCTGTCCCGCACCAGCTGCCGCACGGTGTCGCTCATGTAGCCGAGATCCTCGGCAATGATCTCCCGCTTGCCCAGCGCCTGCTCCACGGCGCGGAACAGCTCGATGCCGGGGCCTTTTTCCCAGTGGCCATCCACGGCGGTCTCGCTGCCGTAGGGGATGGAGAAATACTCATCGAAGCCGCGGAAGTGGTCGATGCGCACCACATCGTACAGCTCGAAGCAGTACCACAGCCGGGTGATCCACCACTGATAGCCGGTCGCGCGGTGGGCTTCCCAGCGGTAGAGCGGGTTGCCCCACAGCTGACCGGTGGGCGAAAAACCATCCGGGGGAACGCCCGCCACCGCCGTGGGAACGTTGTCCTTATCCAGCTGGAACAGGCCCGGGTTTGCCCAAGCGTCCGCAGAATCCAGCGCCACATAGATGGGGATATCGCCAATGATCTGAATGCCCTTGCTGTTGGCGTAGGCTTTCAGCTTGCGCCACTGCTCGTCGAACTTGAACTGAAGATACTTGTGGTACTCCACCTCAAAGTACAGCTCCCGGCGGTAGTAGTCCATGGCGGGCTGCCAGCGCAGACGGATATCCTCTGCCCACTCGATCCACGGCTTGCCCTCAAAGCGGTCTTTCACCGCCATGAACAGGGCAAAATCGTCCAGCCACCACTTGTTTTTCTCGCAAAATGCCGTAAACGCTTCGTTGTGGCCGATGTCGCTGCGGGAGTACGCCAGCCGCAGCAGGCGGCCGCGCTCGGTATACAGGCGGCTGTAATCAATGTCGTCTGCCTTGCGGCCAAAGTTTGCCTTTTTGCACTCGGCGGCGGTCAGCACCCCTTCCTCCACCAGTGCGTCCAGACTGATGAAATAAGGGTTGCCCGCAAAGGCGGAAAAGCTCTGATACGGGCTGTCGCCGTAGCTGGTCACGCCCAGCGGCAAAATCTGCCAATAGGTCTGCCCGGCTTCCTTGAGCCAGTCCACAAAGTCGTATGCTTCCTGCGAAAAGCAGCCGATGCCGTAAGGGGACGGCAGACTGCTGATGGGCAGCAAAATGCCTGCACTTCTCTGCATCTTCATTTACCTTCCTTTATAACTCGATCATAACACCGGCATGGTCAGACACCTGCGGCTCCTGCAGGCCGCCAAACACCACCCGGCTGCTCTTGACAGCTACTGCCTTGGAGCACCAGATCTGGTCGATGCGCTTTTTTGCCGCCGCATCCGGGGCATCCCGCCAGCCGTCAATGGCTTCCACCACCGTGTAGCCCGCGTCCCGCTGCTGTGCAAGGTGGTAGGTATCCTGCCAGCCGCTGCCCAGCACAAGGTCGTAGCCCTCGCCTCGCACATCGGCTTCACTGTTGAAGTCGCCCAGCAGAAAGGCGGTCTTTTTTGCGCCCGCCGCCTTTGAAAGCTTTTCCCACTGGGGAGCAAAAGGCTCTACCTCGTCCTTCCACCAGCCCAGATGTACCGTATAGTACCAGACGTCTCCTGCACAGACGCCCAGCGTGCGGCGGGTCTTCCAGTTGTTGTAATCGTTGATCTGGCTCAGCAGCAGATTTTCGGCGTCGGTGATGGGTGCACGGCTGAACACCGCCGCGCCCTCATCGTAAATGTCGTAGCCCACCTTTGCCGGAAGCCAGCTCCAATAGTAGTGCACACCCCGCGCTTCCAGCATTTTTGCCACGGCTGCGGCGTGGTTGTCCGCTTTCAGCAGCACCATATTGCCGGGGCAGGGGTAGTACCCCGCCGGAGCCTCTGCCAGCAGCGGCGCAGCGGCGGTCTGGTTCACCTCCTGCAGGGCGAACACCTCCGGCTGCTCCTTTGCGATGAAGTCTACAAAAATCTCCCGCTTTGCCTCATGCTCCGGGATGATAAGGCTGTGGGTATTCAATGTCAGCAGTTTCATAGTTTTTTACAGAATATCGTTGATGTCAGATTTCAGAACGTCCGCCTTGGGGCCGTACACCGCCTGAATGCCGTCGCCCTTCACCAGCAGGCTCAGAGCGCCCTCGGCCTTCCATGCGGCAAGGTCGGCAACCTTGGCAGGGTCTTTTACGGTAACGCGCAGACGGGTCATGCAGGCGTCCACCAGCACGATGTTCTCCCGGCCGCCCAGCAGGGCGATGATGCGCTCGGCCTGACCGTTATCAGCCTTTTTGTCGGCCTTCTTCTCGGTCTTTGCGGCGGCGGCAGAATCGTCCGCGTTGTCATCGGTGTAGTTGCCCAGACGACCCGGCGTTGCCAGCTGAAGCTTGCCGATCATAAAGTAGGCCACGAAGTAGCCGATGACGAAGAACGCGATCACGCAGATCACAAAGTTGATGATATCGCCGCCCAGACCGGCCTGCAAAGACATGGGAATGCGGGTGATGAATTCCAGATTGCCGAAGGAGTGCAGGCGCAGATGGATGATGCCCGCCATGGCGAAGGCGCAACCCTGCAGCAGTGCGTACACGATGTACAGCGGCATCGCACAGAACATGAACATGAATTCCAGCGGCTCGGTAACGCCGGTCAGGAACACGGCCAGTGCGGTGGAGATGAACATAGACTTATAGTTTGCGCGCTTGTCGGCATCTACCCGACGGAACATAGCCAGTGCAATGCCCAGCAGCAGACCGGTGGCACCGATCATCTGACCCACCTTGAAGCGGGCGGGGGTGACGGTAGCCAGCAGGTTGTTGTAAGCGGCCATATCGCCAGCCTTTTTGAAGTTGATGAGGTCGTTGGCCCATGCCAGCCACAGCGGGTCCTGACCAAACACCTGACTGCCCGCGTTGACGCCGGTAGCGATGGTGTAGGTGCCGCCGAAGGAGGTGTAGTTCATGGGGATGGTCAGCATGTGGTGCAGACCGAAGGGCAGCAGCAGACGCTCCAGCGTACCATAGATGAACGGAGCCAGCACAGGAGAAGTCTCGGAAGAGTTGGCGATCCAGATGCCGAAGTTGTTGATGCCGGTCTGTACCACAGGCCAGAACAGCGCCAGCACCAGCGAGATGACCACCGAGTAGGCAATGACCACCATGGGCACGAAACGCTTGCCGTTGAAGAAAGCCAGCGCATCCGGCAGCTTGCGGAAGTTGTAGTACTTATTGTAAGCTACGCCGCCCACAAAACCGGCAATGATGCCCACGAACACGCCCATGTTCAGCGCCGGTGCGCCCAGCACGGAGGTGAA
>CAKSZF010000056.1 GCA_934525405.1 uncultured Faecalibacterium sp.
GGGCAGGATGTGCTGGCCAGCCGGGTGCAGAAGCTGCTGCCCGGGCTGGATCTGCAGCTGTGCCGCAAGCGTGAGGGGCAGCTGCTGACCCTTGCCGACGGCTACTGGAGCGTGCACAGCTCCACTGTGCCCGGCGAAGCCGAAAGCATGACTCTGCTGGTGCTGAACGAGGAGACCGAGCTGCGCCGCATCGAGGCAGAGTATAAGGCCAGCCGTCCGGGGTATCTTGCCTTTCAGCTGGACGGCTACGATGACGTGTTCGGGGACCTGATGGACAGCGAGCGCGCCCGCCTGCTGGAGGGCGTCAACCGCATTCTGGAGGAGATGATCGGGCGCGGCAGCGGTTTTCTGCGCCGGGTAGGCAGCGGCGGTCGCTATATCGCCGTGGTGGAGGAGCGCCAGCTGGAGCAGTTCTCCAACCGTGGTTACGATGTGCTGGATAAGATCCGTGCATTGGACCCCGGCGTGAGCCTTTCGATGTCCATTGGTATCGGACGCGGTGCACGCACCCTGCGGGAAGCGCAGGATATGGCCGAGCACGCGCTGGATATGGCGCAGGGACGCGGCGGCGATCAGGCCGCTGAGATGACGCTGGACGGCTTTACCTTCTACGGCGGCGTGAGCCACGGTGTGGAAAAGCGCAGCAAGGTGCGCAGCCGCCTTGTGGCCGACCAGCTGGTCAAACTGATCAAAGAGGCCGACCATGTGGTCATCATGGGCCATCGCATGAGTGATCTGGATGCCATCGGCGCAGCCGAGGGCGTGCTGCGCATTTGTAAAATTTGCGATGTACCGGCGGTCATCGCCGTCCGGCGGGACGCTACGCTGGCGGCAAGCCTGATCGATGCGCTGTGCAAGGCGGGGCAGAAGGATGACTTCATCGACCCCAAGGACGCCCTGCCCATCATCTCCAAGCGTACCCTGTGCATCGTGGTGGATACATATCAGGTGGGCCTTGTGGAAAGCAAGGACATTCTGGAAAAATGCGGCAAGGTGGCCATCATCGACCACCACCGCAAGGGCGTGGGCTACATCGAGAACCCGGCGCTGGTCTGCCACGAGCCCTATTCCTCCTCGGCCAGTGAGCTGGTCACCGAGCTTTTGCAGTATGTGGGCGAGCGGGACGACAAGCCCAACCGCATTGAAGCCGAAGGTCTGCTTGCCGGTATCCTGCTGGATACGCAGGACTTTACCCTGCACACCGGTGTGCGCACCTTTGAAGCCGCTGCTGCACTGCGCCGCTACGGCGCAGAGACCGAGCGGGTGCGCAGGCTATTCGATGTGACCATGGTGGAGTACAATGCCAAGGCCGATCTGGTGGAAAAGGCACAGATGTACAAGAACTGCGCCATCTCCATCGGCGGCGAGGTCGCCCCGGAAGCCCGGGTTGCCATTGCGCAGGCCGCTAATGATTTGCTTCGCATTCAGGGCGTGGACGCCAGCTTTGTGGCAGTGCAGGTGGGCAATGGGGTAAACATCTCTGCCCGCAGTATGGGTGCGGTGAACGTGCAGGTGATCATGGAGTCGCTGGGCGGCGGCGGTCATCAGACTATGGCAGCAGCCCAGCTGAAGCATATCACCCCGCAGGCGGCACGCAGCCGCATTCAGGATGCCATCGACCAATATTATCTCTCCCAGAAAAAGACTACGCCGGAAGCATGACCGGAAAAAGAGGAATAAAAGCATGAAACAGTACGATTATCTCATCGTTGGCGCCGGTCTGTTCGGTGCCGTGTTTGCCCACGAGGCCAAAAAGGCGGGCAAAAAGTGTCTGGTCGTTGATAAGCGCGACCATATCGCGGGCAACATCTACACCGAGAATGTGGAGGGCATCAATGTGCACCGCTATGGCGCGCATATCTTCCACACCAACAATAAGGCTGTGTGGCAGTATGTGAACCAGTTTGCAGAGTTCAACCGCTATACCAACAGCCCGGTGGCCAACTACCACGGCCAGATCTACAACCTGCCCTTCAACATGAACACCTTCAACAAGATGTGGGGTGTTGTGACCCCTGCCGAGGCCAAGGCGAAAATTGAGGAGCAGAAAGCTGCTGCGGGCATCACCGACCCGCAGAACCTCGAAGAGCAGGCCATCAGCCTTGTGGGCACCGATATCTACGAAAAGCTTATCAAGGGTTACACCGGCAAGCAGTGGGGACGGCCCTGCACCGAGCTGCCCGCCTTTATCATCAAGCGCCTGCCGGTGCGCTTCACCTACGACGACAACTACTTCAACGCCCTGTATCAGGGCATCCCCAATGGCGGCTACACCGCCATGGTGGAAAAGATGCTGGCTGATACCGAGGTGCGTCTGAACGTGGATTATCTGGCCGACAAGGCTGCGCTGGACGCACTGGCTGAGAAGGTGGTCTACACCGGCCCGGTGGATGCCTACTTCGGCTACCGTCTGGGTGCTTTGCAGTACCGCAGCGTCCGCTTTGAGACCGAGGTGCTGGACACCGACAACTATCAGGGCAACGCGGTGGTCAACTACACCGATGCTGAGACCCCCTATACCCGCATCATCGAGCACAAGCACTTCGAGTTCGGCACCCAGCCCAAGACCGTCATCAGCCGGGAGTACAGTGCCGAGTGGAAAAAGGGCGACGAGCCCTACTATCCCGTCAATGACGAGAAGAACGGTGCGCTGTATGCACAGTACAAGGCACTGGCCGATGCCGAGCCGGGCGTGATTTTCGGCGGCCGTCTGGGCGAGTATAAGTACTACGATATGGACAAGGTCATCGAGGTGGCGCTGGACGTTGCCGCAAAGGAACTGGCATAAAGAGCGTAACTGCCCCGGGTCACCGCCGCAAAAAAAGGCGTCCCCTTGGGGGAGCTGTCACCGCAGGCGACTGAGGGGGTAGGTGTGCAGCAAAAGGACATTTGAAATGCTGCCCCGCTTCCTCTTGCCCAAAAACGACAAATGCGCTATACTATTACTATAAGACTGCACCGGTTTTCCGGTGAGAAGTGAGGGATACTATCATGAAAGTGATTCTGAAGCAGGATATCAAGGGCATTGGCAAGAAGGACGAGATCCACGAGGTCTCCGACGGTTACGCCCGCAACTACCTGTTCCCGCGCAAGCTGGCCGCTGTGGCAGATGCCAGCGCTGTGAACATGGCCCGCGGCAAGGAGGCCGCAGCCGATTTCCACGAGGCTGAGAATGTGGCAGCCGCCAAGGCTCTGGCTGCTAAGATCGAAGGCAAGACCGTGACCATCAAGGCCAAGGGCGGCGCATCCGGTCGTCTGCACGGCAAGGTGACCGGCAAGGAAGTTGCCGAGGCACTGGCTGCACTGGCAGGTGCACCCATCGACAAAAAGAAGATCGAGCTGGAGACCAAGGACATCAAGGATGCCGGCGTGTTCAACGGCAAGGTCCGTCTGTACGTTGGCGTCGTGGCTTCCTTCAAGATCCAGGTGGAAGTGGAACAGGCCTGATCTGTGTGCCGTTTGCGCCCCCTCACAGCAGGGGGCGCTTTTTGGCTTTACAGGATGCTTTGGATTTTGAATAAGGAAAAACTACTATGCCGAACGAACGACGTTATTCCAATGAACTGAATCTGGAAAGCGTGGGCATCAATCTGCCCTACAATATGCAGGCAGAGCAGAGCGTGCTGGGCGCGGTGCTGCTCAAGCCCGACACCCTGACCGATCTTGTGGAGATCATCAAGCCGGAAATGTTCTATACCCGGCAGAACGCCCAGATCTGGACTGAGATGCTGCGCCTGTTCACCAACGACCAGACCATCGATTTTGTTACCCTGCTGGATGCGGTGGTGTCCGATGGCGTCTTCCCCAGCGCAGACGAGGCCAAGATCTACTTGACCGGTCTGGCAGAAACGGTGCCCAGCATCTCCAACGTAAAGGCCTATGCCCAGATCGTGCAGGAAAAATATCTGGTGCGCCAGCTGATGGGGGTCGCCAAGGACATCTTGCAGGACGCCGGGGACGAGCCGGACGCCGACCTTCTGCTGGAAAACGCTGAGCAGCGCATCTACGAGATCCGCTCCGGCCGCGATTCCAGCGCCCTGACCCCGCTTTCGTCCAGCATGGTGGAAACGCTGACCAACCTGCAAAAGATCAGCGGCCCGGATGCGGATAAGTACAAGGGCATCCCCACCGGATTCCGTCTGCTGGATACCGTGCTTACTGGTCTTGGCCGCGGAGATCTGATCATTCTGGCAGCCCGCCCCGGTATGGGTAAGACCAGCTTTGCGCTGAATATCGCCACCCGCGTGGCCATGCAGCAAAAGGTGCCGGTGGCTATCTTCAGCTTGGAAATGACCAAGGAGCAGCTGACCAACCGTATCCTCTCGTCTGAGGCCGGAATCGACAGTCAGGCCTTCCGTACCGGTGCGCTGCGCGCCGAGGACTGGGAGTATCTGGCACTGGCTACCGAAAAACTACACGATGCACCGATCTATATGGACGATACCTCCGGTATCACCATCACCGAGATGAAGGCCAAGATCCGCCGGGTGAATCAGGACCCTGCCCGCCCCAACGTGGGCCTGATCGTCATCGACTATTTACAGCTGATGACCACCGGCCAGCGCAGCGAGAACCGCGTGCAGGAGATCAGCTCCATCACCCGAAACCTGAAGATCATGGCAAAGGAGCTGAATGTGCCCATCATCGCGCTGAGCCAGCTGTCCCGTGCGGTGGAAAAGCAGGGCAACAACTCCAGCCACCGCCCGCAGCTTTCGGACCTGCGCGATTCCGGTTCCATCGAGCAGGACGCGGACTGCGTTCTGTTTTTGTACCGCGATTCCTACTACGCCAGCCAGAACCCGGACGGTGCCGAGGTGGATGCCGATACCGCCGAGTGCATCGTGGCAAAGAACCGTCACGGCGAGACCAGTACCGTGCCGCTGGGCTGGGATGGTGCCCACACCCGCTTTATGGATGTGGACTTCAAGCGCTGATGGATACCGCGATTCTTGCCCGGGTGGAGGATTTCTGCACCCGGGAGGGGCTTTTGCAGTCCGGCACACCGCTGCGGCTGGCGGCGGCAGTCTCCGGCGGAGCGGACAGCATGGCACTGCTGCTCTTGCTGCAGCAGTTGCAGCCAAGGTTCGGTTATACGCTCTCTGCCTGCCATGTGAACCACGGTCTGCGCGGGCAGAACGCCGACCGGGACGAGGCCTTTGTGCGGGCGGAATGTGCCCGCTTGGGCGTGCCGCTGCGGGTGTTCCATGCCGCAGAGCTGGCAGTGCCCCCGGCGCACGCCGGGGAGGACTGGGCGCGCCGTCTGCGCTACACGGCCTTTGCGCAGCTGCAAGGGCAGGGGATAGATGCCATCGCTACGGCCCATACTGCAAATGACCAGGCCGAAACGCTGCTGCTGCGGCTGGCGCGCGGCACCGGGCTGCACGGGGCGGGCGGCATCCGGCCAAGGCGCGGATGCTACCTGCGTCCGCTGCTTTGTCTGAGCCGTGCCGAGACCGAGGCCGTCTGCCGGGCGGCGGGGCAGCCGTGGGTCACCGATGAGACCAACGATACCGATGCCTACGCCCGCAACCGGCTGCGCCACAGCGCTCTGCCTGCGCTGGAAAGCACCAACGCAGCGGCGGTGCAGAATCTGGCACGGTTCTGTGAGAAGGCTGCGCGGGCGGATGCCTACCTTGCCGCCGGGGCTGCAAAGCTTCTGGCGGCGGCACGCCTGCCCGGCGCAGAACCGGCGTGGCAGCTGGCACCTTTGCAGGCGGCAGACCCGCTGCTGCTGGAAACTGCGCTGCACAGCCTTGTGGCTCCGGTGCGGGACGCAGAGGAAAAATATGTGCAGCTGCTGTGTGCCGTGGTGCGGCAGGGCAGCGGCGCAGTACAACTGACCGGACAGGTGCGTTTCTGCGCCGGGAACGGCTGTCTGCGGCAGGAAACGCTGCCGCAAGCACTGCCCCGGCAGCCGGAGAGCGCACCGCAGCAGCTGCCCTTTTTGCCCGAGAAACAGCCGGAATTCCGGTTGCGCGGGGGCTGGAAAGGGAAAGCAGAGCTGTTAACAGCCGATTTTGAAGAAAAAATACAAGTCGTTCATAAAAAAGACTTAAAAAATCGGGCGGATTATGCTAGAATAACTACGTTGTACACTGGCCTTGTGCTGCGCGCCCGACAGCCGGGAGACCGCTTCCGGCCTGCGGGGCGGGGCTTGAGCAAACCACTGCGCAAGTGGATGAACGAGGTCGGTGTCCCGAACGAACTGCGGGATACGCTGCCGCTGCTTGCCAGCGGAAGCGAAATTTTATGGGTGTGTGGAGAAGGCTTTGCCGATGGCCTTGCACCGGACACGGAAAGCAGATGGATCCTGCACTTGGATGCAGAGATCGAAACACAGGAGGAAAAAACAAATGAGTATGCACGATGATATCAAGACCGTTCTGGTCAGCGAAGAGCAGCTGAAGGCCAAAGTGGCAGAGCTTGGCGCTCAGATCAGCCGGGATTATGCCGGTAAAAATCTGGTGCTGGTGTCCATCCTCAAGGGCTCGGTGGTCTTTATGGCCGACCTGATGCGGGCTGTGAGCATCCCCTGCAATATCGACTTTATGGTGGTCTCCAGCTACGGCGGCAGCAACACCACCACCAGCGGTCTGGTCAAGATCATCAAGGATCTGGACGGCGATCTGTCCGGCAAGGATGTGCTGATCGTGGAGGACATTCTGGACACCGGCGTCACCCTGTCCAACCTTGTGCCCATGCTCAAGATGCGCAACCCGAACTCCGTTAAGATCTGCACTATCCTTGATAAGCCCAGCCGCCGCAAGGCCGACATCCAGCCGGATTACGAGGGTTTTCAGGTGCCGGACGAGTTCGTGGTGGGCTATGGCCTCGACTACGACGAAAAATACCGCAACCTGTCCTATGTCGGCGTGCTGAAGCCCGAGGTCTACACGAAGTAACGTGTCCATTATAAAAATCCAGAACTGGAGTTGATTTTTTTGCAACCGAAGAAACCCCGTTTCAATCCGCTGGTGATCGCCATTGTGCTGGCAGCCGTGCTGATGGTGTGGTCGGTGCTGGGCGGCACCGGCGGCAGCGCCAGCGGCTCCTCCATGGCATATTCCACGGTGGTACACTATTTTGAGAGCAATCAGGTCACCAAATTCTCGCTGGATCTGAACACCGGCGTGATCACTATGACCTTGAAGGAGGGCACACAGGAGCTGCCCAATGCTGCCGAGCAGACCACCACCCAGTCCACGGGCGGGCTGCTTTCCGGCCTGCTGTCCTCTTCTTCCTCTGCCCCCACCGGGGTAAAGAAGAACGAGGACGGCACCGAGACGGTCAGCTATAAGCTGCCCTACGCCCGGATGTTCGTGGACCATGTGTCGGACTACATCGCCCAGTACGATGCAGCCAACCCCGATGCGCCCATGGTGTACGACTATGTACCCGCCAAGGAGACCATCCCCTGGATGGAGATCCTGTTCTATCTGGCTATGCTGGGCTGCACCGGCTTTTTGCTGTTCTCCATGATGCGCGGCGGCGCCGGTGGCGGCGGCATCATGAACGTAGGCAAGGCCAGGGTGAAGGACGAGCACGAGAACAAAAAGACTGCCACCTTTGCCGATGTGGCCGGTGAGGACGAGGAAAAAGAGGAACTCAAGGAGGTCGTGGAGTTCCTCAAGAGCCCGGATAAGTTCAATACGCTGGGTGCCCGCATTCCCCACGGCGTGCTGCTGGTGGGCCCTCCGGGTACCGGTAAGACCCTGCTGGCGCGTGCCTGTGCTGGTGAGGCCGGTGTGCCCTTCTATTCCATCTCCGGCTCTGACTTTGTGGAGATGTATGTCGGCGTGGGCGCATCCCGTGTGCGTGACCTGTTCGATAAGGCCAAAAAGACCATGCCCTGCATCATCTTTATTGATGAGATCGATGCCGTGGGTCGTCAGCGCGGCGCAGGTCTGGGCGGCGGTCACGATGAACGCGAGCAGACTTTGAACCAGCTGCTGGTGGAGATGGATGGCTTCGAGGCTAACGATGGCATCATCGTCATGGCTGCCACCAACCGTGCCGACATTCTGGATAAGGCACTGCTGCGTCCCGGCCGCTTTGACCGTCAGGTCTATGTGGGTCTGCCGGATGTCAAGGGACGCGAGGAGATTCTGAAGGTGCATACTCGCAACAAGCCTCTTGCACCGGACGTTTCCCTGAAGGTTATTGCCCAGCGCACTGCCGGTTTTGCCGGTGCAGACCTTGAGAACCTTGTCAACGAGGCCGCGCTGCTGGCAGCCCGCCGCAACCGCAAGGCCATTACCATGGAGGATATCGAGGAAGCCTCCATGAAGGTGATGGCTGGCCCCGAGAAGAAGAGCCGCGTGGTCACCCCGGAGGAGAAAAAACTCACCGCCTACCACGAGGCCGGTCACGCAGTGGCAGGCTTCTACTGCAAGCACCATCCCCGCGTGCACGAGATCACCATCATCCCGCGCGGTCAGGCCGGCGGCTACACCATGTATCTGCCCGAGAAGGACCGCAGCTATGTGACCAAGGGCGAAATGTTTGAGGACATCGTGTCCAGTCTGGGCGGCCGCGTGGCCGAGCAGCTGATTCTGGAGGACATCTCCACTGGTGCCTCCAACGACCTGCAGCAGGCCACCAATATCGCCCGCCAGATGATCACCCGCTACGGCTTCTCCGAGCGTCTGGGCCCCGTGGTCTACGGCACCTCGCAGGAGGAGACCTTCCTTGGCCGCGACTTTGGTCAGGGCAAGGGTTACAGCGAGACCACCGCTGCCGAGATCGATAGCGAGACCCGTGATATCATCGACGAGGCTTACGAGACCTGCCGCCGCACCCTGACGGAGCACATCGACCAGCTCCATGCGCTGGCCAAGGCTCTGATGGAACGTGAAAAGCTCAACGAGGAGCAGTTCAACACCATTATGGCCGGTGGCACCCTGCCTCCCTGTGAGGACGCAAAGCCCGAGCAGGCACAGCCCGACCAGACCGTGCAGCCTGCCCCGGTGCAGTCCGCAGAACCTGCGGAGACTGCTGAGCGCGCCGAATCTGCCGAGCAGGCTGAGCAGCCGGAAACGCTGCAGTCGGATGCCCCGGAGCAGCAGGACTAAGCTTTTTTAGGAAAGGAGCGAGCATCGTGGAGGAAAATTTTAACCCGGTCG
>CAKSZF010000057.1 GCA_934525405.1 uncultured Faecalibacterium sp.
CTGGTCGGCGTTCTGGTCTTTGAGCTGATGAAGGTCGCTCTGCAGTTCATGAACGTCAACTCCTCCTACACCTACATCGTTCAGGGCCTTGTCATTATCGTGGCTGTCGCCATTGATATCCGCAAGTATCTGGCTAAGAAGTAATCTCCTCATCATCCCCCTTTGCACCCGCAGTCTTTGCACTGCGGGTGCTTTTTTTGTCCACATTTTTGTGGTATCATAAGGAAAAACATCTTATGCTTACAGGAGGGACTTTCCATGGCACAGCCCACCCCGGATACCCAGACCGAGCTTGAACGCCGCGAGGCCGCACTGGCCGCCCGCGAGGCAGAACTTGCCCGCCAGCAGGCAGAATTGCAGGCGCAGAAGGCCGATTTTGAGCAGGGCAAAAAGCGCCTGCTGGACAACGGCAACAAAGACTTCGTAAACCCCAAGGAAAAGCTTTATGATAAATTCCCGCTCACGGTGCACCAGATGGATATCATCATCGGCGTACTGTTCGCTTTGATTGCTCTTTTCCTTGTGCTGGGCGTGACCCACACCAGCTTTTTCGGCCTGTTCGGCGGCTGAGCCGCAGGCGCATCCTCTGTGAAAAACATTCCATAAAGGAGAATAGAAATGGCATACTATCCCGGTTATACCGTCCTGCGCACCGAGGACTGCCCCGAGCAGCACGGTACTTTGACCCTGCTCACCCATGACGTCAGCGGCGCAGCCGTGCTGCTGGTGGAAAATGAGGACGTCAACAAGGCCTTCGGCATCGGCTTCGGCACCTTCCCCTCCGATGACACCGGCGTGTTCCATATTCTGGAACATTCCGTGCTGGCGGGCAGCGAAAAATACCCGGTCAGTTCCCCCTTTGTGCAGCTGCTCAAAAGCAGCATGGCTTCCTTCCTCAATGCGATGACCTTCCCGGACAAAACGGTCTACCCCTTTGCCACCCCCAACGAGACCGATTTCTGCAACCTGATGGATGTCTACCTGAACGCGGTGTTCTGTCCGCTGGCCATGGTGGACTCTGCGGTGTTCGAGCAGGAGGGCTGGCACCGGGATGCAGACGGCACGGTCAGCGGTGTGGTCTACAATGAGATGCAGGGTGCACTGGCCTCCCCGGATGCTCAGCTGCAAAACGCCCTGCAACGGGCGATGTTCCCGGATACCGCTTACGGCTTTGTGTCCGGCGGTGACCCGGCGTCCATCCCCGCCCTGACCTATGAGAAATACCAGCGGGTGTACCGCCGCCATTACAGCGCCGACAACTGCTGCATCACCCTGTACGGCAAGATGGACATGGCCGACAAGCTGGCGCGACTGGATAAGGACTACCTGTCCAAGATGCCCAAGGCCGCCGCCCGCCCCCGCCTGACCATGCAGGACGAGCAGCCCGGCGCATTCGTGGAGCTGCCCTACTACACCGACCAGCCCAAGCCAGATGAGGTGCAGTGCGCGCTGGCATGGTACACCGGCGCATTTGCCGACCGTGAGCGGCAGCTGGGCGTGGAGATTTTGCTTGGCGCGCTGCTGAGCACCAACAGCTCCCCCCTCAAGGCCGCGCTACTGGCCGAGCAGCTGGGCGCAGATATCGACATCGGCTTTGACGACAGCACCTTGCAGCCCACCTTGGAGCTGCTGCTGCGCGGTGCTACGGTGGATTCTGCCCGCAAGTTTGCCCTCGCTGTGCGCAAGGCTGTGGACAAGCTGCTGGAGACCGGCATCCCCCACGACCTGCTGCTGGCCGCTTTGAATGAGGCCGAGTTTGCTTCTTTGGAGCGTCCGGGCAGCCTGCCGGACGGCGTGCTGGACGCCATCAACGCCGCCACCGGCTGGCTGCATACCGGCGATGCCGCCCTGCTGCTGCACACGGACAAACTTTTCGCCGCCCTGCGCAGCAAGCTGGAGGAAGGCTGGTTCGACACCCTGCTGCGGGAGTTGTTTGCCCCCGCCCCGGTGCAGGTGCTGCAAATTCCCACCGCGCCCAAGACCGAGGACGCCGCTGCCCCGGTGCGCACCGATGGCAAGCTGGTGCTGGAGCACCCCCTCACCGCCGCCGACCTTGGCGCGGGCGATGCCACCCCACAGGGCAGCGCCGAACAGCTGGCCGGTGCCACCCTGCTGCGCCACCCCTCTGCCGGCAGCCTGTACCTGAATTTCTACTATGATCTTGGCACTGTCACCCCGGAGGAGCTGCAATATCTGAATCTGCTCACCGATGTGCTGGACGAGCTGGACACCCCCACCCATACCGCCCAGCAGCTGAACACCCTGCGCAGCACATGGCTGGGCGACAGCCGCGCCCAGCTGGACATCTGGACCGGGCGGCAGGAGGGCGCTCCCTGCCACGCAAAACTCACCCTCTGCCTGAGCCTGCTGGAGCGCAGCTTGGAAAAGGCGGTGGAGATCGGCGGCGAGTTGCTGTATGATACCGTCCTTACCGGCGCTGCCGCCGAAGCCGCCTATGCCCGGGTGGTCAGCCAGCTGAAATTGCGCATGGAGCAGCTGTTCATCCAGCAGGGCAACGAGTTCGCCTCCACCCGCGCCCGCGCCCATTACTATGTAGAGGGTGCTGCGGACGAAGCCTGCACCGGCGTGAGCTACTACCACTTCCTGTGCAATCTGCTGGAAAAGGCCGACTGGGCTGCACTGGGCGCAAAGCTGGACGCTGTGCGCCGCCGGGTGCTGCAAAACGCCGCCCTGACCGTCAGCCTGCACGGCACCGAAGCCGCACTGGAAAAACTGCGCACCCTGCTGCCGGAAAGCCGCTTTGCCGCCGCCCGGCGTACTCCGGCGCAGCCCTACACCCAGCCCCTGACGCCCCCGGTGAATGAAGCCTTTATCATTGACGGCGGCGTGAACTACGATGTGCTGGCATGGCCCATGCCCCGGGACAGCCGCCGCCGGGTGCTGGCGCGGGTGATGAGCTACGAATACCTGTGGCACACCATCCGGGAGGTGGGCGGCGCCTACGGCACCGGAATGCTCTGTGCAGACGGCATCGAGTTTTTGTACACCTACCGGGACCCCCACCTGCGGGAAAGCTACGACACCTTTGCAGCCGCCCCTGCCGCCCTTGCCGCCCGGGACTACACCGCCCGGGATCTGGACGAGTTCATCGTGGGCACCGCCGCCAAACTGGACACGCCCCGCAAGGCGCGTGCCGCTGCCCGGGAATTGGATCACCGGTATTTCTGCGGCATCACGGACGAGATGCGCGCCGCCGACCGCAAGGCGCTATGCAGCGTGGACGCCGCCCTGCTCAAAGCGCAGGCCGCCGCTCTGTCCGATGTGTTGTCCGGTGGCGTGCGGGTCGCCTTTGGCAGCAAGGACGCCGTGGAAGCGGCAAAGGATCTGTTCGACCGGGTAGAGACGCTGTAAGCGTTTGCGCTGCGGGCGGGACGATTTTGAATGGCCGCCGCGTGCGCTTTGGCCATAATCAGCGGAAAAATTATTTTTAATAGAGCAATGCCGGAGCGTCTGCGGACGCTCCGGCATTGCATTTTCACGGGAAGGGGTCGTAACGGCAATCAGCAGCTACCTGAACTCCCTCAGTCAAAACCTGACGGTTTTGCCAGCTCCCTCGGAGAGGGAGCCTCTGGCGCGCCCGCAAACTTTACGCTTGAGCCGGAAACTGTACCGTTATGCCAAAGGCCCCATCTTAGAGGACGACTTCCCCCGCTCCGGGGGAAGATGTCACCGCAGGTGACAAAAGGGGGAGTCTGGCATCGCGTAGCGATGACTGGGGGAGTTTTTTCAAAGACATTTTTTCTGCACAAGGTACCTGCATTCCGTCCAAACTACCAAAAAAAGCCAGATTTTTTGTGAGATAAGTCATACTTATTTAAGAAAATTTGAACAAATTGCGAAATTTATGTGTTTCCGGTGTGGACAAAAACGTTTTCAACTGATAGAATGGGAGCTGTTCTTTCTCCGCCGTCCGCAACCGGCGGAGTGTTTTATTGGAAGCAGGAGGTTTCTCATGTTAGAAAAGTTCTTTCGCTTGAAAGAAAACCACACCGATGTAAAGACCGAGATCATGGCCGGTATCACCACCTTCATGACCATGGCTTACATCCTTGCCGTCAACCCCAAC
Organism: uncultured Faecalibacterium sp.; assembly: GCA_934525405.1. GTDB lineage: Bacteria > Bacillota > Clostridia > Oscillospirales > Ruminococcaceae > Faecalibacterium. The sequence goes on from CAKSZF010000057.1 coordinate 4,088, forward strand.
ATCCTGTCCGCTGCGGGCATGGATTCCAAGGCTGTGCTGATCGCCACCGCGCTGGCATCTTTCATTGCCACTGCACTGATGGCTGTGCTGGCCAACTACCCCTTTGCACTGGCTCCCGGCATGGGTCTGAACGCCTACTTTGCCTACACGGTCGTGCTGACCATGGGTTACAGCTGGCAGCTGGCTCTGATGGCCGTCTTTGTTGAGGGCGTCATCTTCATTGTACTGTCCCTGACCAATGTACGCGAAGGCATCTTCAACGCCATTCCCATGACCCTGAAGAGCGCCGTCAGCGTGGGCATCGGCCTGTTCGTGGCCTTTGTCGGCCTCCAGAACGCCAAGCTGATCGTCAACAGCGATTCCACGCTGGTCACCTACCAGCACTTCAAGGGCGCAGCCTTCCACAGCGTTGGCGTGGGCGCTATTCTGGCTCTGCTGGGCGTGGTCATCACCGCCATCCTGCTGGTCAAGAAGGTCAAGGGCGGTATCCTGTACGGCATCCTGATCACCTGGCTGCTGGGCATCGTGTGCGAGCTGACCGGTATCTACGTTCCCGATGTGGAAGCCGGCATGTACTCCGTCATCCCCACTGCCTTTGTCAGCTTCGACTTCTCCGCACTGGGCGAGACCTTTGGTCAGGTGTTCAAGACCGACTTCTCCGGTGTTGGTCTGCTGAACTTCTTCGCCGTTATGTTCTCCTTCCTCTTCGTGGACCTGTTCGACACGCTGGGCACCCTGATCGGCGTGGCCTCCAAGGCTGATATGCTGGACGAGGATGGCCGTCTGCCCAACATCAAGGGCGCACTGATGGCAGACTCCATCGGCACCTGCGTGGGCGCTGTGCTGGGCACTTCCACCACCACCACCTTCGTGGAGAGCGCCTCCGGCGTTACCGAGGGCGGCCGCACCGGTCTGACCGCTATGACCACCGGTGTGTTGTTCCTGCTGGCTACCATCTTCAGCCCGCTGTTCCTTACCATTCCCAGCTTTGCTACCGCTCCGGCTCTGATCATCGTGGGCTTCTACATGATGGGCTCTGCCGTCAAGATCGACTTCAATGATCCCAGCGAGGGCATCCCCGCCTTCCTGACCATTCTGGCTATGCCCACTGCTTACAGCATCTCCGAGGGTATCGCCATCGGCATCATCTCCTGGACCATCATCAATGTGATCACCGGCAAGGCCAAGGAGAAGAAGATCAGCCCGCTGATGTATGTGCTCACCGTGCTGTTCATCCTCAAGTACGTGTGCCTTTAATTCCCTGAGCGTCTAAAAAGCCAAGCACCCCCTGCGGTCTGCCCGTACAGGCCGCAGGGGGTGCTTTTTTGTGCAGTTGAAAAGAGGCCGCAGCCTTTACAAAAAACAGCCGCGCCCCATCTGCTGGTTCAGACGAGGCGCGGCTTTTGCGGTATTTGGTTTGGGGTATAGGAGGAATCATGTCCCTGAGAGGGGGCTTGCGGCTCTCCCCCTCCCGGTGATTTTATGATACACGAAAGATCCTACGAAATTATGCTTATTTTATGAATGACCTGTAAACATTACTCCGGGGCTTTCATGCTTTCCACCATGCTGATGCGCCGGACGTGCCGCCGCATCACAAAGCAGACCACTACGGTAAACACCATGGTCAGCGCCACCGCCAGCAGGTAGCTGCGGGGGGCGATCGTGCGGATGAACATGAGCTGATCCATCTCCACAGTCAGGATGATGAACTTGTGCAGCGGCACACCCAGCGCCAGACCCACGCCGGAACCGATGAGCGCCAGCAGCTCGATCTCACGGAAGATGTAGCGGTACACCTCTTTATCGTAGAAGCCCAGCACCTTGATGGTTGCCAGCTCCTTTTTGCGCTCCCCAAGGTTGACGCTGATCAGGTTATACAGCACCACGGCTGCCAGCGCCGCCGCACAGATGATGATCAGCACCACCACATAGCCCAGACTGACGATGAGGTTATCGAACAGCTCGGTGGTATCCTCGGTAAAGCTGATGCTGCTGACGTAGTTGCAGTCCAGCAGGTCGGTGCGCAGGGCGTTGTATCCGGCAGCATTGGTGCAGGTAGTCTTGCCGTAGACCGTGTTCCACGGGATCTCTGCCGTGCCCAGCAGGCTTTCCAGCTGTGCGCGTGGGAGATACAGCCGGGTGAACATATAGTTCTCGGTAATGCCGGTCAGGGTCAGCTCCACCCGGGTGCCCTCGGCGTTTTCCACCCAGAAGGTATCGCCGGTGTGCAGCCCCAGATTCTCAGCGGTCTTTTCGGTCAGGATGGCGCTGCCGTTGTCAAAGCTGATGGCCTTGTGCCCCTTGCGGGTGCGGAAGGTGACGTACCGGGTCAGGTCGCTGTCCTTTGCCGCAGCCACGATGCTCACGCTTGCGCTCTCGCCTGCGGCATTGTAGATCGTGGTGGATTTGGTATACACCGCACTCCAGTTCTGCACGGCGCTGTTGCTGTCCAGCTCCTCTGCCAGCCCCTGCTCCATGGTCAGGGCTTTGGGGTCGCTGAGGGTGATGGACATATCGTTGTGGGTCAGCTCGGTAGACTGCTTTGTAACGATGGGCAGCAGGGAATCCTGAATGCCAAAGCCGATGAGCAGCAGCGCGGTGCAGCCCGCCACGCCCAGCACGGTCATGAAGAACCGCTTTTTATACCGGAACAGGTTGCGGGCGGTGGTCTTTTGCGAGAAGGACATCCGGGACCACAGCGGGGTGATGCGCTCCATCAGGATGCGCTTGCCCGCCACGGGGGCCCGGGGCAGCAGCAAAGCTGCGGTCTTTTCGGCCAGACTGGAACGGCAGGCGTACCATGTGGCAAAGCCGATGACTGCGGCGCTGATGCCCACGCTGGCAGCTGCCATGCCCGGGTAGAAGTGCAGGGTGAAGGTGGGCAGGGTGAACACTAGCTGATAGGCGTTCCAGATAATGATGGGGAACACCACAAAGCCCGCCACCATGCCGACGATGCTGCCCAGAATGGTGGCCAGCATCGCGTAGAACAGGTACTTGCCCGCGATGCTGAAATTGGAGTAGCCCAGCGCCTTTAAGGTGCCCATTTGCAGGCGGTTCTCGTCCACCATGCGGGTCATAGTGGTGGTAGCCACCAGCGCCGCCACAAGGAAGAAGAACACCGGGAACACCCGGGCAATGGCGTCCATGCGGTCGGCGTACTGGGCAAAGGTGACGCAGCTCATAGTGGAGGTGCGGTCCAGCACATACCACTCGCCCTTTTTGATTTGGCTCACCTGCTCCTCGGCATCGTTCAGCTGGGCAAGACCGTCTGCCAGCTTCTGCTCCGCCTCGGCCTTCTGGCTCTCGAACTCGGTGCGGGAGGTTTCCAGCTGGGTCTGCCCGGCGTTATACTCTGCCCAGCCCTCTTCCAGCTGCTTTTGTGCGGCATCAAACTGGGTGTAGGCGCTGGCTGTGCCGGTGGTCAGCTGCAATTGCCCCTGCAAAAGCTGCAATTTCATCTTGCGCAGCGCAGCCTTGGCTTCAGTCACCAGCTGGTCGTTGGAGAGGTTCGGCGAGGAGATGAGCCCCTGCTGGTACATCTGCCGCTTGCCCGCGTCCAGCTGCTGCTGATAGCCCTGCAGCTGGTTATAGATGTTATCGTAAGCGGCCTGCGCCTTGGCCAGCGCATCCCGCAGTTCAATATAGTCCTCATCCTCCGGCTCGGCTTCGTCCAGCGCCTTTTCGGCGTTGCGCAGGGCTGCTTCCGCGTAGGTCAGCAAGGGGTCTGCCACCTTTTTCAGATTGACCAGCAGCTCGATTTGCTGTAACTGCTCCTCAAATTCCAGCACCTGCTCCTCGCTGCTCACCAGCTTGTCGGCACCGCTCTGCATGGTGTCCGGCAGGGCAGCCTTCTGGGCGGCAAGCTCCTTTTCACCGGCCTCCAGCTGCGCCTTGGCGGCGTCCAGCTGCGGCTGCGCGTCTGCCAGCTTTGCCTCGGCCTCAGCGAACTGGCGCTCGGCCTCGGCTTTCTGGCTGTCGTACTCCGTGCGCGCCTCGGTCAGCTTGTCGTTGGCGGTGTCCATCAGCTCTTCCCGCCGGGCGGTGCACTGCACGCTCTGGATGGCCTTGAGCTTTTCCGCTACGGTATCCACTGCGGCCTGATATTCATCGGAATAATTATCATACAATTCGGCATTTTCTGCTTTGATATAGCACACCGTATAATAATCTGCGGTCAAAGTGCCCTCCGGCACAAACAGGATGCAGTCCAGCTGGCCATCGCCCACAGTGCTGCTCTCGGAATCGGAGGAAAAATGCAGCGGGTCCTGCACCGTGCCCACCACCGTGAACACCTGCCCGCTGACCCCCTCGGTCTCTTCCGGCAGGGTCAGCTGGGTGCCCAGCTCCACCGGGCTGCCGTGGCCCATCACGTGCACCACGCACTCCCCGGCAGCTTCCGGCATCCGGCCGGACAGCAGCACCGGGCGGTTCATGTTTTCCGGCGTATCGGCCTGCGGGTCGGCAGGCAGCTGATACAGCCGTGCCACCGTGGTCTGCTCGTCCCCTGTCCAGTGCCCCTCTACGTCCTGATACTTCACCGCCTGCACGGCGTCCACCCCGTCCACAGCGGCAATGGCATCGATATCGCCCTGACTGAGGCCAAGGGTGGACAACACCCGCAGGTCGAACACATTCTGCTGCACATAGTACTTCTGGGCAGCGGTGCGCATATCGGGGGCAATGCACATCAGGCCGGTGAGCATCATCACCCCCAGCGCCACGATGCCAAACAGGGACACCACCCGGCTGATGCTGCTTTTCATCTCGCGCAGGATATTTTTGCGGTAACTTTTCTGCACAGTTCTCACCACTCGATCTGTTCCACCGGCACCGGGTGCTCGTTGACCTGATTGGACACGATGCGGCCGCTGCGCACCTGAATGATACGGTCAGCCATACCGGTCAGTGCCGTGTTGTGGGTAATAACAATGACGGTGCGTCCGGTCTTGCGGCAGGTATCCTGCAAAAGGCCCAGCACCTG
>CAKSZF010000058.1 GCA_934525405.1 uncultured Faecalibacterium sp.
GACGCCATTGCGCGGTACATGGCCTCGTTCGAGGACACCGACGGCGACGGCATCGGCAACGTGCCGGACTATTACAGTACCCTGCACGACCGCAAAAAGGTAGAGGACAGTCGCAGCCTTTCCGCGCTGCTGAAAAAGCCCAACCGCTTTACCTTTATCCTTCTCGGTGTGATCCTCACCGTAATTCTGCTGGTGGTGTGCCTTGTGCTGCTGCTCCGTAAACTGGTGCGCAAGCTCCGCCGCAGAAAAAAGACACATTAAAATAGCACAATGCCGGACAGCCTGCGGGCTGTCCGGCATTGTATTTTCACGGGTGGGAAAACTCCCTCAGTCAAAACCTGACGGTTTTGCCAGCTCCCTCTGGGAGGGAGCCTTTGGCATAGCGGGAAAGTTTCTGGCTAAAGTGCAAGCTTTGCGGGTGGGAACGCTCCCCGGGGGGAGCTGTCGCGCAGCGACTGAGGGGCTATAAATGGAGAAGCGAAAAAAGCGTTAAAGCGATAGCGCCGACTGGCGCAGCGCTAGCTTTTTTGTGCTTCGACTTCTTCTTTAGGATTGTCAAGGGCGTGCAGCCCTTGACCCGTTGCGGGGTGGGTGGAGGCCAGAGGTAGGGAGGGGGGAATCGGAACACCCCTCCCTACCTCTGGCCCAGCGGAGCGTCTTTGCGCACTGAAAGCAAGCAGAAACTTTCCCCACGGAGCACGCACTTTTCTGGTTCTCTTTTGGTGTCAAAAGAGAACATCCCTCACTCAGAACCTTCCCTTCTGCAAGCCGTCCAGCACCTCGTACAGGTCGCGGCACTCGGCGGTGTACAGACGGCGCATCTCGTCATTGGCGGGGGCCATGTCCGGCACCATCACGGTGACAAAGTGCCCAGCGGCACCGGCGCGCACGCCGTTGTAGCTGTCCTCCAGTACAAGTGTGCGGCCGGGCTGGGTGCCCAGCGCCTCGGCGGCCCGCAGAAAGATTTCCGGGTCGGGCTTGGAGGCTGAGAACTGCTCGCCGGAGATAACCGCCTTGAAATAGTGGGTCAAGCCCCAGCCGTCCAAATGGTGCTGGATAGACGCCATCCGGCTGGAGGAAGCCACTGCCATGGGGATGTGCTGCGCATCTAGCCATGTCAGGATCTCATCCAGCCCGGGCTTTTTGGGCGGCGGTGCCTGAAACGCCTTTTCCGCCTGTGCGTGCAGCACCTCGATGATGGCGTCCGTGTCGCAGCTTTCCCCGTAGAAGCGGCGCAGCACCGCCCGCATGGAGTCCCCCGCCGTGCCGCGGGCGGCAACGTCCAGCCCCTCCTTATAAGAAAGCCCAAGGGTGGCAAGCGCAGGCTCCCACAGGGTAGCCCAGACCCGCTCGGTGTCGAACATCAGGCCGTCCATATCAAAAATAACGCCGTTGATCATGGCAATCTGCTCCTTCCGTAGAAAAGCGGGGCTATGCCCCGCAAAAGTGCTCTGTGCCCCTATTGTACCATAGATTTGGCAGTTTGCACACCATTGTGCTCACAATCTGGTGCAACTTTACCGGTGGAAAGATGAAACATTTTGCGATTCCTTGCAAAACCGGCTGGGAATATTATAATAGAAACCAACATTTGTGTCATAAAGCGCCGGAAATCGTGCGCACGCGCATAAAAGGAAAGAGGGAAACTCACTATGTTGGATATCAAGATTACCCGCACGGCTACGCCCAAGGCAAAGCCCACCGATGAGACGAAGCTCGGCTTCGGCAAAAAGTTCTCCGACCACATGTTCGTCATGGATTACACCGAGGGCGAGGGCTGGCACGATGCCCGCATCGTCCCCTACGGCCCCTTTGAGCTGGACCCCGCTACCGTGGTGTTCCACTACGCACAGGAGATCTTTGAGGGCATGAAGGCCTACCGCACCGCTGACGACACCGTGCAACTGTTCCGCCCGGACTGCAACGCCAAGCGTTTTCAGGATTCTGCCGACCGTCTGTGCATCCCCAAGATCCCGGTAGAGGACTACATTCAGGCCGTCGAGGCTCTGGTGGACGTGGACCGCGACTGGGTGCCCCACACCGACGGCGCTTCCCTGTACATCCGTCCCTTCATCTTTGCCAATGATGTGGGTCTGGGCGTGCACGCTTCCAAGCACTATATCTTCTGCATCATCTGCGCTCCCTCCGGCGCTTACTACGCCGAGGGCATCAACCCCGTGCGCATCTATGTGGAAGATGAGTATATCCGCGCCGCCCCGGGTCTGACCGGCTTTACCAAGTGCGGCGGCAACTACGCCGCTTCCATCAAGGCCGGCGAGCTGGCCGAGGAGCAGGGCTACGCACAGGTGCTGTGGCTGGACGGCGTGGAGAAGAAGTACGTTGAAGAAGTTGGCAGCATGAACATCATGTTCAAGATCGACGGCAAGGTGTACACCGCTGCTACCGTGGGCACCGTGCTGCCCGGCGTCACCCGCCGCAGCTGCATCGAGCTGCTGAAGGACTGGGGCTACGAGGTCGTTGAGGGCAAGATCGCCATTGCCGACATCATGGCTGCTGCCCGCGAAGGCAAGCTGGAAGAGGTGTTCGGCACCGGTACTGCCGCTGTCGTCTCCCCTGTCAAGGAGCTGGTCTGGAAGGGCGAGCACGCCTTTATCGGTGACGGCAAGATCGGCCCTGTCACCCAGAAGCTGTACGACACCATGACCGGTATGCAGTGGGGCAAGTTGCCCGATACCAAGGGCTGGATTGTTCCCGTGGAAAAGAAATATTGAGCCGCCTGTCACCCTACGGCTTTTAAAGGGACTGTTGCACACCGTCTGGGGCAACAGTCCCTTTTGCATCACCGCAGATGCCGTTTACCGTTACGACCCATCCCGTGAAAAGGCAATTCTGGAAAATCCGCAGATTTTCCAGAATTGCGAAATTATAAATAATATTTCCGCTGATGATGCGCAGAGCAAAGCGGAGCGCATTCTAAATCGTCTCACCGCCCCTTTGCTCTATAATCATTGCAATTCCCGCCGCATGGTGCTACACTACCTATAAAGGGCGTGGGCTTGCCGCCTGTGCCCTTTGCAGGATGATTTGAGAGGAAAGAAGCACCATGATCAAGAAATGGAGCATGAGTTACCCGGCGGTCAACGGCACTGAACAGCGCCGGGCGTATGTCTATCTGCCCACCATGTACGAGGCACAGCCGGAGCGCCGGTTCCCCGTGCTGTATATGTTCGATGGGCAGAACGTGTTTTTCAACGAGGATGCCACCTACGGCAAAAGCTGGGGCGTGGCAGATTATCTGGACTATACCGACACCCCGCTGATCGTGGCGGCCATCGAGTGCAACGCCGGGGCGAACAACGAGCGTCTGGTGGAGTATTCCCCCTACCGCTTCGATGATGCTACCTACGGCCACTTTGACGGCAAGGGACAGGCCACCATGAGCTGGTTCATCCACCGATTCAAGCCCCTGATCGACCAGAATTTCCGCACCCTGCCGGACAGGACACATACCTTTATCGGCGGCAGCAGCATGGGCGGGCTGATGAGCCTGTACGCTCTGCTGCAATATAACGATACCTATAGCCGCGCCGCAGCGCTGTCGCCCTCTATCTGGGTGGCACCGGATAAGCTTTCCGGCCTTGTGGGGCGCGCAAAACTTGCCCCCGGCACGGTGCTGTACATGGACTACGGCTCCCGGGAGATGGGCAACCACGATGGCATCCGCCGGGAATTCTCCAACTTGAGCGGCAAGCTGATGACCCGGGGCATCCACCTGACCAGCCGCATCGTGCCCGGCGGCACCCACTGCGAGGCCAGCTGGGAAAAACAGCTGCCCTTCGTGTTCCACACCCTGCTGTATGAGGTGGAGGAGTAAGAGAAGGGCGACACCATCACCACACCAAAGGAGGAAACACCATGGAGATGCAGTATTTCAAGGAGTACAGCCCGGAACTGGGACGGGATATGGAGTGCAAGCTTTACGGCCACGCAGGCCGCCCGATGCTGTATATTCCCTGTCAGGACGGCCGTTTTTTCGATTTTGAAAACTTCCACATGACCGACACCCTTGCCCCGTGGATCGAGTCCGGGCAGATCATGGTGCTTTCCATCGACACCATGGATCAGGAAACCTGGTCGGACGCACAGGGCAACCCCTACTGGCGCATCCGCCGCTATGAGCAGTGGCTGCACTACATCACCCGCGAGGTCGCCCCGATGCTTCAGCATCTGGCGCAGCAGCGCAACGGCTGGAGCGACCTGCCCGGCATCATCGCCTTCGGGTGCAGTCTGGGTGCTACCCACGCGGTAAACCTGTACCTGCGCCGCCCGGATATCTTCTGCGGCTGTCTGGCACTCAGCGGCATCTACACTGCTCACTACGGCTTTGGCGACTATATGGACGAACTGGTGTACATGAACTCCCCCGTGGACTACATGAAGAACTTCCCGGAGGATCACCCCTATATGCAGCTGTTCCGCAATCAGAAGGCGGTCATCTGCTGCGGTCAGGGCGACTGGGAACAGCCGGACACCACATGGCTGCTCAAGCGCATCTTTGAAGCAAAGCATATCCCCATCTGGGTAGACCTGTGGGGTCACGATGTCAACCACGACTGGAACTGGTGGTACAAGCAGGTGGCATACTATATGCCCTACATTCTGGGCCAGCAGTGACCCATCCCGTGAAAACGAAACAACGGCGCGTCCATGGACGCGCCGTTGTTTCCCAATATTAAAGTCTGTCCCGCCCCGCAGGGGCATTGCAATCATAGAGGTAACGGAAAGAGGAATCAACAAATACTATGCAGAACTTTATTTTTATCTCCCCCAACTTCCCCACGAACTATTGGCAGTTCTGCCGGGAGCTGAAGAACAACGGCCTGAACGTGCTGGGCATCGGCGACCAGCCCTACGAGGAGCTGAAGCCGGAGCTGAAAGCAAGCCTGAACGAGTACTACAAGGTGAACAGTCTGGAAAACTACGATGAGGTATACCGCGCCGTGGCCTTTTTCACCTTCAAGTATGGCCGCATCGACTGGCTGGAGTCCAACAATGAGTACTGGCTGGAACGGGATGCCGCCCTGCGCACCGATTTTCACATCACCAGCGGCTTCCAGACCTCTGATATGCCCCGCATCAAGTACAAGAGCAAGATGAAGGAGTACTATCAGAAGGCCGGGATCGCCACTGCCCGCTATCACATGGTAGATGACCTTGCAGGCTGCAAAGCCTTTGTGGCACAGGTGGGCTACCCGGTGGTGGTCAAGCCGGACAACGGCGTGGGCGCTTCGGATACCCACCGCCTTTCCAGCGACAAGGAGCTGGAGGCATTTCTGACCTACAAGGAAAAAGAGCACCCGGATGTGGCCTACATCATGGAGGAGTTCGTCCGCGCCGAGGTAAACAGCTACGATGCCATCATCGACGCCCACGGCAACCCCATCTTTGAGGCGGGCAACGTAAGCCCCGTGTCCATCATGGACATCGTGAACAATGACGACAACTCCATCTACTACATCATCAAGGATCTGCCGGAGGACACCCGCGCCGCGGGCCGTGCCGCCGTCAAGAGCTTTGGGGTGAAGAGCCGCTTTGTTCACTTCGAGTTCTTCCGCATGACCGAGAATCAGGCCAGCATGGGCAAAAAGGGTCAGATCGTGGCGCTGGAAGTCAACATGCGCCCCTGCGGCGGCTTTACCCCGGACATGATCGACTTTGCCCGCTCCACCAACGTGTACAAGATCTGGGCAGACATGATTGCCTTCGGCGGCACCGATATGCCGGTGGGTGAGCACTACTACTGCGCCTTTGCTGGCCGCCGGGACGGCAAGAGCTTCGTTTACAGCCACGAGCAGCTGATGCAGAAGTATCAGGACAACATGCGCATGGTGGACCGCATCCCCGAGGCACTGTCCGGTGCCATGGGCAACCAGATGTATGTGGCCACCTTCTCCACCCGTGACGAGATGGAAAAGTTCTATTCCGATGTGCTGGCCGTCACCGATGCCACAAACGCCAAGGTGCAGGCTGAGCTGACGAAGGTTCTGGCTCTGGGCGAGCCGGAGACCATTTAACCGTAAAAATGCAATGCCGGAGCGTCCGCAGACGCTCCGGCATTGTTCTGTTTTATTATACCTTTGCAGCGCCCCGTTCCAGAATGCCGTTGAAGCGGGAGAAGAAGGTGATGGTGGTAATGGTCGCCGCCAGAATATCACTGACCGGCTCTGCCAGAAAGACACCGAACACCGGGTTCGGCAGCAGGTGCGGCAGAATGAAGATGAGCGGAATCAGCAAAATGATCTTGCGCAGGCAGGCCAGTAGCAGGCTGACCTTGGCCTGTCCCAACGCCATAAAGCTCTGCTGGCAGGCGATCTGGAAGCCCATGGCAAAGATACCGGCCATGTAGATGCGCATGGACCATGTGGTGTAGTCGATCAGCGCCGTATCCGAGGTGAAGATGCCCGCCACAGCTCCCGGCACCAGCATCATGAGCAGCCAGAACAGGCAGGTGTAGCAGCTGCACAGCAGCAGCTGGAAATGGAACGCCTCCTTGACGCGGGACTTTTTGTCTGCGCCGAAGTTGAAGCTCATCACCGGCTGACCGCCCTGACAGATGCCCTGAATAGGCAGGGTGCACAGCTGGGAAGCACTGGTGATAACGGTCATGGCACCCACAGCCACATCGCCGCCGTACCGCGCCAGACTGGAGCTGAAACTGATGGACAGCAGGCTTTCGGTGGACATCATCACAAAGGTGGAGATGCCCAGCGCCATCACCGGCAGGATGACCTTCTTTTCCGGGCGCATATAGTCCTTGCGCAGGTGCAGGATGGTCTTTTTGCCGGTGAGGAAGCGCAAAATCCACACCGCGCCCACCGCCTGACTGAGCACGGTGGCAATGGCAGCGCCCCGCACGCCCAGACCCAGACCAAAGATCAGGATGGGGTCGAGGATAATGTTGATGACTGCACCGATAACGGTGGTAAGCATACTGGTCTTGGCAAAGCCTTGTGTGGTGATGAAGGGGTTCATGCCCAGTACCAGCAGCACAAACACCGAGCCCAGAATGTAGATGCGGCTGTACGCCAGCGCATAGGGCAGGGTGGCGTCACTGGCGCCAAAGAGCCGTAGCAGGGTGGGTGCCCCGGCGTAGAACACCACGGTCAGCACCACCGAGAAGAGCAGCAGCATGGTAAAACTGTTGGAGATGATCTTCTCCGCCTGCTCCTTGTCGCCCTGTCCCAGCGCAATGGCGGTACGGGGCGCGCCGCCCGCGCCCACCAGCATGGCGAACGCGTTCAGCAGCATAAGGATGGGGGTGAACAGTCCCACGCCGGTCAGCGCTGCCGCGCCGATGCCGGCAATATGTCCGATGTAAATGCGGTCCACGATGTTATACAGCAGGTTGACCACCTGTGCAACGACCGCCGGGATCATGAGCTGCAGCATCAGCTTTTTTACGCTGCCGCTGCCCATGTCCTGTTTTGCCTGTGCCATGGATGTGATTCTCCTTTTACTTCAAATTTGAACAATCTCTCCTCTATTATACTCAAAACCCGCAAAAATACCAGCCCCTTTTTCAAAATTTTCCGTGCTGCGCAAAAAAGCTGTTGCCGTTACAGGAATCTTTTTACTCGACCCGGAGCAAAAGCCTTCATTCGAAAAATCGATTTCCGTGTGTTGCTACTGCGCGCCCTTTGCGGTGCGCTTTTCTGGGCAGCAACGGCCTTTGCATCCAAGTTTTCGGCGATATGTCTGTAAAAATGCAAGCTTTTTCGTTAGGTTTGTGTCTTGTGCACAGCGGCATTTTTCAGTACAATAAAGAGGCAGAGAAGAAAAATAAGCGCTGCAACCAAAATGCGTTGCCGCGCTGTTTTGTATTTTGCGGCGCAGCTGCGCCCGGTGAAAAAAGGAGTGCTGTACAATGATCAACATGGTCAAGCTTCCCACCAGCAAAAGCGAACTGTTCCTGCGGGTGGCCAAGGGACATTTTGCCACCAGCCACAGCCACATCAACTATTACATCGACGTGACCACCCAAAAGACCCGCCTTTCCGAGGCAAAGGCCGTGGCAAAGGAGCTGGTCAGCGCTTACCAGCACAGCACCATCGTGGATACCGTGCTCTGCCTGGACGGCACACAGGTCATCGGCACCTGCCTTGCCAACGAGCTGACCAAGGACGGCTTTACCAATATGAACGCCCACAAGACCATCTACATCGTCACCCCGGAATACACCTCCGGCAGCCAGATCATTCTGCGGGATAATCTTGCCCCCATGGTCAAGGGCAAGCACGTCCTTATTCTGGCGGCATCCATCACCACCGGCTACACCATTCAGGCAGCCGTGGAAGCCGTAAACTACTACGGCGGCATCGTAGCCGGGCTTTCGGCGATTTTCGCCACTACCCACGAGTGTCTGGGTTACCCGGTCACCTCCATCTTCGACCCCACCAGTCTGCCGGATTACGCCAGCTTCGACTCCCGCGACTGCCCCCTGTGCAAGGCCGGGCAGCACATCGACGCGCTGGTGAACAGCTTCGGCTATTCGGCGCTGTAACGCAAAGCTTTTATAGGCTGCTGCACAAACCGCTGTGCAGCAGCCTTTTTTGTTGCAGAACGATTGAAAATGGCTTCCGCTATCGGGTTGCGGCACCCAGCATCCGCATCGTGCCTTGGGCGGCACTTGCGTCTTGCTGGCCGCTGCCCCAACAACTCCTCCCTGTTTCCGCCGCTGGCGGCGGTCGTCGTCGTTGCTAGCCATGTTTAGCGGAAATATTATTTTTATTTCGGGATAGCGGAGCGTCTGCGGACGCTCCGCTATCCCATTTTCACGGGAGGGGTCGTAAAGGCAAACGGCATCTACAACGCCGCTTCCAGTGGAAACGCAGCGAAGCGCATTCCAAATCATCCCGCGCAAAAGGAACGGCGGCGCTGCCGTTCCTTTTTGTTGTCCCACGGGCAGGATTGTGCTATACTGATACCAGACGAAACTAGGAGAACGAGGTATCAAGTCCATGAAAATTCCCGCAAACGGTTTTACCCACGCCGGCAAGTTCCATGCCGATGACGTGTTTGCTACGGCGCTATT
>CAKSZF010000059.1 GCA_934525405.1 uncultured Faecalibacterium sp.
AGCGAGGATGATCTGGATGCAGGCGAAGCCAACTGCGCCCACTGCGGTGTGACCTTTGAGGTCGCACTGGAAGGCGAGGAGGACGAAGCCAAGGACGCCCCCGTGCAGTACGAAGTGACCTGCCCCGCTTGCGGCAGCACCGCCGTATTTGAAGAGGATGAGCTGCTGGACGGCGCACCCAAGTGCCCCAACTGCGGTGAGCCGCTGGACTTTGAGGTGACCGAGGAGTAAGAGTTTCTCTTATTTTCTTGTGAAAATGGGATACAGAAACGCCGCAGGCGTTTCTGTATCCCGAATCTTCAATAAAATTCCTTATAAAAAACGCAATGCCGGGCAGTCCGCAGACTGTCCGGCATTGTTCATTTTAACGTGGTTCAGCGGGTCTCGTTGGCCTTCTGCAGCCAGATGCCGCCAATGTCCAGCGCATTGTACAGGCCATGCTTGGTGGTCTGACGCGCTACGCGCTCCTGCGGTGCTTTGGTGGTATCGGTAGAAAGCAGCATCAGGTGAACCTTGTCGGCTACCTGCTGCCCGCCCACCGGGGTGGTGGTCAGGATCTGCAGATACAGCACATAGGGGTCGGTCATGCTGCCGTAATACAGCTCGTTGTCCTTGCGGACGAGGGGCTTGCCTTTATAAGTCAGTTTCGGTGTATATGCCATCGTGAAAGCCTCCCTGTCGGTTAATTCATCTTAGTATATCACATTCTGCCTATGGGATGCAAGCGTTTGGGGCAGGACTCTGTCTGTTTTGCACCAAAACTGCCCCGTACCGTGCAAAACCGGCGACGTTTTTTGGCAAAGGGGGCTTGCTGTTGGGGACAGTTATGCTATACTATAAATAGAACAGCCCGTACTCCGGGCCGGAAGTGAGGAAACGACAATGGCAGATTATCAGGAATACCGGCGGCGCATCCTGCACCGGCGCTGGCGCAGGGTGTTTATTATCGTTGCCCTTCTGGCGCTGGTGGCTCTGCTGAGCGCTATTGGCATCCTGTGGAAGGTGCTGCACCGGGAGCGCGTGGATACCGCCCTGAGCCAGAACACAATTCTGCGGCAGGTGACAACGGACAACACATGGAACACGGTCAGCTATCCGTTGGCGCGGCAGCTCCGGGTGCAGACGCTGGAGGACAGCACCGAGACCGCGCTGGACTTCCGCATGGCGGCGCTGCCGGCTAGCGCTCCGGTGGAAAAAAGCTGGTTTGCGCAGGCCAGCTTTGTGGGCGACAGCCTGACGCAGGGCTTGCAAATCTACGATACCGGTCTGCCCGGGGCACAGTTCTGCGCCTATAAGGGGGTAGGCCCCAACGCCTTTGTCAACGGTACCAGCTGCAAGCGGGCGGATGGCGTGACGGAGATCCCGCTGGACGCTTTGACCGCCCAGCAGCCCAAGGCCGTCTATGTGCTGCTGGGCAGCAACGTGCTGGGGAGGGACACTGATTACACCAGTTTTCTGACCTACTACCGCCTGATGCTGGACATGATCAGTCAGGCACTGCCGGATGCAAAGATCTATGTGCAGTCTATCACGCCGGTACGGCCGGAGGTGAGCGCACAGGCAAACCACGCAGGGCTGAACCGTGACCGCCTGTGCCACATTAACAACGAGCTGGCCGCCATTGCACTGGAAAAGGACTGCTATTTCCTCAACCTGTGGGAGGTACTGGCAGACGAAAACGGCGACCTGATTGAAAGCTACGCCCAGCCGGACGGCTACCACATCAAGCCGGAGGGCTACGCTGCATGGGTAGACTACCTTTGCAGCCACACCATGGAGTGAAAAAGAACATAAAAGGCGCTGTCCTTGCGGACAGCGCCTTTGTGTTTTATCAGGATTTTTTATCAGAACAGGCCGGTGATCTTGCCGTCGGCGTCCACGTCAATGTTCACGGCGGCGGGCTTTTTGGGCAGGCCGGGCATGGTCATGATGTTGCCGCAGATCACGACCACGAAGCCTGCACCGGCGGCCAGACGCACCTCGCGCACCTCCATGGTAAAGCCGGTGGGTGCACCGGTCAGCTTGGCGTTGTCGCTGAAGCTGTACTGGGTCTTGGCGATGCACACGGGCAGGTTGCCGTAGCCCATCTCGGTCAGCTCGGCCAGCGTCTTGCTGGCGGCGGCGCTGTAATTCACGCCGTCGGCGCGGTAGATCTTGGTGGCAATGGCGTTGATCTTGTCCTTCAGGGGCATCTCCAGCGGGTAGGTGTACTGGATGGGACGATCCTCCAGGATCTCCAGCACCTTCTCAGCCAGTGCCTTGCCGCCCTCGCCGCCCTTGGCGAACACCTCGCTCAGCACGCAGGGCACGCCTTGCTCGGTGCAAACCTGCTCCACATAAGCCTGCTCCTCGGCGGTGTCGGTGGGGAAGGCATTGATGGCGACCACCACCGGCAGACCGAAGCCGTTCTTCAGGTTGTCGATGTGGCGGATCAGGTTGGAAGCACCGGCCTTGACGGCCTCGAGGTTGGGCTGGTTCAGGTCGGCCTTGGCTACGCCGCCGTGGCTCTTGAGGGCGCGCACGGTAGCCACCAGCACACAGGCAGAGGGCGCAATACCGGCATAGCGGCACTTGATATCCAGGAACTTTTCCGCACCCAGATCGGCACCGAAGCCTGCCTCGGTGATGGTGTAGTCGGCCAGTGAAAGGCTGAGCTTGGTAGCAAGCACGCTGTTGCAGCCGTGGGCAATGTTGGCAAAGGGGCCGCCGTGGATGATGGCGGGGTTGTTTTCCAGCGTCTGCACAAGGTTCGGG
The DNA here is from genome assembly GCA_934525405.1 of uncultured Faecalibacterium sp. GTDB lineage: Bacteria > Bacillota > Clostridia > Oscillospirales > Ruminococcaceae > Faecalibacterium. The sequence continues at coordinate 2,755 of CAKSZF010000059.1, forward strand.
TCCAGTGCATCCTTCAGCAGGGCGGTCATGGCACCGGCTGCGCCGATCTCACCGGCGGTCACCGGCTTGCCGTCGTAGGTGTAGGCGCACACGATGCGGGACAGCCGCTCTTTCAGGTCGGAGATGCTGGTGGCAAGGCAGAAGATGGCCATGACCTCGCTGGCTACGGTGATATCAAAACCGTCCTCGCGGGGGGTGCCGTTCACCTTGCCGCCCAGACCGTCCACGATGAACCGCAGCTGCCGGTCGTTCATGTCCATGCAGCGCTTCCAAGTGATGCGGCGGGGGTCGATATTCAGCGGGTTGCCCTGCTGGATGCTGTTGTCGATCATGGCAGCCAGCAGGTTGTTGGCGGTGCCAATGGCGTGCAGGTCGCCGGTAAAGTGCAGGTTGATGTCCTCCATGGGAACCACCTGTGCATAGCCGCCGCCGGCAGCGCCGCCCTTTACGCCGAACACGGGGCCAAGGCTGGGCTCGCGCAGGCAGAGCATGGTTTTTTTGCCCAGTGCGTTCATGGCATCGGCCAGACCTACGCTGGTGGTGGTCTTGCCCTCACCGGCAGGGGTGGGGCTGATGGCGGTGACAAGGATCAGCTTGCCCTGCTTTTTGGCATTGTGGATCAGCCGGTGGTCGATCTTGGCCTTGTAGCGGCCATAGGGGATCACACTTTCCTCCTCCAGACCCAGCTGGGCGGCGATCTGGGTAATAGGCTTCATTTTAGCTTCCTGCGCGATCTCGATATCGGTCTTCATACAGACATCCTCCTTGATAGCAAAAAAGGACAGCTTTGCGCAGCAATTGCGCAAGGCTGCCCAGACGGTCGGCATTGACATCCCTTGCACCCCTGCACTGTGGTGCTCCACAAGGTTCCGTCAGCAGAGATGCGGTCTATGCTGTAAAGATAGCACATCGCCGGGGTGTTTGTCAAGGAGGTACAGTTACAAAAAAAGAGAAAAATCACCCATAAATGCAGAAAATTTTTTGCGTTATCCAAGGGTTTGTGCTATACTTATTCTGGGTTATTATGAAAACAACGACAGAAAGCAGGAAATCCGTTTATGCTGCAAAACCCTCAGTTACATTATCTGGACAACGCGGCCACCACCATCGTAGCGCCCGAGGTGGCGGACGTCATCGACAAGGCCATGCGGGAGCACTGGGCAAACCCTTCCAGCCTGTACGGCCCGGGCGCGCGCAGTGAAGAAGCTTTGAACGCCGCCCGCGCCGCCGTGGCGCGCACGCTGGGCTGCAAAAGCCGGGAACTGTACTTTACCTCCTGCGGCAGCGAGAGCAACAATCTGGCGCTGCTGGGCGCGGTGCAGACCCGCACCTTCGGCAAGGGCATCGTAGTGTCCGGCTTCGAGCACCCCAGCGTGCAGCGGCCGCTGGAGCGGCTGGCAAAGCAGGGCTACGACGTTACCGTGGTAGCCCCCCGGGCAGACGGCACGCTGGACATTGCCGCCATGCTGGAGCGGGTGGATAAAAACACCATCCTTGTAGCCTGCATGATGGTGAATAACGAAATCGGCACCCGCAACGATGTGGAGCGCCTTGCCGCCGAGGTAAAGCGCCGCAATAGCCGCACCATCGTCCATGTGGACGCAGTACAGGCGTGGATGCGTGTACCCATCAAGCTGGACAACATCGATACGCTCTCGGTGAGCGGCCACAAGATCCATGCCCCCAAGGGCATTGGTGCGCTCTACCTTTCCGACCGGCTGGTGCAGGCCTTCCAGCCGCCCTATCTGGGCGGCGAGCAGGAGCGGCAGCTGCGCCCCGGCACCGAAAACCTGCCCTACGCTATGGGTCTGGCCGCTGCGGCCACCCGTCTGGCAAAGACCATGAAGAGCCGCGACACTGCCATGCGTGCGCTGAACCGGCAGCTGCAGGAGGGGCTGAAGGCCTTCCCGGAGGTGGTCATCAACAGCCCGGAGAACGCCGTGCCCGAGGTGCTGAACTTCAGCGAGATGTGCATCAAGAGCGAGACCATGCTGGCTTTTCTGGCCGAAGAGCAGATCTACGTCTCCTCTGCCAGCGCCTGCGGGCGCGGTCAGCCCAGCCACACGCTGGCAGCCATGGGGCGCGACCCGCTGGCCATCGATACCGCCATCCGGGTGTCCTTCTGCGCCGACAACACACCGGAGGATGTGGACGCCTTCCTCAACCGCTTCGAGGACGGCATGAAGCACCTGCAGAAGATCAGAAAATAAAAGTATAAATCCTACATCAGGAGATGCAACATTTATGAAGGAAATTATTATGGGCTATCAGGGCGAGATGTCCCTGAAAGGCCTCAATCGCAACCAGTTTGAAGCAGCCATGATGAAGATTCTGCGCTACCGCCTTAAGACGGTGGGCAAGTTCAAGGTGTACTGCACCCAGTCCACTTTTTATATGGAGCCCGAGGAAGAGGACGTGGACATGGATCTCGCCTTTGAGCGGGTCAGCAAGGTGTTCGGCCTTGCGGCGCTCAGCCGCGCCGTGGTGTGCGAAAAGGATTTCGATACCATCTGCCAGACCGCTGAGGATTATCTGGGCAGCGAGCTGCACGGCATCCGCACCTTCAAGGTGGAAGCCCGCCGCGCCGATAAGACCTACCCCATGACCAGCCCGGAGCTGATGCGGGAACTGGGCGCTTATCTGCTGGGCAAGCACAACTACCTGAAGGTGGATGTGCGTAACCCGCAGTTTAAGGTCATTGTGGAAATTCGCGATTACGGTGCGTATATTCACGGCCCGAAAATACCGGGCGAGGGCGGTCTGCCTGTGGGCACCAGTGGCCGTGCCCTGAATATGCTCTCCGGCGGCATCGACAGCCCGGTGGCAGCCTATCGGATGGCAAAGCGCGGTCTGGCACTGGATCACATCCATTTTGCGTCCCCTCCGTATACTTCCGAGCGCGCAAAACTAAAAGTAAAGGCTCTGGCACAGCTTATCACCGTGTATACCGGCAGCGCTAACCTGTTCGTGGTGCCATACACCAAGCCGCAGGAATATATTCGGGACAACGCCCCGGATGTGCTGTTCACCGTGCTGATGCGCCGCAGCATGATGCGCATTGCAAACGTGATCGCCAAAAAGCAGGGCTGCGAGGCGCTGGTCACCGGCGAAAGTCTGGCACAGGTGGCAAGCCAGACCGTCAAGGCTTTGCAGTGCACCGATGCTGCACAGGATCTGCCCATCCTGCGCCCGCTTATTGGTATGGACAAGACCGAGATCATCGAGACCTCCCGCCATATCAATACCTTTGAAACTAGCATCCTGCCCTACGAGGACTGCTGCACCATCTTTACCCCGCCGCACCCGAAGATTCGCCCCGAGCTGGAGGAAATCCTTGCCGCCGAAGCCGCCATGCCCGGCCTTGCCGCGCTGGAGGCCGAGGCCGCAGAGCAGACTGAGCGCATCCGGGTGCGCATCACCGATCAGGTAGAATTCGAGGGTTGATTTGTCCATGACAGCAGAGATCATCAGTGTGGGTACCGAGCTGCTGCTCGGCAACATTCTTAACACCAATGCCCAGTACCTCAGCCGGGAGCTGGCTGCGCTGGGCATCACCGTCCGGCGGCAGAGCACCATCGGCGATAACCATGGCCGTCTGGCGGATTTTGTCAACGAGGCAAAACAGCGGTGCGACCTGCTGGTGTTCACCGGCGGGCTGGGCCCCACGGCGGATGACCTGACCAAGGAGACGGTGGCCGCCTGCTTTGGCGACACCCTTACCTTTGACCCCGACGAGTGGCAGAAGATCGTGGACTTCTTTACCCGCACCGGGCGCGAGACCACCCCCAACAACCGCAAGCAGGCCATGGTGCCAGTGCTCGGGCATAAGGTGGTCAACCACCACGGCACCGCGCCGGGTGCATGGTTCGAGCAGGACGGCCACTGTGCCGTGCTGATGCCCGGTGTGCCCCACGAGATGAAGGCCATGTGGGAGGAAAGTGTGCGCCCGCTGCTGCTGGCGCGGCAGAGCTGCGCCCTGCACAGCCTGACGCTGCGGGTGCTGGGCGGCGAGAGCAACCTGGAATACCGGGTGCGTCCGCTGCTGGAAAACCCGAACCCCACCGCTGCCATCTACTGCAAGACCGGCGAGTGCGAGATCCACATCACCGCCCGGGCGCAAAGTGATGCCGAGGCGCAGACCATGTGCCGCGCCTACGCCAAAAAGTTCTATGATCTGCTGGGCGATGCGGTGTATGATGAGGATGTCGCCGGGTTGGAAGAAACGGTGGTGCACACGCTGCAGGCCAATGGCCTGACCATTGCCACCGCCGAAAGCTGCACCGGCGGCATGATCGCCCAGCGCCTGACCAGTGTGTCCGGCGCAAGCGAGGTGTTCGGCTACGGCTTTGTGACCTACTGGGAGCAGGCCAAGGCGAAGCTTGTCGGGGTGGACCCGGCGGTCATTGCGCAATATAATGTGGTGTCGGCTCCCGTGGCGGCGCAGATGGCGCTGGGCGCGGCAAAAGCCGCCGGTGCAGATATCGCGGTCAGCGTTACCGGTCTGGCAGGCCCCGGCGGCGGCGACGCCGTCCGGCCTGTGGGCACGGTGTATCTGGGCGCTGCCCGAGGAGACAAGGTCTATGTGAAAAAGCTGTTCGTCTCCCGCCCGGACCGTGCGCTCATCCGCGCCCGCGCCGCACAGACTGCGCTGGAAATGGCGCTGCGGCTGGCACAGGGCAAGACCCCTGCCGGTACGCAGGTGCTGGCCGAAAGCGCACAGCATGACCCCGCCGCCCTGACCGCCTTGGACGAGACCCTGCGGGCAGAGTAAGGGCGGCCCCTGCGGCCGCAGGGGGGATGCGTCATGACAAAAGAAGAAAAGTGCCCGGCGGGCTGCGTGCTGCGGCTGTTCGGTGCGCCGGAGCAGACCGTGCAAAAGGCTGTGGAAGCCCTGCCGGACACTTGGCAGGGCACGGTGCACTGCCGCACCCGGGGCGCGGAAACGCTGGTGGCGCTGCAAAGCAGCACCCCGCAGCAGCTGCGCCGGGCGGTGCAGCAGTTGCGGACAAGCCTTGCCCCGGCGCTGTACGGGGAAGGGGAGCAGACCCTTGCCGCCGCCGCAGTGCAGGCGCTGGAGCAGCACCGCAAGCTTTTGGTGTGCAGCGATGCCGCCGCCGGAGCGCTGCTGGAGACCCGACTGGAAAACCTTCCCGGCGCAGAAAAGGTGTTCGATTTTGGCGCCATGAGCTACGCCGATGCAGCGCTTACCGCCCGGCTCAGCCGCAAGCTGCGCAAGGCACCGCAGGCAGAGCCTGCCCGCACACTGGCGCGGGTGCAGGCCATGCAGCGGCTGACCGGTGCCGCGCTGGCGGTGGGCTGTGTGGAGCTGCCCCAAAGCCGCCTGCTGCTGGTGGGCGGCAAAAAGGGCTGCTGGCTGCGGTGCTTAGCACCGGACGAGAACCCCGGGCTGTGGCTGCTGGATATGCTGCGCCGCGCCGCCTGCGGTCTGCCGCAGGCAGGGGGCACAGGCTGGCAGCCCTACGGCAGAACCGTGCCGGATGCCGCCATGACGCCTGTCGCCTTTGCGGCGGCACCGCCCGCGCCGCCGCGCCCGAAGCGCCGCAGGCTGGGCAAAGCGCTGGGGCTGCTTTTGCTGCTGGCACTGGCAGCGCTGGCTGCCGGGTGGTACTATACCGGCGGCGACCTTGCCGCCCTACCCCAAAAGCTGCAAAGCCTTGGCGCAGACAGTCTGCCCCACGCCGGGGCAAGGCTGGTGTGAGCGCTTAAATACTTTAACAAAAACGCCTCCCTGGCATCCTTTTTGGAAGGAATGCCGGGGAGGCGTTCAACATTTTATGGGCTCAGTTGTCCGGCATCAGCCGCTGACGAGGTACTGATCAGTGCAACTCCGGCCAGTAAGTCTTGTTGGCAACGATATCATCGCATTTGTTACGGACGTGGCTCATCATCACAGGAACGTGACTGAAGAATGCGTGTTCAATTTTCAAGGGGCGGGATAGCTTGAGGGCTGCTTTGAACGCTTGCCGAAGCTATGGCTGTATTGTAACCGATGCGGAACGAAATGAACAGGAACTCAGAGTTCACAATTTTTGAGGAAAATAGGAAGTATCGTTCCTGTTTCTCGATGAGCCGTCAAAAATATATTTCCTGACTTTATGTAAGAAATGAAGTATTATACTCGTAAGAAACTAACTTACGAGTATATAAATTCGATAAATACACTTT
>CAKSZF010000060.1 GCA_934525405.1 uncultured Faecalibacterium sp.
CAGTTTTTTCTTGACAACATTCTGTATGCGTGCTATTTTAAATTTTGTCAATTAGCTTATCCTAACCATCTGAGGGGCTTTGCCCCGCAGGTTTTTCTTTGCGCGAAATGTTAGGCTGAGCTAACCATATATTTTCAAACCAGTGATTGAGGTGTGTTACAATGAGATTGAAAAAAGTATTTGCAGGTGCCCTTGCGGCCGCCATGCTGGTGTGCGCTGTGGCAGTCCCGGCCTTCGCTGCGGAAGAGGTGGAGCAGGAGAACTGCCTGCCCTCCAGCTATGTCCAGATGAACATCCCTTACGCCGATTTCTACAAAGCTGCCGGTGTGGACAACGCATCTGAGATCGATGCTGTTACCAGCGCCACCAAAAACAAGACCCGTGCAGGCAAGCTTGCCGCCGGTTCCTACCATGTCAACGCCGACGGCACTGACATCACCGGTGTTTCCTTCCCGGTCAAGGTACTGACCCCGTGGGCGCTGAAGAATGCAAAGCAGGTCACCGATGCCGACAGCTACGACATCACCGTTACCCTGAAGGGCAAGGAATCCACTACCACCTATACCGGTGTGGATGCCCTGTTTGAGAACGAGAGCTACGCTTACTACAAGCTCAGTGAGACCCCTGCCTGCTATATCACCGCATGGTACAACCTGCTGAGCGGCAAGTGGGAGTTCGGCAAGGTCCGCGCCACCGAGACCACCGTAGAGGGCACCACTGTGGAACTGAATACCAACGGCCACCACACCACCTACGAGATGAAGATCTCCGGTTTTGATTTAGACTACAAGACCAACAAGGTCTACGGCGTGGTACTGACCACCGCCGATGGCAGTGAGTACGGCCTGCATCATGTCACCAACATCTGGCATGGCACCAAACTGGGCTTCAATGCCGATGATCCTTACTTTGCATCCATTATCGGCAAGACCGTCACCCAGATCACCTACTACACCGCCGACGGTGTGTATGTCCTGCCGGTCAGCGTGGCGCTGTGAGGTCACGGAAAACTGCCTGATCCAGCAAAATACAGTACAAAACGGCAAGGTCGCTTGAAGCAGGCGGCCTTGCTTTTCTCTGTTTTGATGTTCGCCCCGCCGCCGCAGTCCAGCTCCATGGCCGGGACCAGCAAACTCCATCCTGATGCCGGCACCTTCTGCCGAAAAATTAACCTCCATAAACATCCCTGCTTTTTCTTGACAACGCCCCGTGGACGTGCTATTTTATTTTCCAGCAATTAGCTTCTTCTAACCATCTGAGGGGCCTCGCCCCGCAGGTTTTTCTTTGCGCGAAATGTTAGACCGAGCTAACTATATGACCGCGATTTTCTGCCATTTGCGATGAAAGGAGCATTTTTCATGAAACTGAAGAAATTTCTTTCCCTGCTGCTGTCGGCGGCTATGGCGTTCACTCTGTTGACCGCTACCGCCTTTGCAGCAGCCCCCGCCGAGGAGGAAAACGGCTTTTTCGATTTTCTGCTGGGCAAAAAGTACACCTACCTCTATGCTGCCCTGACTTGGGATGAGTACTGGGCAAACGAGAAGGTCTATGCTGCCGGCAACGCTGCCACCTCTGCACAGCTGGACAGCCACGAGGAGCACGACCTTGGCGCATTTGATGCGGTCTCCCGCGCTACCGTCAACCACGGTCTGCACCGCGGCAGCTTCCAGAGCACTGCTGTGATCTACGCCAAGGACGGCAGCAGCTACACCGTTTCCCACTGGTCGGACGATGGCAAGACCATCTATCTGGCCGATGGCACCACCGTGGGCTGGAACCGGGGCACCATTACCAAGGCCGACGGTTCTACCGTGCAGATGGATCACTACGAGGTGCTGGGCACCAAGTATGTGCCGGTGCGCGTGGCCACCAGCGACCTTGCAGATTTCTGCTCCAAGTACACCGTGGTGGAAAATGGCGGTCAGCTGGTGGGCGGCTACTCTGAAAAGAACCTGACCGCCTATACCTTAACGGCTGCGGTGGACGAAAACACCAACGGCCTGAAGTACGCAACCAAGAGCGGCGATGGCTACACTTTCTCTGCCGCACACACCGGCACCGGTTCCGGCGTGGCAGAAGCCGCCCAGAAGGCTGCGGATGGTCTTACCGTGAACCTGCGCAGCGGCAGCGATGTAGGCAGCTTTGGCGAGTTCATCCGTGTGGACCTGAACGGCAACTACGGCGAGCTGGGCTCCCGGATGCAGTCTGTGGTGTGGACCTACTACGGCGATGACAGCACCTACACCCACGCCAAGGCCTCCTACGGCACCAAGTTTGCAGCCGACAACTGGATGCACAAGTCCATGGGCATCCAGCTGGGTCTGAGCGATTCCGCCCGCTGCCAGCTGCCGGAGGGCACCGATGGCACCGGCTACTGGGCCATCACCATCCGCGCACTGGGCTATGCCGACACGGTGGTGAAGTTCCAGACCACTGCCGAGAACCTTGCCAAGCACGAGCTGGCAAGCGATGCAGACCGCGCCGCCCTGCAGGCTGTGGTCGCCACGGCACAGAGCAAGGCAAAGGCCGCTTACACCGCAGCCAGCTACGCTGATCTGGAGACTGAGCTCGCCGAAAGCGTGGAGCTGCTGAGCCGGGATACCCTGTATAAGGCTGCTGCACTGGAACAGGTAACCCACCTGACCGATGCTGTGCAGAACCTGAAGGCTGCCTGATCCAGCAAAATACAGTACAAAACGGCAAGGTCGCTTGAAGCAGGCGGCCTTGCTTTTCCGTGTCAGGAGAAGATGGAATGAACAAAAAACATTGCAATGCGCTGCTGCCGCTGGTGCAGCTGCTCCCGGCGGTGGCGGCAGCGGCAGCCGTGCTTTTTGCCCTGCCCCGCACCGTGCCGGTGCTGGCCGCCGTGCCGGAAAGGCTGACGGCTGTGGTGGAGCAGCCGGCAGAAGCCGCTTCCTCCGAAGCGGAGGAAGAAGCGCTGCCCAAGCTGCCCTATGCCGATGGAGTTTACGTCGGCTCTTCCCGGGGCTACGGCGGTGCCGTCCGGGTGCAGGTCACCATGGAAAACGGCAGCATCACGGATGTCGAGATATTGGACGCTTCCCACGAGACAAAGCAGTTTCTGCGGCGCGCCAAGCGGCTTTTGACCACCGTGGTGGAAGCCCAGAGCTGGGAAGTGGATGCCGTTTCCGAAGCCACCTACACCAGCCGGGGCATTCTGGGCGCGGTGCAGAACGCCCTGACCGGCGAGGTAGTCAACAATCCCCTGCCGCCGCAGCCGGAGCCCGCCACACCGCTGGTGGTGGAGGAATTTACTGCCCCCTCTACCTATCTGGACGGCATCTACACTGCCGAAGCTATGGGTTTTGAGGGCGAGATCACGGTGCAGGTCACGGTGGCAGAGGATAAGATCACCGATATCATCCTTCTGAGCGCCGAGGATGAGGAGGAATATCTTTCCATGGCAAAACAGGTCATCCCCGCCATTCTGGAAGGGCAGAGCCCCAACGTGGATGCCGTTTCCGGCGCGACCTACTCCTCCACCGGCATCCTGAACGCGGTCAAGCTGGCACTGGCAAAGGCGGCGGTTGCCCCGGCAGAGGAAGCCGCCCCGGAGCAGGCAGCATCGGAAGAAGTGGTGGAAGAAGCCGCGCCATCCGAAGCAGCAGAACCCGAGGAAACGCCGGTCGCTGCGCCCACCGTGGAGGTGGTGCAGCCGGAAGAAAAGAGCGTCGTTCCCCCATGGCTCAAAGAAATATGGCAGCAGCTTTTCCCGGCAGATGCACCGGCATCCTCTGAACCGGAACCGGCATCTTCTGAGGAAGTGCTGTCGGCATCCGAAGCGGTGCTGCCGCCGGAAGAGACCGAAGCCGAACCCGAAACGGAAGGAGCAGCGGAATGAAATACAAGAATTTTCTTCTCCGGGCGGTGAACCTGCTGCTGATTCTGGGGGTACTGTGGCAATACCAGCAGGTGGCGCTGGTCCGGGCAGAAGCGGTGAGCCAGCGCAAGCAGGAGATCGCTGAGGTGGAAGCCTACAACGCTTCCGTTTTGCAGGCGCAGAGCGCAGCGCAGGCAGAGCAGACCCAGAGCGGCTACCGGGACGGCACCTATGAGGGCAGCGCCTTTGGTTTTGGCGATGTCATCCGGGTGTCGGTAACCATCCAAAACGGAAAAATGACCGATATTGCGGTGCTGGACGCTTCCGGTGAGGACAAGCCCTACTATAAACAGGCGCTGCCTTTGCTGGACGAGATGCTGGCAGTGCAGTCTGCCGAGGTGGATACCGTTTCCGGTGCCACCCTTACGGCAGAAGGGCTCATCGGTGCAGTAGAAGATGCACTGGGAAAGGCGGCAGGATGATGAAAAAAACACAGGCAAAGCCTTTAACGGCGGCGCAGAAGCGTCAGCGGGACAAAAAACGCCGTACATGGCTGCGTGCCGGGGTGCAGCTGTTCTTCTTTGTGTCCATGCCGGGCGCATTCGTGGCCGGGTTTTCCGGGGTAAAGCAAATCTTCCTGCACATCGGTGCGGGCGAGGTGCTCTCGGCGGACAGCTTTACGCTTTCCCTGCTGGGGCTGTGCGGCTTCACGTTGCTGTTCGACCGATTTTTCTGCGGGTACGCCTGCGCCTTCGGCAGCTTGGGCGATGCCGTCTGGGCGTTTTCCGGGCATATCCAGAAAAAGCTGCTCCACCGCAAAAAGCAGCTTCGTCTGCCGGAGCGGGCGGTGCTTTGGGGGCAGAAGGTCAAATATCTGCTGCTGGCAGGACTGGTGGCGCTGTATGTGACCCGGCAGGAAAAGCTGCTGACCGGCGCAAGCCCGTGGGAGGTGTTTTCCCGCCTGACGGCACTGCGTCTGCCGCCGGAGGGCTTCGGCGTAGGCATCGCGCTGCTTGTGCTTATTTTGCTGGGCATGGCAGTGCAGCCCCGGTTCTTTTGTCAGTTCCTCTGCCCCATGGGTGCGGTGTTCGCCCTGCTGCCGGTGCTGCCCTTTGCACGGCTGCACCGGCAGAGCGAAGGCTGCATCCCGGGCTGCAATGCCTGCAAGCAGCAGTGCCCGGTGTGCCTGAAGCTGGAGGAAAGCAGTCTGCGCAGCGGGGAGTGCATTTCGTGTGAAGCCTGTGTAGGCACCTGCCCCAAACAGAACATCCACCGGTGGGATACCGCCTTGTGCAAGCACCTGTGGCTACCGGTGCTGGGTAAGGCGCTGCTCTTCTTCCTGCTGGGCTGCTGGCTGGGCTTCTGCCGGTTTATCTGAAACAAAAAGGGAGGCCGCCGCACAGTATTTGTGCAGCAGCCTCCTTTTTATGGGAAGGTCTATCATTTCGGTACGCCGGAGCGTCTGCGGACACTCCGGCGTACCATTTTTACAGGGAAGGCTTCTGCTCCAGCAGGTCTGTCATGCTGCGCAGGCTGATGCCAAGGGTGGAAAGGTTATGCAGCATCGCGCTGGTGGCAGGGGGCAGGATGCCCAGTGCGCCCAGCAGGATGAGTGCGGAGTTGAAGCTGAGCACAAAGCGGTAATTGCTGCCCACCCGCTTTTGCAGGGCGTTGGCAATGGCTTTTAAGGTCACCAGCTCTTCCAGACTGTCCGCGCGGATAGTCACATCGGCGATTTCCCGGGCGATGGCGGCACCGGAATGGATGGCGATGCCGATATCTGCCGCCGACAGAGCGGGCGAATCGTTGATGCCATCACCGATCATCACCACGGTATGTCCTTCGGCTTTGGCGTCACGGACAAAGGCGGCTTTATCCTCCGGCAGCACCTCCGCAAAGCAGCGGTCCACCCCCACCTGCGCCGCAATGGCGCGAGCGGTGCGGTCGCTGTCGCCGGTCATCATGACGGTCTGGGTGATGCCCAGTCTCCGAAGCTTATGCAGCACCTGTGCCGCCTCCGGGCGCAGGGGGTCTGCGATGCAGATGACCCCCGCCAACACCCCGGAAGCTGCCAGATACAGGTGGGAATACTGCGGGTCCAGCGCATCGAACTTTGCCTGTTCCTCTGCCGGGATGGTGCAGCCCTCGTCCTCAAAAATGAAGTGGGCGCTGCCGATGACCACCCGCGTGCCGCCCACCCGGCTGGCAATGCCGTGCGCCACGATATACTCCACCTCGGAGTGCATCTCCTCGTGGGAGATGCCCCGCTCCCTGGCAGCACGGACAACGGCGTTTGCCATGGAATGAGGGAAGTGCTCTTCCAGACAGGCGGCAAGCTGCAATACCTCCCGCTCCTCACAGCCGGAGAAAGGCACTACCTGCACAACCTGCGGGGTGGCGCGGGTGAGGGTGCCGGTCTTATCGAACACGATGGTGTCCGCCTTTGCCAGCGCTTCCAGATACTTGCCGCCCTTTACGGTGATGTGGTATTCCCCGCACTCCCGCATGGCAGAGAGCACCGCCAGCGGCATGGAAAGCTTCAGCGCACAGGAGAAGTCCACCATCAAAATGGAGATGGCGCGGGTGACGTTGCGGGTAAAGGCGTAGGTAGCCACCGTACCGGCAAGGCACCACGGCACCAGACGGTCGGCCAGCTGCAAAGCCCGATTCTCGGTGCCGGACTTGAGCTTTTCCGATTCCTCGATCATCGCCACGATCTTATCGTAGCGGTTGGCACCGCCTTCGGCTTTGGCTACAAGGACGCATTCGCCCTCTTCCACCACCGTGCCTGCGTAGACGGTAGCGCCGGTGGTCTTGCGCACCGGCATGGACTCGCCGGTGAGGGCGGCTTGGTTCACCATGGCTTCGCCCTCCAGCACCCTGCCGTCCAGCGGGATCATGTTGCCGGAGCGCACCACTACTTCGTCCCCTGCGTGAACGCGGGTCAACGGCACCAGCACCTCGCCCTGCGGGGTGCGCACCCAGACCTTATCCACATTCAGCGCCATGCTGCGGGCAAGGTCGTCCAAGCTCTTTTTCCGCGTCCACTCTTCCAGCAGGCTACCCACCGTCAGCAGGAACATCACCGACCCCGCGGTGCTGTAATCTCCTCGCAGGAGGGAGGCGGTGATGCTGAGCGCATCCAGTACCTCTACCTCCAGCTTGCGGTGCAGCAGGCAGCGGACGCCCTTCCAGACAAAGGCGATGGAGCGCCACACCGTATACGCCGCCGCGATGGGCGCGGGCAGGAACACATTGCGGAACACCCGGCCCGCCACAAGGCTGACCATCTTTTCCTGATATTCCTGATTGATTTTCCGACTGTCGCGGGAGGTGACCAGCACCTCCAGTTCTTCGTTGTCAAAGCGGTAGGCTGCCAGCAGGGCGGAGGCATCCTTCCGGTTGCCCCGATAGGTCAGCACCACATCTCCGGTGCGCTCGTAGACGGTAGCTTTTTGGATGTTGTCCTGCCCGTTCAGGTAGGCTTCCAGCACATCTGCCCGGTGCAACGTCATGCGCACGGCGCAGACGTGCACCCGCATCCGTCCCTTCCCTTCATGTAAAATCGTACATTTCATTGCTTTTCTTACCCCTCTGCGTAAAAAAGAGCCGCCCAAGGGCGGCTCCGCTGCGTTGTATCACTGTGCAGTCTGCTCTGCGGGCTGCTCTTCTTCAGCCGTATCCTCGATGACCTCCTGTGCAGCCTCGGCGGCACGGCTCTCATTGATGGCCTTTGCATCGGCAAGGATGTCCCCTGCTTCCTCCTGCACCTTATTCACGGTCTGCATGGTGCAGTCCTTCATCCGCAGCACCGCAGCGGTGGTCTGGGTGTAGACCTTTTTGGCGTCCTTGCTGGACAGCACCTTGAAGCCGGCAGAGCCGAACACCACACCGCCCAAAAACAGTGCAAGCTTTTTTGTATCAAACATATTTACCCCTCGTTTCTGTGTTTCCTATCTGAGCGCCCATCCCCTTGAGCGGGGCGGGCTCTTTATCTTTATATTGTAGCACGCTTTCGGGCTTTTTCAATATTTTCTGTCGATGTTAGGACATATTAACATTGTTAGCAATTGTTTAGCATGGGGCTATAAAGCATTTACCGCCCCACAGCGTAGCAGGCTCATCACACCACCAGAAAAAAGAAACAGAGCATTCCCGACGGGGAACGCCCTGTTGTACATATCGCTATTGTCTGTGGATTTTCAGGGTGCGTCCGCAAGGCGCACCCTGTTTTTTATTGATCTTTATAAGTCAGCTTCTGCTCCTTGAGGTAGGGCAGTTTCTTTGCCAGTTCTTTCAGATTTCCGGCAAAGAGGTCGGTGTACATGGTCATGCCGAACATATTGCCCCGCTTGTACCACTCCGGGTCGGCAGAGCGTGCCTTGTCCAGTGCTTTCAGCTCGGCGCTGCGGGCGTTGTAGGCTTCTGCCATCTCCCGTTCCAGAACCTCCAGCCCTTCCCGGTTGTGGTACAACTCCATGAACAGCCATTCCAGCTCGTCCTTATGGCGGGCAAAGCGGACTGCAAAATTATCTTGACTTGTCATCTTTCTTTATCCTTTTCGTGTATCCCCCACCGGCTTGACGGCATTGGTTTGAGTGGTCACACATCAAAATCAAGTCGGGAGTGATCCTGTTTGCGGATAAAACAGAGAGCAGAACCAATGCAAAAACACAGCCCCGCTTTGGCGAAGGAGAAGCCAAAGCAGGGCTGTATTCAATGAAGGAGAAATGAAGGAGAAATGAAGGGAATATCAGGTCACAGATTCAGCTCAAACTGTTCCACCGTAACAGTTGCTTTGCCATCGGCAGCAAAGGTGATGCCATCGGCAGACTGGGGCGTGTAGATCCATGCGGTCATGGTCTGCTCGCCATCGTTGGCGAAAACTTCGATGCTGTTTTTGTCCAGCAGGATGCGGAGCTTGAGCGCACCGTTCTGGCTGCGCACCTTGCAGCTGCGGCGGTGAACGATGTCGGCACGGGAACCGGCATAGCTGCGATCCAG
>CAKSZF010000061.1 GCA_934525405.1 uncultured Faecalibacterium sp.
CAAACACTGAGCGGTCATTCTTATTGACTACTTAGCCGAAGGAAACTGACCCTTGCAGCCAGCACCCTTTCTATTTGTAGTATAGCCTATTTTGCACGAAATGTCAAGAAAAACACGGAGGTCCCCATGGGTGGAGGTCATGTATCGCGGCCAGATTTCGGGATGCCGCAGCCGGACGCTGCGTACCCGCTGACCGAGTTCTATCTGCTGGCGCAGCAGGCGCTGGAAAAAAGCGGCAGCTTTATGCTGCCCGCCCTCTACGCAGGGCTGCACTCCCCCGCCCGGCGTATCTACCGGGAGGAAGCCGCCGGGTATTTACAGCTTGCGGCAGCTCCGGCAGAGGGCCTGACCCGGCTGCTCTCCCCTGCCCGGATGCAGCTGTTATACAGCAGCTTACAAGTGCAGCCGGACGGCGCCCCCGCCGCCCTTTTGCTGACCGAGGAGTGCACCCGACTGACCGTGGCGGTGCAGCTGCTGCCGCCCTTTGTGTGGGAGGACCCGCTGCCGCCGCTGCCGGATGTTCCGGCGGCGCTCACCCTGCAATTGACCACGCAGGATGTGATGGCCATCGACACCGCCCCTGCCGCACTGGCGCAGAAACTGGTGCACAGCACAAGCGGCAAATGCTGGCTGCATCACCCCAAGGCCGAGACCTTTCTCTCCGAGCGGCTGGCGCTGCTGCAAAGGGTCTATAAATAAGGAGGAGCACCCTCCCCTCTTTTACTTTCTGCGATTCCGTGGTATACTGACCGGTAAACCGGCAGGATATCCAACTCCCGTCGGAGAACGTGGACGTGCCATGCGGCCCGGTGCGTCCAGCACACAAAAAATGGAAGGAACCGGGTTTTGTTCTGCAATAATCGGGGATGCTGAGCCGTATATTGAGTGAACGTCCCCGTGAGAACCACAAACATTCCATCGAGAAGCCCGCTTCCGGGCATCCAAGGAGAGTTTATAACAATGGGACAGCTGACCAGAAACGAAGTATTTACCTTGGCGGTGCAGCGTTACAGCGACGCCGTCTACCGCACTGCGGTGCATAATTGCCGCTGCACAGCCGATGCTGAAGATGTGGTGCAGGATGTGTTTGAAAAGCTGCTGCATTACAACGGCATCTTTGAGAGTGAGGAGCATCTCAAAGCATGGCTGCTGCGGGTGGCCATCAACCGCTGCCGGGACCTGACCCGCGCCGCCCACCAAAAGGACACCGAGCTGGACGAGAACCTGCCCGCCCCCGATGTCCTTGCGGAGGACGGCAGCGTACTGGATGCCATCCGCACGCTGCCGGAAAACTATCGCAATGCCATCTATCTGCATTACTACGAAGGATACACTGCGGCAGAGATCGGGCGGATGATGGCGGTGCCCACAAACACGGTACTAAGCTGGCTGCGGCGCGCACGGGCACAGTTACATACGATGCTGAAGGAGGAGATCGAAGATGAGGTGGTATGAATATAAGATGGAGGTCGATGACCTGACTGCCCCGGACGATCTGAAGGCAAAACTGCTGGCCATGACCGACACCCTGACTGCGGAGGAAAAAGCAGAGCCCATGATGGCCGCCCCTGCCCCGCAGACCGCTGCACCCGCAGCACCTCTGAACACCACAGAGTCCAAGAAGAAAAAGCCCATCCACTTCCCGGTAAAGCAGCTGGGCACGCTGGCTGCCTGTCTGGCCGTGTGCGTGCTGGGTTACAGCACCCTGCATCTGGGCATCGGGATGGGCAGCGCCAAAAGCAGCGCACCCACCCTGTACGCAGCCGAAGGCGCTGCCAACAGCTCCGCGGCCTCTGTGGCATCGGACAGCTTTGCCGTCCAGCACGCCGCGCTGGACAGCACCCCCGAGGCGGTGAATTACAGTCTGGAGGCAGACGACCGCTCTCTGGAAACGGAATACAGCGGCACCGGCAGCACCGAAGCTGCTGCCCCTGCGGTGAACAGCGCCAAGATCATCTACACCGCCAATCTGACGCTGGAAAGCAAGGATTACGAGGCCGCCCGCAGTGCGCTGGACAGCGCCCTTGCCGAGGCGGGCGGCTATCTGGAATCCAGCAGCGAGTACACGCGCACCGGTTCCAGCCGCTCCGTAAGCCTGACCTACCGGGTGCCGCAGGCCAGCTACCAGAGTTTTTTGGACGCTGTGGCCGCTGCCGGTAATGTGACCTACCGCAGCCAGCAGGCCGATGATGTGACCACCCAGTATATGGACGTGTCCGCGCGGCTTTCTAATCTGCAGGCACAGCGCACCCGCTTACAGCAGCTACAGGCACAGGCCGAAACTCTTTCGGACCTGCTGCAGATCGAGGACTCCCTCACCGAGGTACAGTCCCAGATCGAGAGCTGGCAGAGCCAGCTGGACTGGTACAGCGATCAGGTGCAGCAGTGCACCGTGTATATCGACCTGAACGAGGTGCAGACCTACACCCCTGCGGACGAGGGCTTCTTCTCCCGCATCGGCACCGCCTTTACCGCTGGCTGGGGCAACTTTGTGAACGGCTTGCAGCAACTGGTGGTGGCACTGGCCTCTGTCTGGCCGCTGGCAGTGCTGGCGTGCGCCGCCGTTGCCGTGGCGCTTGTCTGGCGCAAAAAGCACCCGAAGAAGTGACCCCATAGAAATTCATTTTTCCGCATAAAGGCTTCCCCCGGCCGGGGGAAGCCTTTTGTTCAGCCCCGTTGAAAAAACCACCCCTGTCCCGCCGGGCTGCTGCACCGGGAGGCAGGGGTGGTTTTATATATTTTACGGCACTTATTACACGCCGGAATAGGCCGAGAAGCCGCCGTCCACCGGCAGGCAGATGCCGGTGATGAAACCGGCTGCATCATTGTTCAGCAAAAATAGCAGTGCGCCCACAAGGTCTTTCTCGCTGTCGCCGAAGTGTCCCATGGGGGTGGCGGCAAGGATCTTTTTGGTGCGGTCGGTGGGGGTGCCGTCCTCGTTGAAGAGCAGCTTTGCGTTCTGCTCGCTGGCAAAGAAGCCCGGGGCGATGGCATTGACCCGGATGCCCACCTTGCTGAAGTGCACCGCCAGCCACTGGGTAAAGTTGGTCACAGCAGCCTTGGAGCCGGAGTAGGCAGGGATCTTGGTCAGGGGCAGATAGGCGTTCATGCTGGAAATGTTCAGGATGTTGCAGCCCTCGCGGCCTACCATCTGCCGTGCAAAGGCCTGCGTGGGCAGCAGGGTGCCGATAAAGTTCAGGTTGAACACCATCTCCACGCCGCTCTCGTCCAGATCAAAGAAGGTGACGGTGTCGCTTTCCAGATCGGCCATCTCAAAATATTCCTTGTCCGTGTTGGCTCGGGTGTTGTTGCCGCCTGCGCCGTTCACAAGGATATCGCAGGGGCCAAAGTCTGCCAGCACGTCCTCGGCTACCTGCAGGCAGTTGGCCTTGTTCATCACATTGCAGGTGTAGCCCTTGGCAATGCCGCCCTCAGCTTCGATCTCATCCGCAAGCTCCTTGAGCTTGTCCATGTTGCGGCCCAGCAGCGCCACCTTTGCGCCTGCCCGTGCCAGCGCCTTGGCAAAAATGGAGCACAGCGTTCCGCTTGCGCCGGTGACGACGGCCACCTTGCCAGTGAGATCGGTGTTCAGTACATTCTTTTCCATAACATCCTCCTGTTACAGTTGCATTCATTGGCTAGAGTATAACAGAAAAAGACGTTCTTTGCCAGAACATTCTTAATTATGAACGCCCCGCTGCACAAGGCCATTGAGCATAGCGCGGTGCACCTCTTTTATGTGGATAAAATTTCCTCCAGCTACGCCCGCTGCATCGAAGCGCTGGATACGGTGGAGGACGTGCAGGCCGCGTCTGGAATGTGTTCAACGTCGCACTGCTCTGGCTGTTCCCGCCTCAAAAAATCACAAAGACAAAAAAGCAGGTTGAATTCATATAATTCAACCTGCTTGGTGGTTGCGGGGGCCGGATTTGAACCAACGACCTTCGGGTTATGAGCCCGACGAGCTACCAGACTGCTCCACCCCGCGATATTTACTTTTTGCTCTTCAGCGGTTCTCGCTGACTGCTCAAGTATAATACCATAGGCCGGACAGGATGTCAACCCTTTTTGAGAAAAAATTTTCGTTTTATGTTTTCACTGTCTTGTGCGGTACCGAAGCGTATAAAAGCCGCACCCCGCTGCCGTGGGAGTGATTGATATGTACCCCCCATACTGGGTGTCCAGTATGGGGGCACATATCAAATCAAAAGTTGAAAAAGAAAGCTGCCGCACCGTGTTTTTTGTGCGGCAGCTTTTGCTTTTTATCTGCTGCGTCCCTGCGTGCGCCGACAGTTCCGTTCTGCCTTATTCTGCCCCCGTAAACGGTCGTTTTTGCCCTCCGTATTTGTGGTTGCAGCGCCTCCCAGCTTTCCCGGGAATGGCCGCCTGTTTTGCCGAAAGGTCGTACTATACCCGAGAAAAAAGCATTGAAATACTGCTTCGGCCATTTATTCTACTGTTTCTTGCCGTTTTTACAATGTTTTTTATAAAAAAGGCTTTACAAATGAATTTTAAAAACATATTATATAACTATACGTTCAACTTCCTTACGCAAACATTTTCGTACCGGTTCGTATGGGGCAGCGGGGTCTGCGCTTTCCGCGCCGCTTCTGCCTTGCGATAGATCATTGGAGCCCGCCGGTGCAGCTCCGCTGCACTAGATCAAATACAGAAGGAAGGTTATGCATTATGCCTGAAAAGAAAGTTTCTGCTCCTGCAGCCGAAGCTCCGGCTGCTGAGGGCAAGACCCGCAAATCCACCAAGGCTCCCGCCCGCCGTGGCCGCCCGCCGCTGGCACCCGAGCTGTATGTAGAGATGAACGGTGAGCAGTACAACATCACCGACATCATTGACCGCGCCAAAGCAGACTACCGCACCACCCACAAGGTCGGCGTGCAGTCCTGCAAGGTGTACGTCAAACCTGAGGAGGGCGCAGCCTACTACGTCATCAACAAATTCTCTGGCAAGCTGGATCTGTAATTTTTCACAGGGCCGCAGACAGCACCGCACTGCTGCCGCGCCCGCCATTCCCACAAGAAGGCTCCATCAACAAAAAAGACACCGCACAGCTGTGCGGTGTCTTTTTTGTATAGGCAGCAGCTCAGAACCCCAGCATCCGCCAGAGGGTCTTGCGTTCTTCGACCGGGTCCGGGTCCGGGATCTCGAACACATAGCGCTCTGTGGCGTTGATAACGGTGGTGTTGCCGCGGGTGCATACCCGGGGCAGCTTTGCATCGTAATTCAGGTGTATATGCCCGTGGATGAACCACTTGGGCTGGTACTCGTCCAGAATCTCGTTGAAGCACGCAAAGCCCCTGTGGGCACAGTCGTCCCCATCGTTCAGTCCCTTGGCCGGGGCGTGGGTCAGCAGCAGGTCGATGCCGCCCCTTTTGTGTGCCTGATGCTCCAGCTTGTGCACACGGCGGCGCATGGCCTTCTCGGTGTACTGGTAGGTGTCCTCTTTATTATAGCGCTGACAGCCCCCCAGCCCCATGATGCGCAGCCCCTTCCATGTGTACACCTGATCGTCCACGCAGATGCAGCCGCCGGGTTCACCCTGGGTCTGGTAGCTGCCGTCGTGGTTGCCGTGCACATACAGGATGGGCGCAGCGGTAAAGTTTGTGAGATATTCCAGATACTTTTTGGGCAGATCCCCGCAGGAGAGGATCAGGTCGATGCCTTCCAGCCGGGCACGGGTGTCATAGTCCCACAGCGCCTTGGACGGGACATCTGAGATGGCAAGAATTTTCACGTTCGTATGCTCCATTCTTTTCCGGTCAGGCCGGCTCATTTTTCCAGACCCTTTACGTTGTCCAGTCCGTTGATGGCCAGCACGGTACGGGTCTTGACGTCCAGTTCATCGTAATGGGGCAGCTTGCCGTGTACACAGGCATCCAGCCAATCCATCTCCATCAGCTCTTTGGGGCTGTAAACTCTATTCTCCGGGGAGTGCAGGTTGTCCTCGTTATCATACAGCTTTTCCGGGAAGATGTGCACATTGTCCGACCCTTGCAGTGTTTCCAGCAGATCCAGCAGCTGCCGCGTACCGCTGGGCAGCGCTTCCTGATACTCCAGATCCTCTGCGCCGCTGCGCAGACCCCACCAGTAGTTCACTGCGCGGGTGGTGGCTGCATTGTCCCAGCTGCCGTCAAAAATGGAGCGCACGATCTGCACATAAAAGGTATCCCACCGCCAGATCGGCAGACCCAGCGGCTGTAAGCTGCCGTCCGGCAGTTTGCGGCACAGGCCGTAGTCCCGGTTGGTGTTGGCAGGCTCCCGACTGTCCCGGGCGTAGACCATGTCGATCTCCGGGCAGTCGGTAAAATCCAGCGGATGGGCGGTATCGGGCTGGCAGGCCCAGCGCAGCCAGATGCGTCCTGCCGGGCGCACGCTCTTCAGTCCCTGCGCAAAGGCGTTTACCGCAGCGGGCACGCCGTACACGGGGTTTGCCGCCACATAGCCGATGTGCCCGGTCTTGGTCATGATACCGGCCAGCATGCCCAGCAGATAGGTCACCTCATAGGTGCGGGGGTAGTAGGTGCGCACCAGCGGGTGCGGCGCGTTCAGCGAGCAGTTCAGGATGCGGGTCTTGGGGTGCTGCGCCGCCACCTTCAGGCAGGCGTTGTACATCCGCACGCTGGTGGCGAACACCACGTCCGCATTGTTGTGGGCTACTTCTTCCAGCACCTGCTCCGCGTCCACCTCCGGGTTCACATCCTCGTAGCAGCTGATATACACCTTGTCCGGGAAAACCTTGGCCAGCGCCTCGCGCCCTTCGTCATGCGCGCGCACCCATGCGCTGATCTTGGCGTTGTACTCGTGGATAAATGCCACCCGCAGCTCACTGGGCTGTTTGCTGGGGCTGAAGATATTCAGCTTGGACAGCAGCGGCTCTGCGGGGCTCTTGGGCGGGTCCAGCGAAAGCTCCACACCATGGGGCTCGGTGAGCACCTTCACCTCGTTCCACAGCTTTTCCAGGTTCTGCCGCACCTGCGCCGGGGTGGCATCGTAGGTGTCGGAGTAGCGGTACACCGACAGGTACACCAGCAGCGCATCACCGGTGGTCAGCCCCAGGGATCTGCCGCCCAAGGCTTCGAACTGCTGGTGGAACATGGTGTAGAAGGCGGCAAAGTTCAGCCGGTCATCCTCCGACCATGCCTCGCCGCTGGCCTTGCACACCAGCGTCTGCAGCTTGCTGTAGCCGCCCAGCTTGGAAAAATGCACATAGTTCACCTTGGACAGCTTATAGAAATCCAGAAACTCGTAGTAGATCTTATTTTCGAGGTCATCCGTGCGGGCAGGGATGAGCCGGGTGACCGTGCCCGGGATCTTGACGGCGCCGTAATACTTGAGCACCGAGACCCGCTTGTTGCCCTCCTGCACATAGAACCGGTTCATGTACTCAAAGGCGATGATGGGGGTATGGATGCCCTCTTCCAGATGCGCGTCGCACAGGTTCGACCACTTGACAGCAAACTCGGTATCCGGCTCCAGCAGAGGCATAAAGTCATACGAAAAGGCGGTGTGCCGTCCGCTGGTCTTGGTGCCCACAAGGCTGTCTGACGGGATCTCCACCAGACCCAGCGGCTCCTGCGCCACGATATCCACGCCCTTGATCACATCGTCCAGAACAGCCAGATAGGGCGACTGGCCGCGGGCTATGCGGGCACGATAGGCGCGCTGCCCTGCGCGCAGTGCACTTTTATAATCTTCCAGCATAAGAACTCCTTCTTTATCATAAGCGCGGTGCCGCAGTCCCCCTGCCGCACCGGAACACCTCCAGTATACCACAAAAACAGAAATAAGGCAGTATTTTAGGGCTAAAACGGTTGATTTTCCCGGTGGTTTCAGGTACGATAAGAATGATATTTAAAACCGACAGGAGTTTACTATCATGCAGACCGTTTCTCTGCCCGTGCTTGAGGCGGGCGAATACGCCGGCGGCATCTGGTATTACGAGCCCCACACCTACCAAAGCTACCGTTATGTTCTGGGGCGGGTGGGCAAACACCCGCTGGTGTGCATCGGCATCAACCCCAGCACCGCCCAGCCCGGTGCGCTGGACCCCACCTTAAAAAGCGTGGAGCGGCTGGCCGCTGCCAACGGTTTTGACAGCTGGATCATGTTCAACGTCTACCCCCAGCGCGCCACCGACCCCAACGATATGGACAAGATTCCCGACCGCGCCCTGTGCGATGAAAACCTGCGCTGGCTGCAAGCTGTGCTGGCACAGACCGAACCTACCATGTGGGCGGCATGGGGCACCCTGATTGAAAAGCGGGACTACCTGCCCGGCCTGATGCGGGAGATGGTGGCCCTGACGCGGGAGCGGGAGATCCCGTGGGTCACCTTTGGCAAGCGCAGCAAAAAGGGACACCCGCACCACCCGCTGTACCTGCGCAAGGATTCCACCCCGGAGCCCTTTGATGTGGAAAACTATCTGGACACCTGTTTCTGATGTCCGTCCGACAGGAGGAGAGCTGCTTTGACCGCCGAACAGTACAAGCCCATCTATCACTGGTTCAGCGCCCACCCGGCTGTAAAGCGGCTGGTCGTTTTTCTGGACCGGTGGCTGCCGCTGGTGCCCTTTGTGTGCTACCCGGTGCTGCTGTGCCTGCTGAACGTCCGGCTCTCGCGGCTGTTCCTCACCCAGAAGCAGGCCGCGCTGGACTTTATGGTGCTCATCGCCCGCTCCGTCTTTGTGCCGGGGCTAGTGTTCTGGGGCGGCACGCTGCTGCGCAGCCGGCTGCACTTTCCCCGCCCCTACGAGCAGCCCGGCTTTACCCCGCTGGTGGCAAAGGAGAGCCG
>CAKSZF010000062.1 GCA_934525405.1 uncultured Faecalibacterium sp.
CTTGTGCCCGGCACCTACGACGAAGCCCACGACAAGGCCGTGCAGCTGCAAAAGGAGTACGACATGACCTTTATCCATCCCTATGATGACGAGCAGGTTATCGCCGGGCAGGGCACGATTGGTCTGGAGATCCTCGACCAGCTGCCGGATGTGGACGCTGTGGTGGTGCCGGTGGGCGGCGGTGGACTGATCTCCGGTATTGCCTTTGCCATCAAGACTCTGCGCCCGGAGGTCAAGGTGTATGGCGTACAGGCCGAGGGTGCCCCCAGTATGTACCGCAGCCTGCACGAGCACAAGTACCAGACCCTGAAATCTGCTTCCACCTTTGCGGACGGCATTCAGGTCAAGACCCCGGGCGAGCTGACCTATCAGCTGTGCGAGCAGTATGTGGATGATATCGTTACCGTGACCGAGGATGAGACGGCGGCGGCCATTCTCTCCCTGATGGAGAACCAGAAGCTGGTGGCCGAGGGTGCAGGCGCTGTGCCAGTGGCGGCGGTGCTGTTCCACAAGCTGCCGGTGGAGGGCAAAAAGGTGGCCTGCGTCATCTCCGGCGGCAACATTGATGTGAACATCCTGAACCGCGTTATCACCCGCGGTCTTGTGATGAGCGGCCGCAAGGCAAACCTGACTATCGCATTGGAGGACAAGCCCGGCCAGCTGAAAAAGGTGGCCGAGGTGGTGTCCCGCTGCGGCAGCAACGTGGTGTCGGTGCAGCATGACGGCTCCGACCCCAATATGCCCATTTCCAGCTGCTTCCTCAAGCTGACGCTGGAGACCCGCGATGCCGCTCAGATCGAGCAGATCCGCACTGAGCTGACCAAGGCCGGTTTCCAGCTGGTCAGCGAGCGGGTGTAAACTTCATCGTTTGCAAGAGTGAAAGCCTTCCCCCGGACGGGGGAAGATGGATGCGAATGTAGTGAGCAGCCGGATGAGGGCGCAGGCAAGCAGCAGCTTACGGGAAATTACCCCCTCATCCGGCTCTATCCGAAGAAAAAAGCGAATTTGTTCTAAACATAATGTAATATAAAGGAGAAAATATACTATGAAAGTCGTATCTACTACCAACGCACCGGCCGCCATCGGCCCTTACAGTCAGGCACTGGATCTGGGCAACATGGTGTTTGTTTCCGGGCAGATTCCGGTAGACCCCGCCACCGGCACCATGGCCGATACCGTGGAGCAGCAGGCCGCACAGAGCCTTGCCAACCTGAAGGCGATTCTGGCCGAGGCGGGGCTTTCCATGAACAACGTGGTCAAGACGGTGATCTTTCTGGCTGACATCAACGATTTTGCCGCAGTGAACGCAGAGTACGCCAAGGCCTTTGCCGAGCCGTTCCCCGCCCGCAGCTGCGTGCAGGTGGCAGCCATCCCCAAGGGCGCAAAGCTGGAGATCGAGTGCATCGCCGTGCGGGACTGAGCGAATAAATAAGACAAGAAAAGCGGGACACCGGAGCATCTGCGGATGCTTTGGTGTCCCGCTTTTTGATAACGTTTAAAACTGGCGCATTTACTTCTGCACACCGGCTTCGCATTGCTCGATGAACTGCTTGGCTACCCGGGGGCTGCGGCCACCGGCACGCAGGGCAAAGGCCTCGGCCTTGAGCAGCAGTTGCTCGGTGGGGATCTGGATGTTGTGCCGCTTTGCAAGCTCTTCCAGAATGGTTTCGAACCGGGCCTTTTCCGGCCGCTGGAAGGTGACTGTCAGGCCGAACCGGGCGGAAAGGCTCATCAGTTCCTGCCGGGTGTCGGCTTCGTGGATGTCGTCGCCGGTGCGGTCTGAGAGGGTCTCCTTGATGAGG
Source organism: uncultured Faecalibacterium sp. (assembly GCA_934525405.1). Lineage (GTDB taxonomy): Bacteria > Bacillota > Clostridia > Oscillospirales > Ruminococcaceae > Faecalibacterium. The sequence goes on from CAKSZF010000062.1 coordinate 1,803, forward strand.
TGGCGGCGGTTGGAGGTGGCATACACCGCAATGTTCTGAGCGCGTCCGCCTACGCTGCCCTCCAGGATGGCTTTCAGCGCGGCAAAGTTGTCGTCGTTGGCGGTAAAGCTCAGGTCGTCGATGAACAAAATGAACTTGAGCGGGTTTGCCGCCAGCTTGTCCATCAGGTCGGGGATCTGGTACAGCTGGTTCTTTTTTACCTCCACCAGCCGCAGCCCCTCGGGCGCAAACTCGTTGGCAATGGCCTTTACCGCGCTGGATTTGCCGGTACCGGCATCGCCGTACAGCAGCACATTGTTGGCGGGCATCCCGGCCAGCAGCGCCTTGGTGTTGGCAATCACCTTTTCTCGCTCCTTCTCGTAGCCGGGCAGCTCGGAAAGGCGCTGCGGGTCGGGGTATTTTACCGGCACAAGCTGACCGCTCTCCACTGTGAATACATGGTGCTTTGCAAACATGCCGTAGCCCTTTTTGCTCACCTCGCTCATGCGCTGGGCATAGGCGGCGGCAAGGTCAAGCTCACAGGTCTGCCACCGGGGCAGGAAAGCCAGCTCCGGCCGCTGCGCCTGCTCCGAGTAGGCGGTCTGGAACAGATCGTCCAGCGTCAGCCCGCACAGCTGCTGCAAAAATTGCAGCTCGCTGTCCAAGGCGCTTTGCAGCAGCGCGTCCAGCTGCCCTGCGGCGGCCTGCCGCACACAGAGGGTCTCGGTCTCCAGCACGGCATTGCTCAGGTAGCTGCTCCAGTTGGTGGTGGATTCAAACAAAGCGGCCTCAAAGGCGGCCACGGCGTCGCACACCGGGCCGTAGGAGGAGCAGCCTGCCTCCATGCGGTCGGTCAGGTCTAAAAGCCTTGCCACAACAGGGTCGTTCAGCAGGGCGCGGAACACAACAAGCCCATGCAGATGGGCATTCCATTCTCTCAGTTTCATAGGTCGATCCCTTTTCCTCTCCATTGGCACATACCCTACAAAACGCAGGTACGCGGATATCAAAAGTATACAGCGGTTCGGGTGTGGATGCAAGGGGGTGTTAAAAATGCTTCATCTTTGGGCTGATTCAGGTTACAAATTGTCGATTGACAAAAGCCCGGTTTATAGTATAATTTACATCAACAAATGCGCAGATGGGAAAAAGTACCACACGATCCCCACTGTTCAGAGAGCTGCCGTCTGGTGCAAGGCAGTCAGCGTTTCGTGCGGAAAATCATCCCGGAGCAGCCTGCCCAACGGGTGCAAAACCCTTGTAAGCAGCGCCGGTTGCAGCCGTTACCGTGCAGGGCTTTGTTGGAAGCCCGTGAGAGGGTGTGCACAGCACGCCAACGAGAGTGGTACCGCAGAGAGCTTGATGTTACAAGGTCTTTGTCTCTTGAAAGAAGCAGGGGACAAGGGCTTTTTCTTTTTCGAAAGCTCTCCCCGGGGGAATGGATAAGAAGTGGAACAGGAATAGGAGCAACACCATGCAGTTGAATGGTTCTCAGATCTTTGTAGAGGTCCTGTGCGAGCAGGGAGTGGACACTCTTTTTGGCTACCCCGGCGGCGCTGTGCTGAACCTTTACGACGAGCTGTATAAGAATGCCGACCGCATCACCCATGTGCTTACCGCCCACGAGCAGGGCGCAGCCCATGCAGCGGACGGCTACGCCCGCGCCACCGGCCGCACCGGCGTGGTACTGGCTACCAGCGGCCCGGGTGCCACCAATCTGGTCACCGGCATTGCAACCGCCTATATGGACTCGGTGCCCATGGTGGCCTTTACCGGCAACGTGCCCACCAGCAGCATCGGCAGGGACGGCTTTCAGGAAGCTTACATCGAGGGCATTACAGTGCCCATCACAAAGCATAATTTCACGGTGCGCCGGGTAGAGGATCTGGCCGACACCATGCGGGCAGCTTTTCGCATTGCGCAGAGCGGCCGCAAGGGCCCGGTGCTGGTGGATATCCCCAAGGACGTGACCGCAGCGGTGTGCGAGTTCACCCCCAAGCAGCCGGAGCCTATCCGCACCGTGACTACCTATAATGAGGAGCAGGTGCACTGGGCGGCAGACCTCATCAACGCCGCACAGCGTCCGCTGGTGTACTTTGGCGGCGGCGTGCGCAGCGCAGCCAGCTGCCAGCCGTTGCGGGATCTGCTGCACAAGGCGGAGATCCCCGCCACCTACACCCTGATGGCTGCAGGCGTTGTGCCCTACGGTGACCCGATGAATCTGGGGATGCTGGGCATGCACGGCTGCTACACCTCCAACCGGGCAGTGGCAGAGTGTGATGTGCTCATCGCGGTGGGCACCCGCTTCTCCGACCGTGTGGCGCTGAACCCCAAGACTTTTGCCAAGAACGCCACCATCATCCAGATCGACATTGACGCCAGCGAGCTGGGCAAGAACGTGGATGTGGATCTTTCCATCGTGGGCGATGCAGCCTATGTGCTGAACGCTATGCTGCCCCAGATCAAGCCCGCCAAGCACCCGGACTGGATGACGATGATCCAGAGCTGGCAGGCACAGGATTACCATCCTGTGTCCGACCCCACCCGGCTGATGCCCCATCAGGTCATCGGCGAGGTGTGCAACCAGTGCGGCCCCGATGCCGTGTATGTTACCGATGTGGGCCAGCACCAGATGTGGGCGGCGCAGTACCTGCGCCACACCAAGAGCCGCGGCTTTATCACCAGCGGCGGCCTTGGCACCATGGGCTTTGGCTACGGCGCTGCCATTGGTGCCCAGATGGCACTGGGACGTCAGCAGCGTGTGGTGATGTTTACCGGCGACGGCTCCTTCCACATGAACCTGAACGAAGCCTGCACCGCCGTCAGCTACGAGCTGCCCATCATCACGGTCATCTTCAATAACTCGGTGCTGGGCATGGTGCGCCAGTGGCAGACCAGTTTTTACGGCAAGCGTTACAGCCAGACCGACCCCCACCGCAAGACCGATTTTGTCAAGCTGGCAGACGGCTTTGGCCTGAAGGGCTACCGCTGCACCAACCTGCCGGAGTTTCAGGAAGCCTTTGCAGATGCCTTGCAGCAGAAAGGCCCCACTTGGATCGAGTGCATCATTGACAAGGACGAAAAGGTGCTGCCCATGATCCCCGGCGGCGGCGATATCAACGACATCATCATGGAATAAGGAGGACACAGCATCATGGAATCTGATCAGCGCAGGGTCATCAGCCTGCTGGTGGACAACCAGAGCGGCGTTCTGGCCCGGGTGTCCAACCTGTTCTGCCGCCGTGGCTTTAACATCGACAGCCTTACGGTGTCTGCCACCAACGACCCGGCAGTCAGCCGCATCACAGTGACCATTACCAGCGACGAAAAGGCTTTGCAGCAGCTGGTATTGCAGACCGAGCGTCTGGAGGTCACCCGGCAGGTGTTCGTGCTGGACAGCGAAAAATCGCTGGAGCGGGAGCTGCTGCTGCTCAAGGTGGAATCGGACGTGCACAACCGCACCGAACTGCGGGAAATCGCCTGCATCTACAAGGCAAAAATCATTGATCTTTCCCCGGACAGCATGGTGTTTGAACTCATCGGCCGACCGGACAAGTTGGACGCATTCTTAAAAATGTTCGAGGGTTACAATATCCTTGAGCAGTGCCGCACCGGCGTTACTGCACTGGAGCGCGGCGGGATGCACCAGCATATCCAGAAGCCGCCGCAGGAGGTGCGCTCCGTCCAGCTGCCCCCGCCGGGCACAAGACGGGCATAAATCACATTGCTTTTCCGCTCAGGGTGAGCGAAAGATAGAACAGAGCATACAAGACCAGAAGATAAACCAACCAGAAAAGGTAAAAGGAGACTAACGATTATGGCTATCAAGAAATACTACGATTCCGACTGCAACCTCGGCGTGCTGGACGGCAAGACCGTCGCTGTCATCGGCTTCGGCAGCCAGGGTCATGCACACTCTGAGAATCTGGCCGAGAGCGGCGTCAACGTTGTGGTCGGCCTGCGCAAGGGTTCTGCTCACTGGGCAAAGGCTTCTGAGTTCGCTTCCACCCACGAAAACTTCAAGGTGATGGAAGTGGAAGAGGCTGCCAAGGCCGGTGACGTTGTTATGATGCTGGTGCCCGACGAGCTGTGCGCCGATATCTACAACACGCAGGTGGCTCCCTACATGACCGAGGGCAAGGCACTGGCCTTTGCACACGGCTTCAACATCCACTTCAAGACCATCACCGCTCCCAAGAACGTGGACGTCATCATGATCGCCCCCAAGGGCCCCGGCCACATCGTGCGCCGCCTGTACACCGAGGGCGAGGGCTGCCCCTCTCTGATCTGCGTGGAGCAGGACTACACCGGTAAGGCCAAGGATATCGCTCTGGCTTATGCTTCCGGCATCGGCGCTGGCCGTGCAGGCATCCTGCAGACCACCTTCAAGGAGGAGACCGAGACCGATCTGTTCGGCGAGCAGGCCGTGCTGTGCGGCGGTGTTTCCGAGCTGATCCACGCCGGTTTCGATACGCTGGTGGAGGCCGGTTACGAGCCCGAGATGGCTTACTTTGAGACCTGCCACGAGATGAAGCTGATCGTTGACCTGATCAACGAGGGCGGCTTCTCCAAGATGCGCTACTCCATCTCCAACACCGCTGAGTACGGCGACTACCGCACCGGCAAGCGCCTGATCACCGAGGAGACCCGCAAGGAGATGAAGAAGGTTCTGACCGAGATCCAGGACGGCACCTTTGCTTCCGAGTTCCTGACCGAGATGAGCCCCAAGGGCGGCCGCAAGGTGCACTTCCTTGCCAAGCGCCGTATGGAGGCCGAGCTGCCCATCGAGAAGGTGGGTGCTGAGCTGCGCAGCATGATGAGCTGGCTGAAGAAGTAATGAACTCCCCCAGTCGCCTGCGGCGACAGCCCCCTCAAAGAGGGAGCCTTTTGTCTGACCGCAGCGTGAAGCCTCCCTCCGTGAGGGAGGTGGCATCGCGCAAGCGATGACGGAAGGAGTTCAGCCAAAAGCTGCTTTTAAAACGAAGAAAGGCTCCCTCCTTTGGGAGGGGGTCTTTTGTTATAAGGAAAAGAGGAACAAACCATGAGAAGTGACAATGTGACCAAAGGCTCGGAGCGCGCGCCCAACCGCAGCCTGTTTTATGCGCTGGGCTACACCCCGGAGGAGCTGGAACGCCCCCTCATCGGCGTGGTGAGCGCTCACAGCGAGATCGTGCCCGGCCACATGAATCTGGACAAGATCGCCGAGGCCGTCAAAGCCGGTGTGCAGATGGCAGGCGGTACCCCCATCCTGATTCCCGCTATCGGCGTGTGCGACGGCATTGCCATGGGTCATGTGGGCATGAAGTACTCTCTGGCCTCCCGCGAGCTGATCTGCGACAGCGTGGAGACCATGCTGATGGCACACCAGCTGGACGGCCTTGTGCTGGTGCCCAACTGCGATAAGATCGTGCCCGGCATGGTGATGGCAGCGGTGCGCATGGATGTGCCCGCTGTGGTCTGCTCCGGCGGCCCCATGCTGGCCGGTACTTACGGCGGCGAGGAAGTGAGCCTTTCCAAGATGTTCGAGGCCGTGGGCGCCTATAAGGCCGGTATGATCACCGACGAGCAGCTGGAGGACTGCACCTGCAACTGCTGTCCCAGCTGCGGCAGCTGCTCCGGTATGTACACCGCCAACAGCATGAACTGCCTGTGCGAGGCCATCGGCATCGCACTGCCCGGCAACGGCACCATCCCGGCTGTGTACTCCAAGCGCTTGCAGCTGGCAAAGCATGCAGGTATGGCTGTGATGGAAATGGTGCGCAAGGGCATCACCGCGCGCCAGATCATCAACGAGCGCTCCATCCGCAACGCACTGACCTGCGATATGGCGCTGGGCTGCTCCACCAACACGGTGCTGCACCTGCTGGCTATCGCCTACGAGGCCGGTGTGCCCATCGACCTGAAGCTGTTCAACGAGATCAGCGCCAAGACCCCCAACCTGTGCCATCTGGCACCGGCAGGTCCCACTCACATGCCGGATCTGTACGCAGCGGGCGGCATCCCGGCGGTGCAGGCGGAGCTGGCCAAGAAGGGTTTGCTGGATCTGGATGTGCCCACCGTCACCGGCAAGACCCTTGGCGAGAACATCAAGGGTGCCCATATCCTGAACGAAAAGGCCATTCGTCCCATCGAGAACCCCTACTCTGAGACCGGCGGTCTGCAGATCCTGTGGGGCAACATTGCCCCGGACGGGTGCGTTGTCAAGCGCAGCGCCGTGGCCCCGGAGATGCAGCAGCATTCCGGCCCGGCGCGGGTGTTCAACAGCGAGGAAGAAGCCATTGCTGCCATCTACGCGGGCAAGATCGTCCCGGGCGATGTGGTGGTCATCCGCTACGAAGGCCCCAAGGGTGGCCCGGGTATGCGGGAGATGCTCAACCCCACCTCTGCGCTGGCAGGCATGAAGCTGGATAAGACGGTGGCCCTCATCACCGACGGCCGCTTCTCCGGTGCATCCCGCGGTGCTGCCATCGGCCACGTCAGCCCGGAGGCAGCCTCCGGCGGCCCCATCGGCCTGATCGAGGAAGGGGACACCATCACCATCGACATCCCCAACGCCTCCATCACGCTGGAGGTCAGCGATGCAGTGCTGGCCGAGCGCAAGGCAAA